>JASHQS010000189.1 GCA_030038995.1 Xanthobacteraceae bacterium
GACCGGCCGACGCTGACCATGCGCACCGTCACCATCGCCGCGCTCGTGGTTCTGTTCTTCGCGCCGCAAGCGGTGGTGCATCCGAGCTTTCAGATGTCGTTTGCGGCGACCTTGGCGCTGATCGCCGGCTACGAGCGCGGCGCGCTGCGCATCAAGGCCGGCGCCGATTCCTCGCTCGGCGCGCGCGCGGCGTTGTGGGGCGTCAACGAGATCATCGCGCTCGCCATCGCCTCGCTGCTCGCCGGCTGCGCCACCATGCCGTACGCGGCCTATCATTTTCACCGTCTGTCGCCGTATGGCGTGCTGGCCAATCTGCTGGCCATGCCGGTCGTCTCCGCCTGGGTCATGCCGATGGGCATTTTGGGCGTGGTGGCGATGCCGTTCGGCTTCGACGCCGAGTGCTGGCGGCAGATGGGCTACGGCATCGAATGGATGGACTGGGTGGCGCTGTGGGTGGCGAGCCTGCCCGGCGCTTATGGCCGCGTTGCGCTGTTCGGCACCGGGCCGCTTCTTATCGCAACGGCGGGACTCCTGGTCATGGCGCTCTTCAAGACGCCGCTGCGCTGGAGCGGCGCGGCGATCATCGTCATCGCGGTGATTGCCGCCGCGCGCACGCCGCGCCCGGACCTGCTGATTGCGTCCGACGGCCGCGCCGTCGCGGTGCGCGGCGGCGACGGCAAACTGTCGTTCCACCGTACCGGCAGCGATACGTTCGCGATGCGCGAATGGCTTGCCGCCGACGCCGATGGCCGCGACGTCCGCGACGGATCGCTCGGCGCCGGCATCGCCTGCGATCCGTCGGGCTGCATCGGCAAGCTCGCCGACGGCGCGCTCGTCAGCTACGCGCTTTCGCCGGCCGCATTCGAGGACGATTGCGGGCGAGCGAAAATCATCGTCGCGTTTTACGATCCGCCGCCCGATTGTGCCGCCATGGTGATCGGGCGCAACGACTGGCGCACGCGCGGCGCGCTGGCGTTGCGCCGAACCGACCACGGCTTCGTGGTGGATTCAGTGCGGCCGCCCTATTTCGACCGACCCTGGGCACCGGCGCCGCCGGCACCGCGTGCGTCGTTCGGCAAGGCCGCCACGCCGGCCGATGCCACGCCGCGGCTGCAGGATGTCGAAGCTGATCAATGATCGTCATTCCGGGGCGCGCCGGAGGCGCGAACCCGGAATCCATAACCACCGTCACCCGGTCGTGCACTGAGTTCACGCGGCAAAACTGGGCTTATGGATTCCGGGCGCCTCGCTGCGCGAGGCCCCGGAATGACGAGATCAATACCTTCGAAACAATCCTACCAGCTTGCCTTGGATGCGCACGCGGTTGGGCGGCAGGATGCGAACCTCGTAGGCGGTGTTGGCCGGCTCGAGCGCAATCGAAGCGCCGCGGCGGCGAAAGCGCTTGAGCGTCGCTTCCTCGTCGTCGATCAACGCGACGACGATGTCGCCGGTCTCGGCGGCCTCGGTGCGCTTTAAGAGCGCGATGTCGCCGTCCAGGATGCCGGCTTCGATCATCGAATCGCCGCGCACTTCGAGGGCAAAATGCTCGCCGGTAGAGAGCAGGTCCGGCGGCATGTTGATGGTGTGGCTGCGGGTCTGGATCGCTTCGATCGGCGTGCCCGCGGCGATGCGGCCCATCACCGGCACGGCCACCGGCTGACCGCCCTCGTCCTCCGGACCCGTGCGCACGCGGCCCAAATGGCCCTCGATCACGCTCGGCGTAAAACCGCGCGAGCGGGCCGAGCCCATGCCGTGCGCGACCGATTCGGGCAGCTTGATCACCTCGATGGCGCGCGCCCGGTTGGGCAGCCGGCGGATGAAGCCGCGTTCTTCCAGCGCGGTGATCAGCCGGTGGATGCCGGATTTGGAGCGCAGGTCGAGCGCGTCCTTCATCTCGTCGAAGGACGGCGGCACGCCCGCTTCCTTCAGGCGCTCGTGGATGAACCGCAACAACTCGGCTTGCTTGCGCGTGAGCATCGGCGCTTCCTCTTCTAGGACCCGGGAGACGCTTCGACTGCAACCGAGTCGAAACAAAGCATGAACGGACACTATCCGTTCCATATGTGTTCCGCAAGCATTTAATTTGAAGTGAAGAAACGCCAGGACCGCGCCAAGGAACTTTTAGGGCTGCGGCTGAGCGGCCAAGCACGCCCCTCTGATGACCTCCGATGGCTTGATGGACAGCGCTTTCATTCAGCGTCCGTTAGGCATCGGGCAGTGCATGGCGTGCTGCAAGGTTCGAATCTTTCCCAGTGTTGCCGCCCGGAGACAGCGATTCGGCCCCCTTGTGCGTTACAAAGTCGCTCAGTTCTCGTACTCGTAGGGGGATGCCATGAAGAAGCTTTTGCTGTCGTCTTTGGCGGGCTTGATCCTGACCACCGGTTCGGCGCTCGCGGCCGACCTCTACACACCGCCGGTCTACAAGGCGCCGCCACCGCCGCCGCCTGCCGTCAGTTGGACCGGCTGCTACGTCGACGGCGGCGTCGGCTACGGCATGTACAATCAGGATACCTTCGCGGAAACCTCTCCGCCTACTGTTCCACCTCTTGTCCCAGTCGGCGCCACTGTCACGAATGGTGGTCGCGGCTGGCTCGGCAGGCTCGGCGGCGGTTGCGATTATCAGTTCGGCGCCGGCAGCCTCGGCAATTTCGTCGTCGGCGCTTTCGCCGATTACGATTTCATGAGCCTGAGCGGTACGTTCGGCGACCCGGCCGGGCCGGTTCAGGGCAGCGAAACAGAGAGGGGAGCTTGGTACGCCGGTGGCCGGCTCGGCTATCTGGTCACGCCAACGCTCTTGACTTACGTCGATGGCGGCTACACGCAAACGCGCTTCGATGCGGTGAATCTCTATACCGCGGAGGTGCCGCCGGCATTCACTGGCCTTAGGCTTTCGGCCAACACCTATAGCGGCTGGTTCATCGGCGGCGGTACTGAATACGCTTTGAACATGCCGTGGATTCCGATCCGCGGCCTGTTCTGGCGCACCGAATATCGCTTCGCCGAGTATCAGTCTGCCGACGTTCCGATCGTTCTCGCGGTGCCGCCCGGAGGGCCATTTGGCATTGCCGAGCACGTATCGCCGTATGTGCAAACGGTTACCAGCGGCCTGGTCTGGCGCTTCAACTTCGGCGGCCCGATCGCCACTCGCTACTGATTGGCGTCGGCCACAGATGCGGAAAGCCCGGGGCAACGCTCCGGGCTTTTTGCATGAGCGCTTCGCTCAGCGCGGCAGCCTCATGAGGGTACACTGCTCGCCGGCTTTGGCTGCCGGCGCGTGCGGCTCGCGGATGACAAGGCAATCGGCTTTGGCGAGCGGCGTCATCATCGAGCTGTCTTGAACAGGGAAGGGGGTAGCGACCGGGCCATCGGGCCCGTCGCGCAGCGAGGCGCGCAAATAATCGGCGCGCTCGTCGTTCTCCGGTAGATCGCAGCCGAGCTGCGCGGTCTCGGTGGGCGTCGCAAGGTCGCTGCGGCCGCAGAGCCGGCGGATGAGCGGCACCAGGAACAGAAAAGCACACACATAGGACGAAACCGGATTACCGGGCACGCCGAGCGCTGCCATGCCGCCGAGCCGGCCGTGCATCAGCGGCCGGCCCGGCCGCATCGCCACCTTCCAGAACGACAGCGCCAT
The DNA here is from genome assembly GCA_030038995.1 of Xanthobacteraceae bacterium. Lineage (GTDB taxonomy): Bacteria > Pseudomonadota > Alphaproteobacteria > Rhizobiales > Xanthobacteraceae > BOG-931. The sequence goes on from JASHQS010000189.1 coordinate 3,632, forward strand.
GCCTTCCTTGGCGAATGCGGCCTGAACGAGATCGTATTCGCCGACCGAGGCGCCGCCGGTGGTGAGCAGAATATCGGCGCCGCGCGCGCTCGCCTTGCGCACTGCGGCGACCGTCTCGTCGAGCTTGTCGCCGACCACGCCGAGATCGATCACGTCGGCGCCTTCGGCGCGAGCGAGTGCGGCAAGCGCGAAGCCGTTGGAATAGACGATCTGCCCCGGTCCGGGTTCAGTGCCGGGGGCGACCAGTTCGTCGCCGGTTGCGAACATGGCAAGCTTCGGCCGGCGGTGCACCGGAACGAACGGATGGTTCATGCCGGCGGCGAGCTGCAGGTCGCGCGCCGTGAGCCGGTGACCCTTGCCGAGCAGCACATCGCCGGCGCGGAAATCGAGCCCTCGCAGGCGCACATGGCGGCCCTTGCTGGTCGGCTTCTCGATCTCCACCCAGCCACCGTCACGTCTCCTGGTCACTTCCTGGACGACGATCGAGTCGGCGCCGGCAGGCACCACTCCGCCGGTAAAAATGCGCGCCGCCTCGCCGGGACCGACCACGGCGCCAAACGGCCGGCCGGCGGGCACTTCGCCGACGATTCTCAGACGCACCGGCGCGGCGGCTACGTCGGCTGCGCGCACCGCATAGCCGTCCATGGCCGAAACGTCGGCCGGCGGCTGCGTGCGGCGCGCCTTCAGATCGTAGGCCAGCACACGGCCGTCGGCTTGGTCGAGCGGCACTTCTTCGGCCGGCAGCGGCGCGGTCTCTGCCAGTACGCGTTCGAACGCCTCGGCAACCGACAGCAGCGCCACGGTTCAAAAATCCTCCGCGCGGAAATGGCCGCTTTTGCCGCCGCGCTTTTCGATGAGCCGGACGCCGTCGATGCGCATGCCGCGCTCGACCGCCTTCACCATGTCGTAGATGGTGAGACAGGCGACCGAAACCGCGGTCAACGCCTCCATCTCGACACCGGTTTGGCCCACAACCCGGACCTCGGCGCGCACTGCGACGCCCGGCAGTTTGGCGTCGGGCTTAACATCGACTTTGACCTGCGTCAGCGAAAGCGGATGGCACAGCGGAATCAATTCATGGGTGCGTTTTGCCGCCATGATGCCGGCGATGCGGGCGGTACCCAAGACGTCGCCTTTCTTGGCGTTGCCGCTTTGCACGATCGCAAGCGTCTGCAGCCGCATGCGCACGCAGCCTTCGGCGACGGCGATCCGTTCGGTCGCCGGCTTTGCCGACACGTCCACCATGCGGGCGTCGCCGCCGGCGCCGATATGGCTCAGTTTTTTGTCTTTTTTGGCGGCGCGCCGGTCCACGGCACTACCTGACATGCGCAAGCGCCGCGCTCGGCGCCAGCAAAGCGCGCGTCGCGGCGGCGACGTCGTCCTGGCGCATAAGGCTTTCGCCGACGAGAAACGTCGCGATGCCTGCCTTGGCAAGCCGGGCCAAATCCTGCGGCGAGCAGATGCCGCTTTCGCCGACAACGACCCGATCCCGCGGGACCAGCGGCGCCAGCCGCTCGCATGTGGTCAATGCGGTCTCGAAAGTTTTCAGGTTGCGATTGTTGATGCCGATCAGTCGCGATTTGAGCCGCAGCGCGCGCGTAAGCTCGTCGCCATCGTGGACCTCGACCAGCGCGTTCATGCCGAACGCCAGGGCTGCCGCTTCCAATTCCGCCGCGCAAAAATCGTCCACCGCCGCCATGATGATGAGGATGCAGTCGGCGCCGGCCGCGCGCGCTTCCGCCACCTGATAGGCGTCATAGAAAAAATCCTTGCGCAGCACCGGCAGCGCCACGGCGGCGCGTGCGGCGCGCAAATCATCGAGGCTGCCGGCAAACGACGGCCGATCGGTCAATACCGATAAACAGGCGGCGCCGCCGGCCGCATAGGCCGTGGCCAGCTTCGGTGGATCGAAATCGGCGCGGATCAATCCTTTGGAGGGACTTCTTTTCTTGATCTCGGCGACGAGTGCGTATCGGCCGGCGGCGAGGCGCTGCTCGATCGCGCGCAAAAAACCGCGCGGCGGCGCCGCCGCCTTGGCTGCAGCTTCGACGGCGCCAAGCGGGCGCGCGCGCCTGGCTGCGGCGATTTCCTCGCGCTTGTAGGCGGCGATCCGGGCGAGGATGTCAGCCATCATTGGATACCACGATCAGCCGGTCGAGCCGGCCTTCGGCTTCGCCGGAGTCGAGAGACTTGGTGGCGAGATGCAGGCCGGCCTGCAAATCCTCGGCCTTGCCGGCGACGACCAAGGCCGCCGCCGCATTGAACAGAGCCACGTCGCGGAACGGGCTCGGCTTGCCTTCCAGCACGTCTTCCACGGCCTGCGCGTTCGCCGCCGCATCGCCGCCGCGTAGCTGCTCCGGTTTTACGCGGGGCAGACCGACGTCTTCGGGCGCAATGTCGAAACTGTGAACCTTGCCGTCTTCGAGCACGGCGACGCTGGTCGGCCCGGAGGTCGTGACCTCGTCTAGCCCGTCGGAGCCATGGACCACCCAGGCGCGCTCGGCGCCGAGATTTTTCAAGACGTGCGCCAGCGGCTCCGTCCATTGCCGCGAAAACACCCCGACGATCTGCCGGCGCACGCCCGCCGGATTGGACAAGGGCCCGAGCAGATTGAAGATGGTGCGGGTGCCGAGCTCGACCCGCGTCGCGCCGACGTTCTTCATCGCCGGATGATGCGCCGGCGCGAACATGAAGCCGATGCCGGCTTCGCGGATGCAGTGGGCGATTTTTTCCGGCCCGAGATCGATGTTGACGCCGAGCGCGCCGAGCACGTCGGCGGCGCCCGATCGCGACGACAGCGCGCGGTTGCCGTGCTTGGCGACCGGCACGCCGGCGCCGGCCACGATCAGCGCCGCGCAGGTCGAGATGTTGAACGAGCCCGAGGCATCGCCGCCGGTGCCGACTACGTCGATGGCGTCGGGCGGCGCGCTGACGCGCAGCATCTTGGCGCGCATCGTGGTGACCGCGCCGGTGATCTCGTCGACCGTTTCGCCGCGCACCCGCAAGGCCATCAGCAGCGCGCCCATCTGCGAGGGCGTCGCTTCGCCCGACATCATCTGATCGAAGGCGCGCGCCGCCTCCTCGCGACTGAGCGCGGCGCCGGTTGCGACCTTGCCGACGAGATCCCGGAACGTGTCGGTCACAAAGCCATCCTCGATCAATCGACGCGCGCAAGAAAAACCTTGCGGCTTTCTTCGCGCGCTCCCGTTGCGTTGCGCCGGCCGCTCGCGGCGTTCCAGGCGGCGGCGATATCGAGAAAATTTTTCAAGATCAGGTGGCCGTGCGCCGAGGCGATGCTCTCGGGATGGAATTGCACGCCGTGAACCGGCAGGCGGGCATGCGCGAGCCCCATGATCAGGCCGTCCTCGGTGTCGGCGGTCACGGCCAATTCGCGCGGCAGGTTTTTGCGCTCGACCACGAGCGAATGGTAGCGCGTGGCGCGGAACGGCGCATTGATGCCGCGAAAGACGCCGACGCCGCGGTGGCGGATCGCCGAGAGCTTGCCGTGCACCGGCTCGGGCGCGCGCACCACGCGGCCGCCGAACGCCTCGCCGATCGCCTGGTGGCCGAGGCACACGCCGAGGATCGGAATGCGCGGGGCGGCCTGCGCGATCAGGTCAAGACAGATGCCGGCGTCCTTGGGCGTGCACGGCCCGGGCGACAGCACGATGGCGTCGGGATCCGCGGCGATCACGGCGGCGCTCGTCACCCTGTCGTTGCGGTGCACGTCGACCTCGGCGCCCAATTCACCCAGATAATGCACCAGATTGAAGGCGAAGCTGTCGTAATTGTCGATCAGCACCAGCATGGCGGCCGCCTTTTTTCGGCTCAGCGGCTCTTAGACGCGGCTACCGGGTGGGTCAAGGCGGCGGCAAATCGCCAGAACGCCATCGATGCGGTTAAATGTGTGCCGGCTCTCGCATTCTAAAGTTTTTCGTCATTCCGGGGCCGAGCGAAGCGAGGAGCCCGGAATCCATAAGCCCTGCGCTGGGGTTATGGATTCCGGACTCGCCGCTTCGCGGCGATCCGGAATGACGATCGAAATGGCTCTTCGGATTCCCTGGAGATATCAGCGCGCGGCGACCGCAGTGCCTTGGACGGGCTCGGGCAAGCGGTCGAGCGGAATGATCCGAACTTCACGGGCCTGGCCGAATGGATAGCGCGGATCGCGCAGGCAGGCGGCCTCGAAGTAGGGCCATTCGTGCGCGCATGTGGCGCCGGCGGGCCGCGCGTCGATGCGGTCGCCTTTGGCGCCGAGCACCGGCCCGTGGGCCTCGACCTGCGGCGCAAAGCTCGGAAGCATGACCAACACGGCCGCGATCGCGGCAGCGGCAGTAACGGCGTAAATCGATTTGCGCATGAACCCGGCCCTCGTTCGCCCACCCGTCCGCGCTCGGACGGTCGCTTTTCCATTGGTTGCCTCGGGCTGCGCGGTGGTTCACCGGCATTTACAAAAAAACAACCAGTGCCGAAGCCTCAAGCGAGTGCAATCGCGTAAAGCTTTGATCGGACGCAATATTCTGCGTGTCATGAACCTGCTGATCGGCGATCGTAAGCGGCGCGCCTTGCCGCGGCCAACGCCGCAAGCTAGACCCCCGGCATGCCGCGCATCGCGCTCTTTGCCGGATCGTTCGATCCCATCACGCTCGGCCACCTCGACATCGTGCGCGGCGCGGTGCGGCTTGCCGACAAGCTGGTGCTGGCCGTGGGCATGCATCCCGGCAAGACGCCGCTGTTTTCGCCCGACGAGCGGCTCGTCATGCTGAGAGAGATTTGCGCGCCGGTGGCGCGCGCCGCGGGCTGCGAACTCGCCTGCCTGACGTTCGCCGATCTCGTTGTCGCTGCGGCGCGCCGTGAGGGCGCCACCATGCTCATTCGCGGTGTGCGCGATGCGACCGATTTCGACTACGAGATGCAGATGGCCGGCATGAACGCCGCCATGGCGCCGGAAATTACCACGGTGTTGTTGCCCGCGGCGCCGGCGGTGCGCCCGATCACCGCCACTTTGGTGCGCCAGATCGCCGCCATGGGCGGCGATGTTGCGCCGTTCGTGCCGGCCGCCGTGGCCGCGCGCCTGACCGAGAAGTTCGCCAAGCTCTAAAACTTTCGCCCAAGATCCAATCCGCCCGGGAGATCAAAAGCATGACCCGCCTTTTCGCCTTGCTGCTTGCGCTGACCTTGGCGGTGCCCGCGTTGGGCCAAAACCTCGCCAATCCCGCCGCGCTCAATGAGCAGGCGCCGCCGGTCTACAAGGTGGACGTCGATACCAGCAAGGGCCAGTTCGTGCTCGAAGTGCATCGCGACTGGGCGCCGATCGGCGCCGACCGCTTCTACAATCTGGTCAAGAACGGCTTTTACGACAACGCCCGTTTCTTCCGCGTCATTTCCGGCTTCATGGTGCAGTTCGGCATCAACGGCGATCCGAAAGTGTCCGCGGTCTGGCGCGGCGCCAACATCAAGGACGATCCGGTGCGGCAGAGCAACCAGCGCGGCACCATCAGCTTCGCCACCGCCGGACCGAACACCCGCACGACGCAAGTCTTCATCAATTTCGCCGACAATCGGTCGCTCGACCGCATGGGCTTTGCGCCGTTCGGCCACGTCGTCTCCGGCATGAACGTGGTCGATGCGCTCTATAGCGGCTATGGCGAAGGTGCGCCGCGCGGCAGCGGGCCCGATCAGCAGCGCATCCAGAGCCAGGGCAATACCTATCTGACCCACGATTTCGTCAAGCTCGACTACATCAAGAAAGCCGCCATCGCGAAATAAGCCTGACGAAAGTCGGAAAAACCATGACCGAACCAAACGATACCGTCGCGCTGCCGTCGGGCGCCGATCCGGACAACACGCTCGTCCTCGACGCCACGCCGGGCCGCATTCTCATCAAGTTGCGCGCCGACGTCGCGCCCAACCACGCCGAGCGGCTCAAGCAGCTCGCCCGCGACGGTTTTTACGACGACGTGCCGTTCCACCGCGTCATCGACGGCTTCATGGCGCAGACCGGCGACGGCCAATACGGCAACGGCACCGGCGGCTCGTCCTACCCGGACCTGCGCGCCGAATTTTCGCAAGTGCCGTTCGCACGCGGCATCGTCGGCATGGCGCGCAAGGGCGGCAATAACCACTCGGCCAACAGCCAGTTCTTCATCATGCTCGAGGAGGGCTCGTTCCTCAACGGCCAATACACCGTGATCGGCGAGGTGATCGCCGGCATGGACGTGGTCGACAAGCTCAAGCGCGGCGAGCCGCCGGCCAATCCCGACCGCATCATCCGCTTGCAGGTCGCGGCGGACGCCGCGGCATAGCGGCGCATCGCACTGCGGCTACGGCTGGCCCGCGGCCGCAGCGCCGGCACCGACATCAACTTACGGCCGCAGCGCTTAGATCCTATTCGCGAGGCATTGCCGCGCTCGCTCCTCATCGGCCGCGCTGATGCCGGCGGATTTGGCCATCGCCATGGCTTGGCCCAATCCGACCTTGGCAATATACGCGCGCACCATTTGGCAGGTGATGCCTGAATGCGAGGCGCGAGCGGCATAATGGCGGGCGTCGCGTGATTTGCGCGCGGCATAGTGGTCGGCGGGGTGCGATTTGCGAGCAACAGAGTGGTGGGCGTGGTGTAATCTACGAGCCGCGTGGTGGTGGGCGTGATGTGGCTTCGCGATCACGGGGCAGGCAAGAGCGAGTGAAATCAGCGTAACCAGTGCAGCGTGTTTCATCATCGCCACTCCCCGGCACAACACATGTCGGGCAATGACAATGACACATTGAATTTCGCGCGCAGCAAAAATAAATTTTTGTCCCCAGATGAAATGATGACGCCTTAATTCGATCGCGAAAAGTTCTTCTCGCTTACTCTCGCCGCAACGGTTGGCTCGGCGGCGAGCCCCAGCCCTGCGATTCTTCGTAGCGCTTGGCGTAGCGATAGAACGTGCCCTCAAAATTGCCGAAGGCGATGACGAAGCCGGCCCAGCCGTCGATGAAGCCGAGCTTGAAAACGTAATGCTTCAAGAAGGCCCATGTGGCGTGGCCTAGTGCGCCCGCCATGGACACGTTTTTGCTTGTCAGCTTCTGCGCGCCGAGCGTGGAGTAGCGGTCGATCTTGCGGATGACTTCGCAAAGGTTGCGGAACGGAATCTGCCAGATGGCGTTCTTGAGCGTTCCGACCGGCTTGGCGCTGACGAGCTCGTAGCCTTCGTGCACGGGCTCGAGCGTGTAGCGCATCGCGCCGTTGCGGAAGAGCTGCGGCTGGCGGAAATTCGGATACCAGCCGGAGCCGCGGATCCAGCGGCCCATCATGTAATTGCGGCGCGGCACCCGATACACGTCGTGCGCCGGGTTGCCGGCGATGAGCCCGAGAACCTCGTCGCGCACTTCTTTCGTGCACCGTTCGTCGGAATCCAGGCTGAAAATCCAGTCGCAGCGGCAGGCCGCGATGGCGCGGTTGCGTAAGTCGCCAAAACCCTGAAACGGAATCTGCACGATGCGGGCGCCGAGCCCGGCCGCGATCTCGGCCGTGCCGTCGGTGCTGTTGGAGTCGGCGACGATGATCTCATCGGCCCAGAGCACGCTCTCGACCGCGTCCTTGATTTTTGCGGCTTCGTTGAAGGCGATGATGTAGGCGGAAATCGTCGGCATGGCGGTTCCCACAAAGATGAGGCGGTGGGCTGGACGATAATAGCTCACGTTTCCCGGGCGCAGCGCAGCACGAAGTGGTGCGCTGCAGACCCGGGATCGTTACGAACGCCGAGTCTTGGACGATCCCGGATCAGCGGTGCACCGCTTCGCGCTGCACCGCATCCGGGAAACGGTACTGTGCTCGTCTCCCTTAGCCGCGTTGCTTGCAAACCGAAAGCCGGGGCGCGATACGCGCGAGCACGTCGGTCGGCGTAATGCGCGCCATGCCGCCGGGCGCGGGGCCGCCTTCCGGGACGATCGGATGGATGAATTTCGAATAGGTCAAGACCGGATTGACCCCGAACATGGCGAACGCCGGTGTGCCGACCGCGGCGGCTATGTTCATCGGGCCGGAATCGGTGCCGACAAAGAGGTCGGCGTGATGTAGGAGCGCGGCAGTTTCGGCGAGCTTCAGCCCGCAAGCGTTCACCGCGCGTGCACCGGTCCCGGGCGCCACCAAAAGCTGCGCGCGCGCCGCGCTTTCGGGGCCGCCAACGATGAAGACGGTGCCGGCGCTGCGAGCACGCATGCCGGCGATGAGGCTTGCCCACCTGTCATCCGGCCAATCCCGTGTCGGATGCGAACCGCCGAGGCCGACCGCGCTCCAGGGCCGCGGGCAGTTGGCGTATTTGGCGCCGATCGCCGCGAGCGTGGCGGCGGCGATGCGTAAATTCGGCTCTGTGGTCGGCAGCGGCACGTTCGCCGCCGCCATCAGCGCGATCATCCAGCCGATCGGATGATCATGGAAATGGCTCTGATCGATGCCCGGATTGGTGATGAACCAGCGCTGCCGCGTCAGACCCACGCCGATGCGCTCGGGAATACCGGCCAGAAACGCGGCAAATGCCGGCCGCGTGGTGCGGTCGAGAATCCACAGCGTGCGAAAGCGCCGCTGCTGCAACAGCGCGACGAGGCGGACGAGATTGAGGGCGCGCCGCAATTCCGAACCGGAATGCTCGAAATAGATGGTTTCGGCGACGCACGGCTCCGCCGCCAACAGCTCGCGGGCGCCGCTCGATGGCGGCGCCAGGAACGTCACTTGGCCGCCCGGCGCTGCGGCGCCGATGGCGCGGACGAACGGCAGATGCCAGATGACGTCGCCGATGCCGCGTTTCACCTGGATGACCGCGCTCGGGGTCACGTGCCTGCCGCGCCTTCGCCGCGCCAAAATTGCCGATGCGCCGTTTTAGAGCAGGTTGCGGAAGCCGGACAACCGGGCCGCCGGCGTGTAGATAGCCTTCGCTCGCCTTCATGCAGCGCGGCGGGCGCCTGATCGGGCTTGAGCGTTGGTTCGGTACGCGACGCGGCGGACGCGGTCTTGGGACGAATTTGCCTGATCCGACGTGCCGCATTGCGGGAACGGCCTATCGCCCAGCAGAACCTGCCAGAGCGCTCGAAGATCGCTGCCGGGATTGCACGGACGGCCGCTCATGGACCACATATGGCCGGAAACGGCGCGCCGCACCGGAGCCGGCGCTCGCCGCTTTCGGCCCAATGAATCGACCAGTGATGCGCACCAACCTGTTCGACTTCGCCTTGCCGGAAGACCGCATCGCCCTGCGGCCGGCGGCGCCGCGCGACGCAGCGCGGCTTCTGGTGGTCCGCCCGGGCGGCCCGGGCGCCTCGCCGGCCCTGGAGGATCGCACCATGCGCGATCTGCCGGCGCTGCTGCGTCCCGGCGATGCGCTCGTGGTCAACGACACCAAGGTCATTCCGGCACAGCTTTTTGGACGGCGCCTGCCGCGCAGCGAGGGCGGCGAAGGCGGGCCTGCGATCGCCGCTACCCTGACGCGGCGGCTCGATGGCTCGCGCTGGACGGCGCTGGTGCGGCCGGCAAGGCGCCTCGCCACGGCAGACGTGGTGCGCTTCGGCGCCGAAGGCAAAGTCTGCTTCCTCGATCAACTCGACGCCACGGTCGAAGCGAAAGGGGAGGGCGGCGAGGTGACGCTTGCCTTCGCCTTCCACGGCGCCGCCCTCGACGCGGCGCTCGCGGAGCGCGGCGACATGCCGTTGCCGCCCTATATCGCCGGCCGCCGTGCCGCCGACGAAGCCGACCGTTCCGATTATCAGACCATGTTCGCCCGCGAGGCGGGCTCGGTCGCGGCGCCGACCGCCGGCCTGCATTTCACCGACGATCTGGTCGCGGCTTTGCGCACACGCGGCATCAGCCTGCACACGGTGACGCTGCATGTCGGCCCCGGCACTTTTTTGCCGGTCAAGGCCGACGATACATCCGGCCACCGCATGCAGGCCGAATGGGGCGACATCGGCGCCGAGACCGCAGCCGCGCTCAATGCGGCGCGCGGCGCCGGCGGACGCATCGTCGCGGTCGGCTCGACATCGCTGCGCCTCATCGAAAGCGCCGCCGCAGCCGGCGGCACGATCACGGCGTTTTGCGGCGAAACCGCACTCTTCATCACGCCGGGTTATCGCTTCCGCGCCGTCGATCTCATGCTGACCAATTTCCACCTGCCGCGCTCGACCTTGTTCATGCTGGTCGCCGCCTTCAGCGGCCTCGACACCATGCGGCAGGCTTACGCGCACGCCATCGACGCCGGGTATCGGTTTTATTCCTATGGCGACGCGTGCCTGCTGTTTCGCGGCCTGGAGCCTTGACAGCGTGGCTTGAAGTCACCGCTCACAGACAAAAAATGCCGAGGTGTTGAGCCAAGCCGGGAGGACTGAAACCGGTAATACGGAAACTTTCTTTCGCGGGAAATAAAGCGATAGCGTCCTTGAAAGTTCTCGCCAGTCGAACGCGCGATGCCCACCATCATATGGTCGGACCTTGTCGAGGCGGCCGAGCACCGCCCAAAATGTGTCCGCCGCTGAATACTCGGTGTGACGCGTGTAGCCGCAAACCGCGGAGCCGATATTTTTGAGCGCTACCGGCGGGCCCACCTCGATGGGGACCGAGCAGATGAACGTCCGGACGCCCATGTTGGCGACCGTCTTGGCAAGCTTATCAGCACCGGCAGTCCCGATGTGCTCCATGGTCTCCAGCGCGATCGCGAGATCGAAGTGCCCGAGCGAAGTCATGAGGCGATCTTCGAGGAAAGACGCATTGAGCATCCGGAAGTTCGCCGCATCGCCATATCGTTCCGACGCATAGCGACAGAAATGCTCGTTCAAGTCGATGCCGACGTAGTCGATCCGAGCGATGCGGTCTAATGCGCCAAACGCTTTCGCCGGTCCCGCACCAAGATCAAGCACACGGATCGTGCGCCAGGCAGGAAGAGCGCGCACCGCGCGCACAAGCGCCCGGTACCGCGCATTGTGCAGGAACTTCACGACCGGGTTGAAGGCCTGGAAATGCAGATAGACTTCTGCTGTCACTGCCATGACGCGCTCCCCGCGAGTCATTTCTAGCACGCGGCTCCAGTCTTGTCATTTGACGCTCGACGGGCCGCGCTTTTCAGACAACCCGCTGCGGCCTCGTATCAATGCTGGCGCACCTCGAAAATCGGCTGCCGCAGATCGTGTCCGATGACGAGATCGACCCGCAGCACGGGACGGCCGTGATCGGTGATCCACAGCGGCGGCAGCTTTTCCACGCTCGCGAACTTGGCGCTCACTGCGGCAATGCTCTGCCGCGCATTCCACCGATCGGTGATGATAATGGCATCGCGGCCGATGAGCGCGGCATCATTGCGCCAGAGCGAATGGGACACCGGATTGGCCGAGAGGCAGGCGATCGGCAAACGGTCGGCGATCACGAGTTCGACCTTGAAGCAGTACTCGTAGCGGCCAAGCAGCAGAAAATGCCGGGAATCGAGCAAGCCATCCTGCTCGAGACGTGAGCGCAATCCGTGCCAATCCGTATCGTCGGCGACAAGCGGGTCGTAATCGGCGTTGATGGCCGGGACGAAACGGTCGAGCCAGCCGGTCATCGTGTGGCTGATGAACACCAGCGCCACGATGCCGGCGGCGCCCACGCATGCGGCGATCGTGCCCCAGACCAGGCGGGGAAAGCGCGGCCGCCAGCGCGCCACGGCGGCGCCGACCAGCGGAAACGTGAACAGATAGCCGGGCGCGAACCACTGTTGCCCCTGCACGCCCGCGAGGCCGAACAGGTCGATGCCTACGAAAAACGCGATCGGCACTATGGCGAGTGTCGCGAAGAACCATGCGCGTTCGTCGCGCGGGCCGCGCCACAGCGCGTCGGCGAGCGTGCCGATCTGGATGAGCCAGACCGCGGGTCCCATCACCGCGAACATAAAGCCGGTATGCGAGACTAGGCGGCCGACATGGATGTGGCCGTCGAGTGCCGCACGGCTGCCTTGGAAGATGAAGGCGGCGAAGCCGTTCCGCGCGTTCCAGACGATGACAGGGGTGAATACGACCAGCGCCGCGAGCGCCGCCACATAAGGGCCCGGCGTCAGCAGAAGACGCCGATGGCGCGGCACGGTCAGGAGAAACAACACAAGCCCCGGAAGCACCAGGATGGCGGTGAATTTGGACAGGCAGGCGATGCCGAAGAACAGTCCGGCGAGAAGCCATTCGCGCCAATCCATCGGGCGAGGCCGCAACAGCCCCCGCGCCAGAAAGAAAGCCGCCACGGCAAGGCAGAACAACAGCGGGCCGTCGGTGACCGCGATCGCGCCCAGATAAAAGCCGAACAGCGGCGACAGCGCGAGCGCGATGACGGCAAACAGCCCGGCCCACTTGTCGAAAGCGAGCGCGGTGAGCCGATAGACGAGCCAGCTCTGCGCCGCCGCCAGGAGCAGCGTCGGCAGGCGGACGACAAAATGGTTCTCGCTGCCGAAAAGATGAACGGCGGCTGCAATGAGCCACATGATCGCCGGCGGGTGGTCCTGGTAGGACAGCGCCAAGTGGCGCGCCATGACCACGTCGTAGGTTTCGTCGATGGAAAAACCCGTCATCGACACGAAGCCGGCGTGGGCCGCGGCAGCCGCGGCAATGACCAGGACGGTCCAGCCGTCCAAGTTGTTGACCAACCGCAGCGCCTTGAGCGCAGAAGACAAAAGCGCCGGCAGGTTCAGTGCCCTGCCGTTGCCGCCGCCGCGCTCGCGCTCCGGGGCGCCGGGTGACAACAGCAGCAGCGACACGAAAGCCGAAAAACCCGGCAGGACCGACACGGCACCCCATCCCATCCGCAACACGACGGCGGCGGTCCTAACCTGGAAGAGCGGCGGCGCGAAGGCAAGCTTGGGACGGGCGATATATTCGCTCTGTAGCGGTGTAGCGGCTACCGGCTAAAGCGAGTTCCGCCGGCCCTCAGCGGCCGAACCGAGCTTGGCCGCCGCGGTCGCGGTACTCGCCTGCGACACCGGATTGCTTCCCGCGTGTTCTACGCAGTCGGCAAGGTCGAGCCACGCCACGGCGATCGCGAGCAGTTCGAGCTTGATGTCAAGCTCGGCCGCAGTCCTGGCGCGGTCCAGGCATTCGGCCGCTTGGTCGCGCAACTGGTCTGCCTTGGCCGTGGGGTTGAACTCCCCATTTCAACCCCCCTGTGCGACCGATAACGAAGAAATCGCGTGCGCGTTCCCGGTCGGGCGATCGGAACTCAAGCCGGGTCAACGATCCGGCCTCCGTCTTGCGGGGTCATCGCTTGCGGTCGAGCGCTCGGCGCGCTGCGCACATGCAATCCAGGCTTTGGCAATTTCCAGCAGAATCGCGCGGTCCCTGGCCGCGCCTTTGTCCGCCAAACGGCGGCACTCGGCGGCGTATTGACGGAATTTTTCTGCATCCTGCATGGCGGTACCAATGACTTTCGCCCAAACGCCTGGAACTGGAACTGGCAAGGTTCGGCGCAAGTTCCTGATCAAATCCGGATGCGGGCCGGAACCAATTGCGGTGTCCCGGCGTTCCGATAGTCCGCGGGGGAAATACCGCATGAGCCGGGCGGAAGATTATCGCCGCTATGCCGCCGAGTGCGTGCGTCTTGCCGCATCGCGTGAAGACGTCAACGACAAAGCGCTGCTGCTGCATATGGCCGAACAGTGGCGGCAATTGGCCCAACGCGCGGATAAGCAACAGAGCGAGCAGCGCGCGGGTAACGGGTCATAACAGCCATGGTCCAACCGTTACGCGCGTCGGGATCGTCCGCCGCGGCCGGATAGCCGAGTTCTGTTCCGTGCGCTAATGAGGTCGCGTCATTCCAGCACGGCGCGACCTTCGTGACGTTTTCCTTCCGCCTGATCGCCAGCGACGGCGCCGCGCGCGCCGGCGCAATGACGACCGCGCACGGGATGGTGCGCACGCCGGCGTTCATGCCGGTCGGCACGCAGGCGGCAATCAAGGGCGTGCATCACGACGCCGTGCGCGCCGCCGGCACCGAGCTCATGCTCGCCAACACCTACCACCTGATGCTGCGGCCCGGCGCCGAGCGCGTCGCTGTGCTCGGCGGCCTGCACGCTTTCATGGGCTGGCCCTATCCGATCCTCACCGATTCCGGGGGTTTTCAAGTGATGTCGCTCTCCGCGCTGCGCAAAGTGACCGAACAGGGCGTGACCTTCCGCTCGCATCTCGACGGTGCCCGGGTCGAGCTGACGCCGGAGCGCGCCATCGAGGTGCAGATCCTGCTCGGCGCCGACATTGCCATGCAGCTCGATGAATGCGTGCGGCTGCCGGCCGAGCGCAGCGAGATCGAGCGGGCGATGCAAGTGTCGCTGCGCTGGGCCGAGCGCTGCAAGCGCGCCTTTACCGGCGCGGCGCCCGGCCACGCGCTGTTCGGCATCGTGCAGGGCGGCGATGATGCCGGCCTCCGCGAAGACAGCGTGCGCGCGCTCGCGGCGCTCGGCTTTGACGGCTATGCCATCGGCGGGCTCGCCGTCGGCGAGACGCAAGACGTCATGCTCGACGTCGTCGGGCAAACCGCAGCGGCGCTGCCGGAAAATCGGCCGCGTTACCTGATGGGCGTCGGCACGCCGGCCGACATTCTCCAGGCCATCGGGCGCGGCGTCGACATGTTCGATTGCGCGCTGCCGACGCGCAACGGCCGCCACGGCCTCGCCTTTACGCGGTTCGGGCCGATCAACATCAAAAACGCCCGCCATGCCGAAGATGCCCGCCCGCTCGATGCGGATAGCCGCTGCCCGGCGGCGCGCGATTTCTCCCGCGCCTACCTGCATCACCTGTTCCGCAGCGGCGAAGCTTTGGGCGGCACGCTGCTGTCGATGGTCAATCTCTATTACTACCAGGACCTCGTCGCCGGCGCCCGCGCCGCGATCGCCGCCGGCCGCTTTGCCGATTATGCGGCGGAGACGATGCAAGGCTGGCAGACGAGGGCCGACCTCGATGAGGCATAAGCGCAACATGATCGCCGCGCCCAGCGCGCCAAGCGGCGTCCAACAAAGAAAACCCGCCGATGGCGCGGAGGCAGACCGGCGGGTCGATGAAGTCGCGCCTGGTACCAACGCAACGATCCAGCGCGCCGATTTTTTTTACGATTTCTCGAGCTGGCCGCGGACTTCGCCGGCCGGGTTCGCCTTGGTGTGCAGGTTGACGTAATACCTGCCTTCCAGCAAATCCTTGGCCTGCTCGGCGGTCAACTGCGCCGAGCCTTTGAACGGGCTCGGGAAGGGCGGGTTCGGATTGCCCTTCTGGGTGAGCCAAACCACCGGCGGCGCGTTCTTGCCCGGATCGGCCGGGCCGTGGATGTGGCCCGCCGTCACCGGACCGGTGAGGCCCTGATACGTGCCGTTCCAGGTGATCTTTTTGGTTGCCGGATCATAGGTGACGGTGATGGCGGCAGTACCGGTGGTGTTATTCGGCGGCACTTCGTTCTTGCCGTCGAGGCTGGCCTTGAACGTGGTCGTGGCGGCCTCGCTCGGCGCGGCCGACGCCAGCAGCACGGCGCTGGCGGCGCCGCCGACGCAATAGCCGAGGATCGATCGGCGAGCGAACAATTCAGTCATGAGGTCCTCCCTGTGAACGGTCCGGAATGACGATATCAACACCGGGGCCCGCGCCATTATTGCCGGCCCTTCCGCGAGCATGCGGTTGCAATCGGCGGTGGCGCCGCCGTCGATACCCGGCCGGCCGTACCGGCCGATATAAGCAAACTATGCCGGCCGGCCCAAGTGCGGCCCGGTCCGGGCCATGCGCACGGCCGGTCGGCAATCACCCCCGAGGCGGCAACACGCTGATCGAGGTTGCAAATTCCTCGCCGCAATCGTCGCAAGCCCAGTGGTGGCGGATGCGACCGTTAGGGTTGAAGGCAGATTGCTCGGCGATGAACAGCACGGACCCGCAGCGCGGGCAGCGCGGGCGACCGAAATTCTCGACGCGAGGTGCTCGGCACGCGATCTGGACGTTCATGATGACGGCTCCTGCGCAAGCCCGGCCTGCACGGCGCGTTCTGCGCACACCGTGTGGCGCGGTCACGACGCCGGCATGAAGCTTTCGTGCCGATGCGGTGGCCATGGAGCGGCTTTTCAGCCCGGCCGCCGCCGGGCCACATCGGTCAGCGCGGCGGCGTGGCGATGGGCGCGCAATTGGTGCGTCCGGACAACAGGCAATCCTGCAATTTCCCGCTCTGGTAAAGTTCGTGCACCAAAAGCAAACCGACGACGAACAGCGCGACGATGACGGCAAGCCCGATGAGCGGTCCGCGCGGTGTATGATCGTGCTGGTCGGGATCTGGCATGATTGGTGTCCGGCTGAGCTGTGCGTTAGGCTGAACGCGCGGCGCCAAGTGGCGTGAGGTGCGTCAGGTGGCGCCAAGTGCGGAGGCTTGGCTCAACCGCCTTTTACCACAGAGGCTCGGAAGTCATGAAATTTGGCGTGTTCGATCACCTCGACGATGCCGGCGTGCCGCTCGGCAAACTCTATGCCGACCGGCTGCGGCTTGCCGAGGCTTACGACCGTGGCGGCTTTCACGCCTATCATCTGGCAGAGCACCACGGCACCCCGCTCGGCTGCGCGCCGTCGCCGGCCATTTTTCTCGCAGCACTGTCGCAGCGCACGCGGCGGCTGCGCTTCGGCCCGATGGTGTTCCTGCTGCCGTTCTACCATCCGCTGCGGCTGATCGAGGAGGTCTGCATGCTCGACCAGTTGAGCGGCGGCCGCCTCGAGCTCGGCACCGGGCGCGGCGTGTCGCCGTTCGAAAGCAGAAACTACGCGCTCGATTTCGCACAGACCCAGGCGATGTACCACGAGGCCTTCCAGGTGCTGCTCAAGGGACTTGCCGTCGATGAGCTCTCATTCGACGGCAAGTTCTACCGCTTCGATGGCGTGCCCATCGCCGTGCGCCCGCTGCAGCGGCCGCATCCGCCGTTGTGGTACGGCGTCAGCTTTCCCGAAAGCGCCGAATGGCCGGCGGCAAACGACGTCAATGTCATTTCGCTGGCGCCGCCGCAAACCGTGCGGCCGATCTTCGAACGCTACCTTTCCGTGCGCGACAAGCTCGGCAAGGCGCGCTCGACGCTGCTCGGCCTCGGCCGCCATGTCGTCGTTGCCGACACCGACGCCGCCGCACGCGCCATCGCGCGGCGCGCCTATCCACGCTGGCGCAACAGCTTCTTCTGGCTGTTCGCGCGTCACGGCAGCGCGCCCCGCACCGCCGCGCTCTATCCGGAAAACTTCGACGACCTGGAGGCGCTTGGCACCGCGATCGCCGGTTCGCCGCAGACGGTGCGCGACTTCATCAAGGTCGATATGGCGGCGACCGGCGGCAATTATTTCGCCCCCTGGCTCGCCTTCGGCGACATGACGCTCGCCGAAGCGCTGCATTCGGTCGAGTTGTTCGCGCGCGAGGTGATGCCGGCATTCGGCGGCAGGCGCGACGGCGGCTGAAGTGCCGCTATTCTGCTATTTTGGCGAGCCGGGCTGTCGCGCTCTGCGCGCCCCGGCCGCGCCAAACGATCGGAGCCATGAAGCGTCCGTCGGTTGTTGAGTTGGTCATCCTTCGCGCTTGCCGATTTCAACCAGCGATTCAGCATTGCCGCGCGGCGGTAAAGAAACGCGGTATGGTTTGTTCGTTAGCGCCTCTGAAATTCTCCGCGACTTGAAGCGGCTGCTGAAGAAACCGCGGAGCTTGGTCGCTGCAGCGTAGCCTGATAGCAGCGCGGGGCGGGGCGCTCGCCTGCCCCGCGTAGCGTGGTCGACGCTCTCGAGAGCCCCGGTTGGACTGGCCTCACCGATCAACTCGGAAACCAGTGTATCGTGTCACGAGGTGGCGGCGGCGCCGGCTGCGCCAACGGCGGTGCTACCCGGACGAACGGTGGCGGTGGTGATGCTACCAGGAGCAAAACTTTTACCGGATTTGGTTTCAAGGTCGGCGACGGTCTTTTCGAGAAGAAGGAATGCTTTGCTGGCGGCTGATCGACGCTGATCAAAACTGTCTGCGACACGAAACCATTCTTTGCAAAGGTCACCGATTGGCTTTCGACAGGCAATGCAAGGGAGCAAGGTGTTTGGCACGTCAGACCTTGCGCGGTGCGCACATCGGCGCCGGCTGGTTCCGACTCGAATTGCATGGTCTGTGGCGATGGAAGCGACACCCTTTGCTGCGACAGATCAAACTTCAACACGGAGCATCCTGCGAGCGCATAGCTCATCGCGGCCGCGATAGTGGTGAGGACGAACCCGATGCGCGGCATGACCGCCTCGAATCACCGAAATGCAGGTTCGGCTGGCGCGCTCCTTCTGGTTTAAGCGTGGTAAATGCTTGGTTAACGCCCGTCGTCGGTTCCGCTACTTCGACTTCGGGTTTTGCGCGACATCATCCGTGAAGCCCATTGTGTTGCGCTCGGCGTCGAAATGATCGCGGCATCGAAAGTATTGGGGCGAGCTTGGCTGATAGCCAAAGGCTCGACACTTGGCGTCATCCATTGCGGCCGTCATGTTTGTGACCGCCGCCGTGGCTTCCTTGTCTTCCTTTGCTTGAGCATCGGATTGTTTTTGTTGGCTGGCGCAGCAAGCGAGCAGCAGGACCGCCGGAATGAGCAGCACGGTCGGAACAGGAGCCTTTCGCCTGTGGTCGCCGAATCCAAACATTCCAAGGCCCGTCCCGCGGTCGATATGTCCAGAATTGGACCGATCTGTTGAGAAAGCGTTACGGGCGGGGCGACGCTCCCTTTATGGCGTCGTTTCGGGCGCTGCTGGCGACCATGGAGCAATCGCAGGCGCTTCACATCGCTGATCGGAACAGGATTTGCCGATTGCTCGACACATAGCCGCTAGGCTGGCTCGCGCAATCGAGAAAAGAATCAGCGCAATTCGTCTCTCCGTCGCAGTCCGGTTTTTCGATCATTTGTAAGACGCAATAGACAGCGCGCTCCGCCACGATAAGTTTGATCTTTGTCCTGCTCGTGCCGCAGGTGACTGCGCGTCAAATCTAAGAACCCAGGCAACAGCGGTAAAATATCGTGTGGCAGCGGCTCCGATCCTTGAGCGATGACCAGCTCACAAAGAGTGCTGATAGGCATGTCCTTCATCTGATAACTGACGGTTGGCTCCGGGCCGCCGGCGCGTCTCCAGGCGTTGAATTGCGCCATCGCCCAGCGAAACGCCTCGCTCCGATCAGCCGGCATCGGTGATGCTTGTTCGGCCATAGGCTCTTTCCTCCCTGCTTGCTCCCCAGGCCGTTTCCGGGGAGGAAAACCGGCCGCCGATACCAGCTAAATGATTGATATGCTTGGTGAGCCCGGATGGGATCGAACCATCGACCTACTGATTAAAAGTCAGTTGCTCTACCACTGAGCTACGGGCCCGCTGACAAGCCGCGGCTATCATGTGCTGGGAAACCGCGGCGGCCCCTGGTAACAGATCGAACCCGCGCGAGGCAACGCCGGGCGCAAGCCAAGTGGTGGCTGCGGCGCCGCCAGCCGCAATCGTCGGCGGCGCCGGCCAAGCCGCTTGCCCGTCGCACCGCTCGCCGCCATTTGCTAAGATCGTCCCATCCGGCTGTTCCGCCAGCAAGGACATTTGCCATGCCCATCGTCAATCGCATCGCCGACCTGCATACCGAGATCACCGGCTGGCGGCGCGAGATGCATGCCCATCCGGAACTCGGCTATGACGTGCATCGAACCGCCGCGCGGGTGGCTGAAAAGCTCAAAAGCTTCGGCTGCGATCAAGTCGTGCCCGGCATCGGCCAGACCGGCGTGGTCGGCGTGATCCATGGCCGCAAAGGCGACAAAGTCATCGGCTTGCGCGCCGATATGGATGCACTGCCGCTCGAGGAAGCGACCGGACTGCCCTACAAATCGACGGTGGCGGGCAAGATGCACGCCTGCGGCCATGACGGCCACACCGCCATGCTGCTCGGCGCCGCAAAATATCTCGCCGAGACCCGCAACTTTTCCGGCACCGCGGTGGTGATCTTCCAGCCGGCGGAGGAGGGCGGCGGCGGCGGCCTGGCCATGGTCAAGGACGGGCTGATGTCGCGGTTCGGCATCCAGGAAGTCTACGGCATGCATAATTCTCCCGGCCTGCCGGTCGGCGAATTCGCCATTCGGCCCGGCCCCATCATGGCGTCCGCCGAGCACATTACGATCGAGCTCGAGGGCAAGGGCGGGCACGCGGCACGGCCGCATACGGCGATCGATACCATTTTGGTCGGCGCCCAGATCGTCAATGCGCTGCAGTCGATCGTGGCGCGCAACGTCGATCCGCTCGACGCCGCGGTGGTGTCGATCTGCATGTTTGCGGCCGGGCACACCGACAACGTCATTCCCCAGCACGCCACGCTGCGCGGCACCGCGCGCGCCTTCAAAACCGAGGTCGGCGAACTGTTGCGCAGGCGCATCAACGAGGTGGTCGAAGGCACCGCGCGGCTCTACAACGCGCGCGCCGAGGTCATCTACAAGAACGGCTATCCGGTCCTGGTCAATCACCAGGCGCAGACCGCATTCGCGGCCGGCGTGGCGCGCGAGATCGCCGGCAAGGACAAGGTCGATACGCAATTTCCACCGCGCATGGCCGCCGAAGACTTTTCCTTCATGCTCAACGAGCGGCCGGGCGCCTTCATCTGGGTCGGCAACGGCGACAGCGCCGGCCTGCACCACCCCGCCTACGACTTCAACGATGAGGCGATCCCGATCGGCACCTCTTACTGGGTGCGGCTCGCGGAAAGTGCGCTGCGGGAGTGAGTTCGCGCCGATCGCGCTTTTCGAGCATCACGAAGGTTGATCGACATAGTACCGGCAGCGCCCACAGCGGCGCTCTGTCACATTC
Source organism: Xanthobacteraceae bacterium (assembly GCA_030038995.1). Taxonomy (GTDB): domain Bacteria; phylum Pseudomonadota; class Alphaproteobacteria; order Rhizobiales; family Xanthobacteraceae; genus BOG-931. Next base: position 24,452 of record JASHQS010000189.1, read on the forward strand.
GCAAATTAACTGAGCTTGGAATCATCGGCTGCGGCAGCGGGCCGATTCGATATGATGGGCCCATATGATGGGTCCATTGATGGGTCCATGTGCTGCGGACGGGCTAGGCAATCGCGATAATGGAGAAAGGACGCCAAATCGGCTGCGGCCTTGCGGCCAGGCTGGTCATCGCCGTTGCCATGCTCGGTTGCGCCGGCTTCGCGGCAGCCGCCGGCGATGCCTCGGAATACGCGGCTGCGTTGCAAAAAATCTTTATGGATCTTGGTGCGCAGGGCGTCGATATACCGTTCGGCGGCCCGATCGCAGCGCCGTTGGGTATCGCCCAGAAGATCGTGACGGTCCACGAGCTGCCTCCGGTCAGAACCGGTTCAGCCGACGTTGTCCACGTCTTCAACCAGCTCAAGGACGGCAGCGGTTATATCATCGTCAGGTTTACAGCATCCGGCTACGTGGCGCTGCGCTTCGACAAGAACTTCGATTTCGTCGCGGCCGCCGTACAGCGTTACGGCCAACCCGCCGCCGTGCTGTCGGGTGCTGCAGCCAAAGACGTGCTCAGCCGGGAACTGCGCGACTGCGAAGCCATAGCAAGCCGCCTGGCCGCTCATCCGTGAGCCGCTCAGCAAGCGCGGCCGCTGCGATGAAAAAAGCTACTGCGCCGCCTCGACGCGGTTTTCGGTCGGCAGCTTCGGCTGCTCGGCGATGACCCTGGGCCGCGGCAACAGGACGGCCGCCTTGGCCTCGATGCCGCGCCAAAAGGCGAACGAGTTCAAGCGCGTGCCCTCGACGAGCGCGATCAGCGTCGCCGCCAGGAACGGCAGGCTCTGCACCACCAGGACCACCGCGAAGATATTGATCTCGCGGACCTGCTTGACGTTGGTGACGGCGAGCGTGACGGCGCCGCCGAGCAACAGGCCGGCAATGATCGCTTCCCAGAAGGCCGAAAAGTCGGGCCCCTTGCGCGTCGAGCCGCCCTTGGCGGTGCGCAGGAACGGCAAGCGTTCCTTGAACAGGCCGATGGCGACGGCGCGCGCCACCGTCCATTGCACCGCCATCGCGGCGCAGACCGCGCCCAGCATCCGCGCCGGCGACGCCCGCACCCGCAGCCGATAGAGCGCCACGAAATGCGCGACCGACACGGTGAACGCGCCGAGAATTGGCAGCGTGAGGATGCGATCGGGCACGGCGATGTCGGCAAAGGCCACGAACGGCACCCAGATAATGTTCAACAGCGCCACCAGGACGCCAATGCTTTCGGCGCCGAGCCAGTTGAGCCAGCCGACCGCATATTCGCGCTTCTGCTCGCGGGTGAGCCCCTCGACGCCGGGGAGCAGGCGCCGCCAATGCTTGCGCAGAATCTGCAAGCCGCCAAACGCCCAGCGATGGCGCTGGCGCTTATAGGCTTCGAACGTGTCGGGCAGGAGCCCATAGCCGTAGCGCCGGTTGGTGTAATGGACGCTCCAACCGCCTTCCAGCAGGCTGAGACCGAGATCGGCGTCCTCGACGATGGTGTCGCTCGACCAGCCGCCCGCGGCTTGCAATGCGCCGCGGCGGATCAGGCACATGGTGCCGTGCACGATGATGGCGTTGAACTCGTTGCGCTGCACCATGCCGATGTCGAAGAAGCCGGCATATTCGGCGTTCATGGCGCGGTGCATCGGCGAGCGGTTGCCGTCGCGGTGATCCTGCGGCGACTGCACCAGGCCGACATGCGGATCGGCGAACAGCGGCACCAGATCCTTCAGCCACTCCGGCTCGACCACGTAGTCGGCATCGATGACGCCGACGATTTCCGCGTCCGGCGCGGCGTTGGCCAGCGCCAGGCGCAAGGCGCCGGCCTTGTAGCCTTGCAGTTTCTCGACGTTGACGAATTTGAAGCGCTCGCCGAGCGCGCGGCAGTGCTCCTCGATTGGCCGCCACAAGGCGGGATCGGGCGTGTTGTTGATCACCAGCACGCATTCGAGGTTGGGATAGTCGAGCCGCGCCACGCTATCGAGCGTCGCCTTGAGCATCTCGGGCGGCTCGCAGCAGGCGGGAATATGGATCGACACTTTGGGCGCAAACGGCGCGGGCACGAGCGGCGGCGCGCCGGCGAGGCGGCGCGGCGGCCGGCCGAATGCGATCGCCGCGATCTCGTCGAGCCGCGCCAGCGCGATGGCGACGAGCGGCAGCAAAAGCACGACGCCGAGCCCGAGCGCGAACGCGGCGCCCGGCACGAAATAATGGCCCTTCCAGAACGCGACCACGGCGGCGAACCAGGCACCGGCAAGGTGCGCGGAAACCGCCAGCATCAGCGCTTGCCTCAATGTCGCGCCGGTAAGCGCCAGGATCGGCAGCGACAGCAACAGGCCGAGCAGTACCGCAAGCCCTGCGCGCTTGAAATAATCCGGATCGCCGATCGGCCCGGTCCAGGAGAATTTGGCCTGGCGCGAAGCGTCGAAAATGCCCCAATACGGGCCGACGCCACCCTCGAACGTCTTCCACGGCTGATCGATAGCCTCAACGATGTTGTAGTCGATGCCGTAGGCCTGGGCGCGCGAGGCAAAGTCGCGCAATACGATCGCCTGCTCGATGCGGCCCGGAAACGCTTTCTGGAAATTGTAGCCCGCGCTCGGCCAGCCGAACTCGGCAATGACGATGCGCTTGCCGGGGAGCGCGCGGCGCAGCTTGTCGTAGAACTCGATCGTGTAATCGACCGCATGCGCGGCATCGAGCCCGTTCCAGTACGGCAAGACGTGCGCGGCAACGAAATCGACCGCGGAGGCGAGTTCGGGATGCTCGAGCCAGACCGAGCCGATTTCGCCGGTGGTCACCGGCACCGGGCTCGAGCGCTTCACTTCTTTGATCAGCTTGATGAGATCATGCAGCTTCATCTCGCCGCGATAGATCGTCTCATTGCCGACCACGAGCGCGTCGACGTTGCTGTTATGGCGGGCCAGATCGATGGCGGCTTGGATTTCGCGCGCGTTGCGCTCCTTGTCCTTGCTGATCCAGGCGCCGACCGTGACCTTCAGGCCGAACTCGGCCGCGATCGGCGGCACCAGCTCCGCGCCACCGGTTGACGAATAGAGGCGGATCGCGTGGGTATAGGGCGCGATGGCCTCGAGATCGGCGCGGATCTGTTCGGGGGTCGGACGCGCGCCACGGTCGGGATGATCCGAACTGGCAAACGGCGCGTAGGACAGGCTGGCGAGCTGGCCGCTGAATTCCGGCGCGTTGGCTTGAGTGCGCAATAGCACCCACAGCCCGGCATGCACGCACACCACGAGCGCGAGCACGGCAGCGACGGTGCGCATCGACTCTCAACCACGCGGGGATTTAAGGCACGGGCCGGAACCTTGTCCCCAAAGGTTCGACGAGGGTCGTAAGGGGGAGGGTAAGGCCACCTTGCGAGCGGCGTTGAATTAAGTAGCGCTCGCCCGTGGCAAATTCAAGACAACGGATAGAGTTTGACGCACTTCGCGGCGCCAAGGCGGCGTTCGAGAGAAGCTTCGCGCTCAGTGATTGCTGGTCGCACTTGGCGCCGCCGCAGCGGCCGCCGGCGGGGCAGGCGCGGGCTCACTTGGATTGATCCAGCAGGCTTTGACCCGGTTGTTGAGGCTGTCGGGCGCCTTCGGATCGATGGTGTTGGTTTGCAGGATCAGGCAGCGAAACGTCGCCGGGATGTGGGCGGCCGGGCAGCCGAATCGGTCATAGAGATCGAGATGGCGAAACGCCGTCTCGATGTCGTCGCGCCACAACAGGCTGATCACGCGCCGGCCGAGCCAGGCACATTCGGGGTTGCCGGCCGGACCGGTCATGGCGCGCTGGATGTCGGCGTACTCCTCGGTCTTCTGCGCCGGGGCCGGAGCGGGGGCCGCCGGCTTTGCCGCCCCCTTGGGTGCGCCGCCGCTTTGGGCGAAAGCAGTGCCGGTTGGCGCCGGGAGCGCGGCCGCGAGCCAGATTGCGGCGCCCAGCCCGACCATGATGCGGAGGACGCGAAGGAACATGTTTTCGACTTTGGCTGTGTGAGATGTTTTGCGACGTCTGACAGTTGCGAGGCCCCGAAAGGGCGGTGGTCCCATAAGCACCGATCAAGCCGGCATTGCGGCCGGATTTGCGGTCGTGGCCGGCGACGACCACATCGCAAGTTCGGCGATTTGTCCAGCGCGCATTGCGGCGTGGGCGCCTGGAACCGGCAACGGCTTGGCACGGCGCGCGGTCAAGGTTAATGGCAGGCGGTGTTTTTTCCATCCGCCAACGGACATCGCGTCGGTCCGGCGCTGGCGCTGTTTGCGCTCACTGTGCTGGCGATCGGCGCCACCTGGTTTTGGCTCGGCCGACCGGTGGCGCTGCCGCCGTCGCCGCTTGCTCCCGGCGAGAAGCTTTAT
>JASHQS010000190.1 GCA_030038995.1 Xanthobacteraceae bacterium
TCGTCCGGGTCGACCGGCTTGACGATCGCGAACCGGTCGGGATGGGCGCGCTGCACCTCCATCGCATAGCTCCCGTCATAGCGGTACATGGAGAAGGCGGAGATGAAGATCGCGCCGTCGACGCCGACCTTGTCCATCGCCGCCACCATCTCGTCGCCGGTGACGTGAGGCGGCCAGTTCGGCACGCTGTGCCAGGGCCGCTTCGGCGTGTTCGCCTCGTAGGCGTGGACCTGGGAATCGATGATCGTCATCGGGGAAGCTCCTTGATCGCCGTAGCCCGGCTTGAGCGTAGCGAAAGCCGGGGATCCACTTTCCAGCGAAAACACTGCCCCGGATTTCGCTGCCGCTCAATCCGGGCTAATCGCTATTTCGAGAACGCCAGCGGCACCATGCCGCTGTTTCTGATTGCCTGGCAAGCGCGGGCGGCGGCGAGAAATTCGATCAATCGCCTGGCGCCGTCAATCTGTTAGGTGGCAACGGCGCTACCGCCTCAAACCCCCGCCGACGCGGCCGCGAGGGTATCGGTTTCCATGTCCTGGTCGCGCACCGCGCCGATCAGCTCGGTCACCTTCCTGATGCCGCGGGCGTCGCACCAGGCTTCGAGATCGTCGATGATGGTGATCAGCGCGGTCGGATTGCGGAAGCCGGCATAGCCGATGCCGACCGCGGTGGCGCCGGCCAGCATGTATTCGACCACGTCTTCGGCCTTGGTGACGCCGCCGATGCCGATGATCGGAATCTTCACCTGCTTGGCCACCTGATAGACCATGCGCAGCACGATCGGCTTCAATGCCGGCGACACCAGGCCGCCGAACTTGTTGCCCAGCGCCGGGCGGAAATTGTCGGTCCTGATCTTCAGCGACAGAAACGTGTTGGCGATCACCAGCGCGTCGGCGCCGGCGTCCTCCGCGGCGCGCGCGATCGAGACGATGTCGCCGGCATTGGGCGACAGTTTTACCCAGAGCGGCTTCCTGGTCTTGGCGCGCATCGCGGTGATGCAATCGCGGGTGTAGGTCTCGTGCATGGCAAAATTGCCACCGGTTGAGTTGCGCGTCGGACACGAGATATTGGCCTCGATCACGTCGACGTCGGGCACGCTCAGCTCCTCGGCGAGCGCGGCGAAATCCTCGATGCTTTCCGACGAGACGCTGACCACGAGCGGCGGCGTGAACTTGGCGTATTCGGGCACGATGTGGGCGATGAAATAGTCGATGCCCTTGCCAGGCAGCCCGATCGACTGAATGATGCCGGCCTCGGTCTCGGCCATGCGCGGCGTCGGATTGCCGAGCCGCGGCTCGCGGCAGATGGTTTTTGCCACCAGCGCGCCGAGCCGGTTGAGGTCGATGACGTCGTTGTATTCCCAGGAAAATGCTCCGGAGGCCGGCTGCACCGGGTTCTGCAGCGTGATCGCGCCGATGTTGACGGAAAGATCTACCATCCCACCGCCTCCTGCATGTTGAACACCGGGCCCTCGCGGCAGACGCGGCGCAGCACGCGCTTGCCGTCGACCTCGAAGGTGCGCACGCAAACGTAGCAGGCGCCGAAGCCGCAGACCATGATCTGCTCCATGGCGACCTGGCCCGGAATGTTGTGTTTCTTGCCGAGCCGCTGCATCAGCTTGAGCAGGCGGTTCGAGCCGCAGGTGAAGAACGCGTCGGCTTGGTTTTCGGCGATCAAACCTTCGAGAATCTTTTCCACGTTCTCGACCGCGCTCGAACCGTCGGAATCGAGCACCGTGACGGTCTTGGCGCCGAGCCCTTCGAACAAGTCCCGCGACATCACGACGCCGGCATTGCGCGCCGACAGGATCGCGGCGACGCCGACCTTGTGCTCGGCGGCGAGTTGCGACAACGGCGCCAGCGTCGCCAGCCCGACGCCGCGGCCGAGCACCACGATGTGCCGCCATGACGGCTCGAGCGTAAAGCCGTGGCCGAGCGGGCCGGCGATGTTGAAGTCGTCGCCAGGCTTGAGCAACGCCATGCCGCGCGTGCCGCGGCCCTCGGCCTTGTATAAAAACTCGATCTGGCCTTTCGCCTTGTCGACCCGATAAACGCTCATCGGCCGGCGCATCCACACCTCGGCGCCGTCGGGTGACGGGCAGAGCAGGTGAAACATCTGCCCGGCATAGGCCTGCAGCGCGTGCGCGTGCACCTTGAGGACGATGTGCCTGTACTCGTCATTGACCGCAGGGTTGGCGACGACCGTGCCGATGAACTCGCCGACCAGCCGCTGCGGATAGGGATCGACATCGCCGACGCGCAGCGCGGAGTTGGTGTAGTTCGTATTCGGGTCCACGGGCATATCTATTTTATAGGGGATCGCCGGCAGTTGTGTCAATTTTGGAACAGTGCAGAACGCGCGGAATTTTGCGCCATCCAGGCGATCAGGAGCCATAAAGCAGCGTCAGATTTATTCTGTGATTCTCGTATCCTGAAGCGAATTCAGGGCGATCGGAATGGTGAAACAGGCGGGAGCGGAAGAGCACGGCGCGGTTCTGGCGATAGGACACGGCGAGGCTGTTCCCAGCGTTTTGTTCCAAAAATGTGACGATCCGCTCCCGGTCGGCCCCGTAGTCCTTTATCTGCCAATCCTCGGGCGGCGGCACACGGCAGATCACGAGGCCACCGCGCGCCGGGTCGAGGTTGGCGTGGGTCGGCGTGACCCAGAAATTGACGCTGATGGCGGCATCGTCGGCGTGCACGTCGAGGGCGGCCTGCGGCTTGAGGCCTTTGAAGGCCCAGGCCTGGGACAGCGGATGGGCGCCGAGAATTTTTGGCAACGCGCGGCGCAGTTCGTCGGCGATCTGCAGAACGAGCGGGCAGGCGAGGCCGTCTTCGAGATAGGACGCGACGAAGCCCTCGATATGGGAGAAGTCGTGCCAGATCGTGCTTTCGAGCAGGAAGCGCCGCAATGCGTCGAGCGCCTGCGGCGTGAGCAGATCGTCGATGGCGATCACTCCCTGCGCGTCGAACGCTGCGGTCAGCGCCGCGCGGTCCGCCCGCTCGTTGACGGCGCGGCCCGTCAGCTCGGGCGCCTCGCGTAAATGGATCGGCGTGTTGTAGTCGCCGCCCAAGGCGTCGAGCTGCGTAGCGGACAGCGTCGTCACCTCGTCCGGGATTTGCTCGGCAATCGTGCGATAGCTGCGCGCCAGCGACTCGAAGCGGACGCGGTCCCGCGTTCGCTGCGCCAGATACAGAAACTGCTCCGCATCGTGTTCGAGTTTTTGCCGCGTCGCGGTCGTCAGCGATTTGCGCGCGATGCCGGTGCGGTCGTCGCCGCGCCGCAGCTCGTAGGTGCGCGCCAGATGATCGAGCGCCCGCCCGCGGCCGCGCTCGCCTTGCGCCAGCCAGAGCAAGCCCAGCGCGCGATGCGCCGCGTAATGCTGCGGCTCGAGCGCCGCGGCGCGGCCGAACGCCTTGATCGCCTCTTGCGTTTCGCCGAGCCGCGTGAGCGCGACGCCGCGATTGAAGTGCGCCGAGACGAAGCCGGGGTCGGCCTTGAGCGCGTCCGCGAAACAGCCGATCGCCTCGCGATGACGGCCCTGCGCGGCGATGGCGACGCCGAGATTGTGCGTGACCGCGGCATCGGCCGGCACGATCGCCAGCGCCGCCCGATAGGCGCTCTCGGCCGCTGCCAGCCGCCCCGCTTGAAAGTGGCTCATGGCTTCGGCGATAAGCGCGCGAAATTCGTCTGCCGTATGCGTCGCCAAACGCTGCTTCGCCAAACGTTGCTTCGCCAAGGTTTGCTTCCGCGACGCGATCTTACCAACCCGCCGCATGGAAATCGGAGAAAATTTTGATTTCGGTATACGGGGTCGCTAGAGTGCCGCGACTTCGCGGCGGGAGCCGCTCTCGCTCCCACTGCGGGCGTCAAGATTGTTGGATCGTCCGATCAGGCCGGGCGAAGCCGGCGCGAAGGAACAAATCCCAATGACAGCCTTCCCGGACAAAGCGGTGATGGCCGAACTGACGGCGAAGATGCTGCTCGAGGTGGATGCGGTGCGCTTCATGAGCGACAAGCCGTTCATCTACACCTCGGGGTGGGCGAGCGCGGTCTATACCGATTGCCGGCGGCTGATCTCGTTTCCGCGCGTGCGCCAAACGCTGGTCGATTTCGCCGTCGCCACGGTTTTGCGCAACGTCGGCTTCGAGCAGTTCGACGCCGTGGCCGGCGGCGAGACCGCGGGCATTCCGTTCGCCGCCTGGATGGCCGACCGCCTGATGCTGCCGATGCAATACGTGCGCAAGAAGCCGAAAGGATTCGGCCGCAACGCCCAGATCGAAGGCCACATCGAGGACGGCGACCGCGTGCTCTTAGTCGAGGACATGACCACCGACGGCCGCAGCAAGGTCAATTTCTGCCGCGCGCTGCGCGGCGCCGGCGCGATCGTCGACCACGTCTTCGTGTTCTTCTTCTACGACATCTTTCCGGAAGGCAAGAAGATCCTCGGCGATCTCGGCGTCACCTTGCATGCGCTCGCCACCTGGTGGGACGTGCTGGAAGTGGCCAAGCGAAGCGGCAAGTTCGACACGGGCAAGCTCAAGGAAGTGGAAAAGTTCATGAAGGACCCGGCCGGCTGGTCGAAGGCGCACGGCGGCGTCGCGGTGGCGGCGGAGTGATTGGCCGATGCGCGCTTGCTCTACATTGTCATGCCCCGCGCATCGGGGCATCCGGTAATCGGATGCGCCGCGGAAAGTCACAACGCGCAGGCGTTTACTGGAGCATCCGCTTTCGCGGATGAGGACAAGGGATGGTGATTTGCGTTCTGAAAGGTTCGGAAGAGAATGCCAAACGAAGTTGCGGATGTGATCGTGCTCGGCGCCGGCAACGCGGCGTTCTGTGCGGCGCTGGCGGCGCAGGAGAACGGCGCCAAGGTGCTGATGTGCGAAGCGGCGCCGGAAGACGAATCCGGCGGCAACAGCCGCTTCACCGCCGGCTCGATCCGCGTCGTCTATAACGGCATTGACGACATCAAGACCTTGGTGCCCGACCTAACCCCCGCCGAAATCGACACCACTGACTTCGGCACCTATACGGCCGACCAATTCTTCGACGACATGGCGCGGGTGACGCAGAACCGCGCCGATCCGGACCTCGTCGAGCTGCTCGTCACCAAGAGTTTTTCCTCGCTCAACTGGATGCGCGAGAAGGGCGTGCGGCTCATTCCGATCTATGGCCGGCAGGCGTTCAAGATCGAAGGCAGGTTCAAGTTCTGGGGCGGGCTCACGGTGGAGTCGGTCGGCGGCGGGCCGGGGCTGATCGCCATGCTCACCGCGGCGGCAAAAAAACGCGGCATCGAGATTCGCTACGCCACCCGCGGCCTCGATCTGCTCTTCGACGGCAACCGCGTCGAGGGTTTACGCGCGCGGCACAACGGCGAAGTGCGCGAGTTGCGGGGAAAGTCCGTGGTGCTCGCCTGCGGCGGCTTCGAGGCCAATCCGGAATGGCGCACGCGCTATCTCGGGCCGGGCTGGGACCTCGCCAAGGTGCGCGGCTCCCGCTACAATACCGGTGACGGCATCCGCATGGCGCTCGACATCGGCGCGGCGCCGCGCGGCAACTGGTCGGGCTGTCACGCCGTGCAATGGGATATGAACGCGCCGGAGTTCGGCGATCTCGCGGTCGGCGACCAGTTCCAGAAGCACTCCTATCCGTTCTGCATCCTGATCAACGCCGCCGGCAAGCGCTTCGTCGACGAAGGCGCCGATTTCCGCAATTACACTTATGCCAAATACGGCCGTGTGGTGCTGCAGCAGCCCGGCCAGTTCGCCTGGCAGGTGTTCGACCGGAAGACCAAGCATTTGCAGCGGGACGAATACAAGATCCGCCAGATCACCAAGGTGACGGCGAACACCATCGAGGAGTTTGCCAAGAAGCTCGAAGGCGTCGACGCCGCCGAGTTCCTCAAGACCATCAAGGACTACAACGCCGCGGTGCGCACCGACGTGCCGTTCAATCCGAACGTCAAGGACGGCCGCAGCACGGTCGGCCTCGCCGTCAACAAGAGCAACTGGTCGAACACCATCGACACGCCGCCGTTCGAGGGCTACGCGGTGACCTGCGGCGTCACCTTCACGTTCGGCGGCTTGCGCATCAACACCGACGGCGAAGTGCTCAACACCGACTACCGGCCGATCCGCGGCCTGCATGCGGCCGGCGAACTGGTCGGCGGCCTGTTCTACTTCAATTATCCGGGCGGCTCCGGGCTCATGTCCGGCACCGTGTTCGGCAAGATCGCCGGCACGTCGGCGGCGCGTGCCGGCAGGAACTGACGTCGCTGTCATGCCCGGCGAAAGCGGAGCATCCGGTAATCTCATAAAGTCGCCAATGATTTCTGCTGCTACAAATACGGTTCGGTGTTTATTGGATCGTCCGCTTGCGCGGACGTGACGAGGTGAGTGAGATCGCCGTGAATATCGCATCAGCCAAAGCAGCAACACGGACGTCGACGCGGCTCAATGAGTTGTCGGCGGCCGAGATCGTCAAAAAAATCGCCGCGGGCGGGACGACCTGCGAGGCGGTGGTGCGCGATTGCGCGGCGCGCATTGCCGCGCGCGACGACGCCGTGAAAGCTTGGGTGAATTTCGATCCGGAGATTGCGCTTGCGCAAGCGCGCGCGCTCGATCGCGGCCCGCGGCGCGGCCCGCTGCACGGCGTGCCGATCGGGCTCAAGGACACCATCGACACGTTCGACATGCCGACCGAGATGGGCTCGCCGGTCTATCGCGGCCATCGGCCGAAAGCGGACGCCGCCTGCGTCGCGCTGCTGCGCCGCGCCGGCGCGATCGTTCTCGGCAAGACCGCGACCTGCGAATTTGCCGGCAGCGCGCCGCCGCGAACCACCAATCCGCACAACCCCGCGCATACGCCGGGCGGCTCGTCGAGCGGCTCGGCTGCGGCGGTGGCCGATCACATGGTGCCCGCCGCGCTCGGCACCCAGACCGGCGGCTCGGTGCTGCGTCCGGCGTCGTTCTGCGGCGTGTTCGGCTTCAAGCCGACCTACAACACCATCAACAAGGCCGGCACCTGGCCGGCCGCCGACTCGATCGACACCATCGGCTGGCTGGCGCGCTCGATCGACGACGTCGAAATGCTGACGGCGGTGCTGCGCATGCAGACGCCGAAAGCGCCGGTGCAATTGAGCGCGCCGCCGCGCATCGGAGTCTGGCGCACGGATTTGTGGGATGCGGCGCAGGACGACAGCAAAGCCGCGGTGGAGCAGGCCGCCAAAGAACTCGGCAAGGCCGGTGCCAACGTGCGCGACATCGAGCTGCCGCCGGCTTTCACCGGCCTGCACGTCATCGCCCGCTCGACCGTCGCCTTCTACGAGCGCGCCGCCTGCATGGCGTTCGCCTGGGACCGGCATCGCGATCAGCTGTCGCCGCAAATCCGCCGCTACATCGAGAACGGTCACGCCATCTCGCGCGACGAATACGTTGCCGGCATGAAAAAACTCGACGAATGCCGCGCGCTGCTGGCCCCGGTGTTCGGGAAATTCGACGTGCTCCTGGTGCCGTGCGTGCCCGGCGAGGCGCCGCAAGGCCTCGGCGCCACCGGCGATCCGAAGCTGCAGGCGATCTGGACCGCACTGCATACGCCGAGCATGACGTTGCCGACCCATCGCGGCCCCAACAACCTGCCGGTCGGCATCCAGCTCGTCGGCCCGCGCTACGAAGACGATCATCTGTTCGCCTGCGCGCGCTGGATTTGGGGCGCCATCGGCAAGGACGAGATGGTGGGAGTGCGGCCGTGATTACCCTTCCTCCGTCATGCGCGGGCTTGACCCGCGCATCCATGCAGCGTTTCAGTTTGCTCGATGTCAGGATGGATTGCCGGGTCAAGCCCGGCAATGACGACGCATAATGGAATTCGATAATTCCTTCGACGTGCCGCTGCCGCCCGAGCGGGCGTGGGCCGTGCTCATGGACATTGCGCACATCGCGCCCTGCATGCCGGGCGCGGAGCTGAGCGAAGTCGTCGATGCGCAGAATTTCAAGGGCAAGATCGCGGTGCGGCTCGGGCCGGTGGCGTTGGCGTTTGCCGGCCGCGTGCAGATCGACGCCGTCGACGACGCCAATCGGAGCGCGCGGCTCAAGGCGCAAGGCAGCGACGCCAAGGGCCGCGGCGCCGCCAATGCCACCGCCACGTTCCGCATCGAGCCAACCGGCGACGGCTCCAGGGTTTTGATCCATACCGATCTCATGCTGTCCGGCGCGGTGGCGCAATACGGCCGCGGCGTCGGCATGATCCAGGCCACGGCGGCGCAAATCATCGGCCAGTTCGCCGGCAATCTGCGCGCCCAGTTGACCCGTGAAGCGCCGCCTGCCGCGGCGCCGACGCCAACACCGGGCGCAGTCTCCGCGGCAGCCGCGGCGCCGCCGCGTGAGCAGCAGAACGTGCAGCCGGGCGTCCCGCCGCGCAGGCCGGCGAATAGGCCGATCTCCGGCCTGGCGCTCCTCGTGCGCGTCATCTGGCAGCAGATCGTCACTCTGTTCACCAGGCGAACTTGACTGCCGGGCGCAGAGGCGCGACCACGACCTGATAACCTGGCGACGAGCGGAAAACCGTGAGCGAACTGATCGGCGCGCGCATCCGGCGCATCGAGGACGAGCCGCTGTTGCGCGGCTCTGCGCGCTTCGTCGACGACCTTAATTCGCCCGGCGTGCTGTCGGCTGCGTTCGTGCGCAGCCCGCATCCCCACGCGCTGATCCGCGGCATCGATGCCGATGCGGCGCGGGCGTTGCCGGACGTCGCCGCGGTGCTCACGCTCGACGATCTCAGACCGGTTCTGAAAAACCGGCGCATGACGCGCTTTTCCAATTCCGGCACGCGGCTCGACCAGAGCTGGGCGTTCGCGCTTGCCGACGGCGAAGTGTCGTTCGTCGGCGAGCCGGTCGCGATTGTCGTCGCCGCCGATCGCTATGTCGCGGAGGACGTTGCCGCTTTTGTTGCCGTCGATTACGACGTGCTGCCGGCGGCGATCGATTGCCGCGATGCCGCGCAGGCTCCTGCGGTGCGTCGCGAACTGAAATCGAACCAGGTCATGTCCTATCGGGTCGGCTTCGGCGACATCGACGCAGCCTTTTCCGGCGCCGCGCACGTGCTGCACGAGGAGCTCTGGATCCATCGCGGCTCCGGTCACTCCATCGAGTGCCGCGGCATTCTGGCGGAAATCTCCGACCGCGGCACCAACATCTGGGCCTCGACGCAAAAGGCCCACGACCTGATGCACGCATTCGCCGACTACGTCGCGCTCGACGAAAGCCGTTTGCGCGTGGCGACGCCCGCGGTGGGCGGCGGGTTCGGCCCGAAACTCTGCGTCTATCCGGAGGACGTGGCGGTGGTTGCGGCGGCGACCTTGCTGCGCCGCTCGGTCAAATGGACCGAGGACCGCCGCGAGTATTTCACCAACGCGGTGCAGGAGCGCGACCAATATTGGTCGATCGAGATCGCGGCCGACGGCGATGGCCGCGTGCGCGGCGTCGGTGGCCGGCTCCTTCACGATCTCGGCGCCTACGCGCTGCAAGACGTGAACCTGCCGTACAATTCGGCGACCACGCTGACCGGCCCGTACCTCGTGCCGGCGTTGGCGATCGACGTTGCCGTGATGCACACCAACAAGGCGCCGGTCTCTTCGGTGCGCGGCGCCGGCTATCCGCAGGCCGCGTTCGTCATGGAGCGGCTGCTTGATCGGCTGGCGCGCGAGCTGAAAGTCGATCGCGCCGAATTGCGCCGCCGCAATCTGATCCCGGCCGAGAAAATGCCCTACGAAAAGCCGCTGAAGACGCGCGCCGGCGAGACGGTACAGTACGACAGCGGCGATTATCCCGGCTGTCAGGCCGAGCTGTTGCGGCATGCCGGCTGGGACGATTTTCCGCGGCGGCAGCGCGAAGCGCGTGCGCAGGGCCGCTATCTCGGCATCGGCCTCGGCCACGGCGTCAAAGGCACCGGCCGCGGCCCGTTCGAGTTCGGCGGCGTGCGGGTGTCGCCGACCGGCCACATTTTTGTTTCGACCGGCGCCGCGGCCATGGGGCAGGGCCTTGCCACGGCGCTCGCTCAAATCTGCGCGCAAACTTTTGGCGTGCGCGCCGAAGACGTCACCGTGATCGCCGGCGACACCGCGGCCGCGGCACTCGGCCTCGGCGGCTTCGCCAGCCGGCAGACGGTCACCGCCGGCTCCTCGGTGCACATCGCGGCGCAAACCGTCGCCGCCAAGGCGCGCAAGTTGGCGAGCCACGTGCTGGAAGCCGCCGAGGACGACCTTGAATTCGCCGACGGCGAGGTGCGCGTGGTCGGCGCACCGCAATTGTCGGTCAAGCTCGGCGAGCTGGCGCGCATCCTTAAAGGTGCGCCGGGCTACGGCTTCCCGCCCGGCATCGATCCCGGCTTGGCGGCCGACGCCACGTTCCGCGTCGATCGGCTCGCTTACGCCAATTCGTGCCATTGCGTCGAGGTCGAGGTCGATATCGAGACCGGCGCCGTGCGCATCGTCCGCTATGTCGCGCTTCAGGATTCCGGGCGCCGCGTCAATCCAGTCATCGTCGAGGGCCAGTTGCACGGCGGCATCGCCCACGGCGTCGGCAACGCCTTGTTCGAATGGATGGGCTATAACGCGTCCGGCCAGCCGGTGACCACGACGTTCGCCGATTATCTGTTGCCGACGGCGACCGAGCTGCCGCGGTTCGAGACGCTCTATAAGGAGACGCCGTCGCCGCACAATCCGCTGGGCGTCAAAGGCGTCGGCGAACTCGGCGTCATTCCCGCTGCGGCGGCTTTGATCTCGGCCGTCGAGGACGCGCTGTCGCCGTTCGGCGTGCACATTGCGCAGATGCCGATCACGCCCGACAAGCTCGTCGCGCTGATCGCGCCGGCGCGCAACGCTGCGGCGAAAAGCTAGGCTTTGACGGCTGCGCGCCGCGGGCGCACAGTGGCATGGCAGAAGGTCATTCTCCACGTTCAAGTCACGCTCGCTCGATCGGCGCCGTGCCTTTCCGAAAGGATGAGAAAGACAATATCGCGATGGCCGAAAAACCCTGGCCGACCGAGTTGCGGCTGCACAAGGATCGCAGCGCCCTCACGGTGACCTTCGACACCGGCGACAGCTTTGCGCTGGCCGCCGAGTATTTGCGCGTGCGCAGCCCGAGCGCCGAGGTCCAGGGTCATTCGCCGAGCGAGCGGCGTATCGTTGCCGGCAAACAGGACGTGCACATCCTCGAGCTGCATCCGGTCGGCAATTACGCGGTGCGGCTGGTGTTCGACGATCTGCACTCGACCGGCATTTTCAGCTGGGATTATCTTTACGAGCTCGGCCGCAACCGTGAGCAATATTGGCGCGACTACCTCGCCGAGCTCGCCGAGAAGAATCTGTCGCGCGCGCCGCTGCGCTGAACGCGGCGCTTCTCGAGCGTCATGGCGGGCGCAAGCGAAGCAATCCAGTGGCCGGCACAGCCGTTCCGGATGGCTTCGTCGCCCCTTTGGGGCCCGCAATGACGCGCCACCCAACGCGCGAAGCTGGCGCGGCCTGCGCGTTTTCGGCTAGGATCGCGGCAGCGGCCTGAACCGACGCCGCCAATGGAGGGAGGAAATCGATGAAGTTGCGTGTATTTGCCGCCGCGTTGCTGGCGGCCGGAACGCTTGCGGGCGGCTGGGCTTTCGCGCAGGCGCCGGACCTCAATGCCATTCCGGAAAAGATGCCGTTCAATATCCCGTTCGGCCCGGCAATCTCCATGGATCGCGCCAACGCGGTGATCGCCGCCGGCGTCGCCGAGGCCAAGAAGCGCGGCTGGGAAATGAACATCGCGGTGGTCGATCCGCATGGCGATCTGAAGGCGTTCGGCCGCATGGACGAGGCGCAGCTTGCCTCGATCTCGATCGCCCAGCACAAGGCGCGCGTCGCGGCGCGCTATCGCCGGCCGAGCAGGGCGTTCGAGGACGGAGTGCAGAAAGCCCACTTGAACTACCTTATGACGCTCGACGACGTCATCGCCTCGCGCGGCGGCATTCCGCTGGTCGAGAACGGCAAGATCATCGGCGCGGTCGGCTGCTCCGGCGGCACCGGCTCGCAGGACGAGGCGGTGTGCACGGCGGCCGCCGCGCTCGTCAACAAATAAGCGGTGCGGCGCGCTCGGCTGACACGCGCCAAATCACGCGGGGGCGGCGCCTAGCCGCCCCCGCTGCACGTTAAAGATCGCCGCGCGTTGGCGCGTTAGAGAAGAGGATAAATACATGCGAGCCTATCAATTGCCCAAGGGCGGCGCCGGCATCGAGGCGCTGGCGCGCGTCGAGCGGCCCGATCCGCCGCAGCCGGCGCACCGTCAGGTTCTGGTCAGAGTGCGCGCCTGCTCGCTCAATTTCCGCGACCTCGGCATCGCGCGCGGCTCGTACCGCATGCCGGTGCGCGACAACATTATTCCGCTGTCCGACGGCGCCGGCGAAGTCGTCGAAGTCGGGCCGGGCGTCACCCGCTGCAAGGCGGGCGACCGCGTTGCCGGCAATTTCTTTCAGCGCTGGGCCGGCGGCGACCCGGCGCCCGACGCACACGCGAGCGCGCTCGGCGGCAGCATCGACGGCATGCTCGCCGACTATGCGCTGCTCGAAGAGGAAGGCGTGGTGAAAATTCCGCCGCATCTGTCGCTCGAGGAAGGCGCGACCTTGCCGTGCGCGGCCGTCACCGTCTGGCACGCCATGGTCGAGCACGCCAAGCTCAAGGCCGGCGACATCGTGCTGTTGCAGGGCACCGGCGGGGTGTCGATCTTCGGGCTGCAATTCGCCCGCGCCATGGGCATTGCCGCCATCATCACCTCGTCGAGCGACGACAAACTGCAGCGCGCCAAGGCGCTCGGCGCTGCGCACGGCATCAACTACAAGACGACGCCGGACTGGGAGCAGGCGGCGCTGGCCTTCACCGGCGGCCGCGGCGTCGATCACGTCGTCGAGGTCGGCGGCGCCGCGACCTTGACGCGCTCGTTCGGCGCCATCCGCGTCGGCGGCAGGATCACGCTGATCGGCGGCCTGAGCGGCGGCGCCAGCGAGCTCAATCCGGGCCTGATCTTCGCCCGCCGCGCCAACGTGCAGGGCATTTCGGTCGGCTCGACGCAAATGTTCATGGCGATGAACCGCGCCATCGAAGTCAACGCCATCAAACCGGTGATCGACAAGGTGTTCGGCTTCGACGACGCCCCCGCCGCCTACCGCCACATGGCCTCAGGCGCGCATTTCGGCAAGATCGTGATCAGGGTGGGGTGATGGGCAATCCGGATGATATGATTGCCCTGCTCGGTCCGGGGCTTGGCAGCCGAAGCTGCGCAGAGCGCAGGCTGGTGGGCGCTGTAGGGATTGAACCTACGACCTCTCCCGTGTGAAGGGAACGCTCTCCCGCTGAGCTAAGCGCCCACGCCGTCGATGACGGATGGTGGCGAGGGTCGGATTTAGGGACCGCCTCGGCGGGGTGTCAAGCGCGGGCTATCAGTTCGACCGCGCCACGCGCGAGGCGCTCGATTGCAGGGCGCGGATGCGGTCGGCGAGCGTGCTTTTCGGCGCCGCGGCGGCGGCGCCGCCGGCTTCGGCGGCGCCCGCTTCGCCGCGGCTGCCGTTGCCGTTGATCGCGTTGGTGCCGTTGCTCGGACCGCCGTGACTTAAGACCGGCGCGCCGGAGGCGAGCAGGGCCTCGATCGGCGAGCCCGGTCCTTCGAGCGCGGCGGTCAGCCGCGCCACCTCGGCGGCCACGTCGTTGATGCGCTCGCGCAGAAGCGCGTTTTCGACGCGCTCGGACGCCCAGGTCGTTTCGGCTTGGCGCTGCATATTGGCGATCTCGGCCTGCAGCTTGCCGCGTTCGTCCACGGCGGCGGCGAGCTGGGCTTCGAGCTGGGCGATCTCGGCTTTGTATTTCTCGACCGCGCCGCTGGTGCGGCCGTCGGCATTTGCCAGCTCGCCGCGCAAATCGCTCTCGATCTTGCGCGCGGCTTCGGCTTCGGCGCGCAGCCGCTCGATCGCGTAATCGCGCTCGGCGATGAGCCGGCCCTGATCGGCGAGCTTTCCTTCCAATTCCTGCACGCGTTTGTTCACGAGCGCGGTTTCGGTGGTGTGCGCCACGACCTGCCGCTCGAGCTCGGCGGCGCGGGCGCCCAAGCCTTCGAGCTTGCCGCGCGCCGCGTTGCGATCCTCGGCCGCAGCCGCCGCTTCGCCGCGCTGGCGCGCCAGGCGCTCCTCGGCCTCTTTGACCATGCGCTCGGAGTCGACGATGCCGACCCTGAGCGCCTCGACCTGGGTGCGCAGAGCGGCGATCTCGATGCGCTGGCTGTCGGCGTCGACCGACTTCTCGCCGAACGCGGCGGTGAGCCGGGCGAGCTGCGCCTCCTCGTCGGCGAGCTTGCGCTCCAGTTCGCGCAACGAGCTTGCTTTCAGCTCGAGCTCTTCCTCGCTCGAGCGCATCTGCTCGGTGAGGGTCTTGTCGCGCGCTTCCATGGCGAAGATCGCCGCGGTCCTTTCGCCGAGCTCCTGCTTGAGCTGATTGATGGCGGCGGTCTTCTTGCCGAGCTCGGCGAGCTGCGCCGTGGTCTTCGTCTTCAGCTGCTCGACGCTCATTTCCAGGCGCCGCGTCGACATGGCGAACTCGGCGCGCAGTTGATCCTTGTCGGCACGGATCTCGGCGAGGCTCAAAGGCGTCGCCGCTTCCAGCCGCCGCATGGTGAGGCGGACGGCGCGGTTGTGCACCAGCGGAACGAACACGAGCGCGAACAGGGCCGCGACCAGAAAGCCGATGCCGAAATACATCGTCGGTTCGACCATGATACTGACCGCCTCCACGCTGGCGTTACACCGGCACGCGCCACCGTAGCCTACCACATTGTCGGCTCGTTGACCTAAACGTTAACGTTAAACCGCTTTTGCCGTCCCGCCGCGGCGCGGCCGGCGGGCTGATGGCAACCGGCGGCTGCGTTGCTGAGTTCCGCGCGCTTAGAACGGATTCCAGGTCGGCCGCGAGGTGAATTTGAGATAGCCGAGATTGGCGCCGAGCCGCAGCCCGACGCCGGCGCGAATCGGCACCAGCACGATGTTGTTGGCGGTCAGCGCCGTCATGCCCAGGCCGCCGACGAAATAGGCGGAGCCGTCGATGCCGCCGAAGCGGTCGAAAATCGCTTCGGTGGCGGGCAGGTTGTACACCAGCATCATGGTCCGCGCGCCGTCGGCGCCGGCATCGAAGCCGATGGTCGGACCTTCCCAGAACACGCGCCGGTCGCCGGCGTTCTTGGTGTAGAGCGTGCCGTCGCCGTAGCGCAGGCCGCCGACAATGGCGCCGCCGGCCTCCTGGCCCAAAACGTAGCCGTTCGGCTGCCCCCATTCGCTGCCGGCCTTTTGTATGATCAAGGCTAGCTCCCGCGAGACGCCGCCGAAGAAGCGGTGGCCGGCCGCGACCAATTCATCGGCCGAGAACTCGTCGCGCGACGACGGCGGCGGTGCCGGCGGCGGCTGCGGCGCCATCGCCGGCGGCTGGGCCGGCACCGGCGCCA
>JASHQS010000191.1 GCA_030038995.1 Xanthobacteraceae bacterium
CACAACGCCGCGCGCGCGCCGAGCGAGGAATCGGCGCCGGCCTTGATGCGCAGCGCGCCGCGCTCGTAGCCGGCGATCAGCGCCAAGGTCGCCGCAAACGACATCTGAAAGCTCGGATGCACCACCGCTTGCGGCGCGAAGAACAGAACCACGAGCGCGGCGATGGTGACGGTGCGCATGGTCAGCGTCGGCCGGTCGAGCATGACGCCGATCAGCACCACGGCGATCATGATGAACGAGCGCTGCGTCGCCACCTGGTTGCCCGACAGCACCAGATAGAAGCCGGTGATGAGGAGCGCGGCAAACGCCGCCCATTTCTTGATCGGCGCGCGGTCGCCGAGCCCTGGGATCAGCGCCAGCAAGGCGCGGAAGAGGAAAAAGATCGCGCCGGCAACCACCGCCATGTGATAGCCGGAGATCGACAGCACGTGGCCGATGCCGGACACGAACATGGCGTCGTAGAGATGCGCGTCGATGGCGTCGCGGCGGCCGTTGATCAGCATCGCCGCGATGGCGCCTTCGTCGTTGGGCAGCACGGCGCGAATGCGGGCGTCGATGGCGTCGCGCAGCCGCTGCACGGACGCGTCGGCGCGGTTGAGCACGCCCGGCGCGGCCGGCGGCGCCAGCACGGTGATGGCGCCGCGCACGAAACCCGACGCGCCGATCTCCTGAAAATAGAGATCGCGGGCGAAATCGTAGCTGCCGGGCTCGAGCGGCTGCAGCGGCGGATCCAGCATGGCCTTGACTTGGACGAACGAGCCCGGCGCCGGCGCCATGCCGCGCTTGACCGAAAGCCGCACGCGAGCCGGTTTGACGTCGAGGCGGGCGCCGTCGATGCGGTCGACGCGCAACACGAAACGGTCGGTGTGCTGGCTCTCCTCGCGCAGCTCGACAAAGCCGGCAACGGTTACGCCGCTTGCCGGGAATCGCAGCACCGGATGGGCGATGCGCGCGGTGTGGATGCTGGCGACGGCAAAGCCCGCGGCGATGGCGAACAGGCCGAGCGCCACAGCGAACGCGGCGGTGTGGCGCCGCAACAGCACCGCGCCGGCAGCACAGCCCGCGGCGAGTGCGGTCGGCGCCCACCAAATCGGCTCACGGTCCGCGGTGAAGTAGAGGACGATGCCGAAGCCGAAGCCTACGGCGAGCCAAGGCAATAGCCGTCCGGCCGCGATTTCGGCCGCCGCCCATTTACGGATCTGCGCGCCAACGACAAAGCCGCTCTGCGGCCGCGCCACGCCGGCAACGTTCTGGCGCGCGCCGCCGACCGGCCAAGTCCTCGCCCGGCTCGGCGCCCGCGCCTGCGGATTGTTCTCGTGTGCCACCGCGCGCCCCCCGCCGCCGCGCGCCTAACGCGCGAGGAGCCTACACGAGCAAAGCGCGCGATGGCGAGCCGGTACGGAAGCGGAACGGGGATAAGCTCAGACCATGTGAGGCTTAGCCGCGCGTGACCACGTGGGTTTTGAGATCGACCGTGAACGGGTCATAGGGCTGCGAATGGACGCCGTCCGCGAGCGGCCAAAATTCAAACTTCAACACTTGTGCCGAGGCGGTCACGTACAGATAGCCATATGACGCCATTGCCGCGTCGTATGTTGTCTCGTGGCTGTCGTCCGCAGGCTGCCCGGTCGCGTTGGGAACCTTGTCGGGAGCGAGGCCGCCGGTGCCGACGACGATGTAGGGTATCTGCTTGCCGGCGATCCGTCGCGTGAAACGCTGATAATTGTGGGCATGTCCGGACAAAAACGCGTCAGGAAATACGTCGGCAGCCTTGCATATGGCGTCGATGCTCTGGCTCATCTCGGCACTGCCGGAATGGCTTGCCGAGCTGTAAGGGGGATGATGGGTGGCAATAACCAGGGCTTTTCGGCTCTTGTTGCCGGCGACGGACTCCAAGGTCTTCTCGAGCCAAGCGAGTTGCGATCTGTCATGGCCGCCGTCGCCTTCGAGAAAGCCGGGGTTCTCCAGACGATTGGAATATAAGCCGATGATCCGCACGAACGGCGCATCAAGCAT
The DNA here is from genome assembly GCA_030038995.1 of Xanthobacteraceae bacterium. Taxonomy (GTDB): domain Bacteria; phylum Pseudomonadota; class Alphaproteobacteria; order Rhizobiales; family Xanthobacteraceae; genus BOG-931. Next base: position 2,017 of record JASHQS010000191.1, read on the forward strand.
CCAATAGACGCCGGGCTCGGTCATGGTCTCGCGGTAAATGCCGCTGTCGGAAGCCTGCGCGGGAACGGCTGCCGTTCGCGCGCAAAAGTGGTCGCGAAAGGCTTTCAGCGATGGCTTGTCCGCTGCCGCTTTCGCCTCCCCGTCATGATTGCCGGGAATGGCAATGATCTTGCCGGGATAGTGGCGGTACGGGCTGTAGAAGCGTTCGCCGTAGTGCTCCTCTTTGTCGGGACCATAAATGACATCGCCGAGGTGAAAGAGGAATGCGGGGTTGAGAGAACCGGCACCGGCCTTGAAATCGGTCGCCATGTCCTCGGCGACTTTTTTCGCGTCTTCGGCGTGACCGGCGCCGCTGTCGCCGAGAGCATGGAATCGGAGCTCGCCGAACCGCTGAATTTCATGGACACCGTCTGCGCCGATGACGTCGCGCAAATCCATCACGCCATTACGTTTGACCGCTGGTACAGGGCCCAGCTGCTTCTTGCTCCAATCCGTCATCCGCGCGTGGCCGTTCATCGCCACGCGGGCCGCCGGTGCGGCGGGAAGGTAAAAGGGATGTGCGTAGCGGCCGCGTGAATAAAAAGTGGAGACGCTCAAGTCTGTAGCGTTGGCAACCGGTTCGCGCGCCATCGGTCTCTCCCGGACGGGTTTGCAGTGAAAGTCAGGGCTCTATTGCCCGGTCGAGGAAGCGCGCGCCGGCATTGCCGCGGCAACGTGGCGGCTCATCGCGAGACATGATGGGGAGCTCAAGCACCGGCGCCCCGCTCCCTCTTCCAATCATTGAATTGCCGAACCAGATGGCAAGTTCAAGCGGGGTCGGCGGTCCGGTACGGCTATCCTCATGCCGCAGCCGATAATCCATCAAGTCGGCGTACGATGCCGGCGCCGACGCCCCTACGGAGGGAAGATTCAATCCGACCAACGGAGGCTGCTTTAGCTGGCGGCGATCTTTGCCCAGCTATCGCGCAAGCCGACGGTGCGGTTGAACACCGGGCGCTCGGGTGTTGAATCCGGGTCCGGGCAGAAATAACCCTGACGTTCGAACTGCACCGCCGCGCTGGAGTTTTTCCCGGCCAGCGCCGGTTCGACCCGCGCGTCGGCGATCACTTCCTGGGAATTCGGATTGAGCTCGGCGGCAAAATCCGCGGCGTTCGGATCTGGACCTTTGAACAGCGGATTGTACAGGCGAACCTCGGCGGGCCGTGAATCCGGCGCCGAGACCCAGTGCAAGGTTGCCTTGACCTTGCGGCCGTCGGGCGCGTTGCCGCCTTTGGTCGCCGGATCGTAAGTGCAGCGCAGCTCGACGACTTCGCCCGCTTCGTTCTTCTTCACCTCGCGGCAGGTGATGAAATAGGCATAGCGCAGCCGCACCTCGGCGCCAAGCGACAGCCGAAAAAATTTCTTCGGCGGATTTTCCATGAAGTCGTCGCGCTCGATGTAGAGTTCGCGGCCAAAATGCAGGCGCCGGATACCGGCGGCCGGGTCGTCGGGATGATTGAGCGCCGCGATTTCCTCGCCCTGCCCTTGCGGATAATTGTCGATCACCACTTTGAGCGGCCGCAGCACGGCCATGCGGCGCGCGGCTGTCTTGTTGAGATGCTCGCGGATGGAGAATTCGAGCATCGCCATGTCGACCACGCTGTTGGCCTTGGCGACGCCGATGCGCTTGATGAAGTCGCGGATTGCCGCCGGCGGCACGCCGCGGCGCCGCAGGCCGGCGAGCGTCGGCATGCGCGGGTCGTCCCAGCCGGCGACATGGCCGCCGCGCACCAG
>JASHQS010000192.1 GCA_030038995.1 Xanthobacteraceae bacterium
GACGATGGATCAGGTCAGACCGCAATCCGGGACGTTGGCATTGCGACCACGCATCCGTAGATTGGCCGACCTATCCTCTGCGCACCCCATCAGGCGACGGCCTCAGCGCCGATCCCGTACAGAAGCAAGTCCCCGGCGATTGGATGACGCAATAGGGATTGACTTCCTCAGGCCCGTTACAGAAGCCCGGATTGCGCAGCGCGCAATCCGGGATTCGCGTCTGCGCCCGTTCCCGGATTGCGAAGACGCAATTCGGGCTGCAAAATGAATCTAATCCACCCTGGCCCAGCCGTCCGGCATCAGCCGTTCCTGCGGCAGGAAGCGGCCTTTGTAGTCCATCTTGCCGGAGCCGCGCACCCAATAGCCGAGATAGACGTAGGCGAGGCGCATACGCCGGGCGCGTTCGATATGATCGAGAACCATCAAGGTGCCGAGCGAGCGCGCAGCCTCGTCTGGTTCAAAGAACGAATAGACCATCGACAATCCGTCGCCGAGCACGTCGGTGAGCGCAACCGCAATCAGGTTGCCGGCGCGGCGGTATTCGACGATGCGCGTCTCGACGTGGCTGTCCTCGACCATCATGGCATAGTCGAGCACCGTCATGTCGGCCATGCCGCCGTCGCGGTGCCGCGAATCGAGATAGCCGCGGAAGATCGCGTATTGCTCCGAGGTCGGCACGGCACGGCGCATCTCGCTGACGACGTCGGCATTGCGCTTGACGATGCGGCGCATGCTGCGGGTCGGGCGGAATTCGCCGGCCAAGACGCGCACCGAGACGCAAGACCGGCAACCTTCGCAGGCCGGCCGGTAGGCGATCGACTGGCTGCGGCGGAAACCGCCGTGGGTCAGGATATTGTTCAGCTCGGGCGCGCGCTCGCCGACGAGATGGGTAAAGACTTTCCGCTCCTCGCGGCCGGCGAGGTACGGGCAAGGCGACGGCGCGGTCAGATAGAATTGCGGGGTATCGCGCGAGTGCTGGGTCACGGCGGCGGTTTTTTTAATCGTTCGAATCGGCTTCCGGCTCGCCCGGCGGATGCGGTCTCCGGCGCTCGTAACATCGCGCGCCAGCCGCGCGCCGTCAAAGGCGAAATCACCGCTCGGGCCACGGGTCTGCCGCGCCGCTCGTGCAAAATCCGCTGCCGATCGTTAAAAGCGCTGCATTGACGATCTGGGCCCACGCTCCATGGTGACGCTCGCCGATATCGAGGCCGCCCGGCGCACGATCGCCAGCCACGTGCTGCGCACGCCGATGCTGCCGGCGCCGCCGCTCGCCGCGCTCACCGGCGCCGAGGTGTTCGTCAAATACGAGAATCTGCAGGTCACCAATTCATTCAAGGAGCGCGGCGCCTGCGTCAAGCTGGCGGCGCTGTCCGCGGCCGAGCGCCGGCGCGGCGTCATCGCCATGTCGGCCGGCAATCACGCCCAGGCGGTCGCCTACCACGCCCGCCGGCTGCAAATTCCCGCGACCATTGTGATGCCGGTGACGACGCCGTTCGTGAAGGTGCAGTCGACCGAAGCGCACGGCGCCGCCGTGGTGCTGCACGGCGAGACGTTGGCGCAGGCGCAGGCGCGCGCCGCCGCGATCGCCGCCGCCGACAATCTCGTCTGGGTGCATCCCTACGACGATCCGCACGTCATCGCCGGCCAGGGCACCATTGCGCTGGAAATGCTGGACGACGTGCCGGACCTTGACGTTCTCATCGTTCCGATCGGCGGCGGCGGACTGATCGCCGGCTGCGCCATTGCGGCGCGCGCAAAGAAACCGGCGATCGAGATCGTTGGCGTCGAATCTTTGCTCTATCCGTCGATGTGGAACGCGCTGCATGGGGGCCGGGAGAAACCGTGCGGCGGCGCAACTCTGGCGGAGGGCATCGCGGTCAACAATATCGGCAAGCTCACGCTGCCGCTCGTGCGCCGACTGGTCGGCGACATCATCCTGGTCGACGAAGCTTTGATCGAGCGCGCGGTCAATGCCTTCCTCACGCTGCAGAAAACGATCGCCGAAGGCGCCGGCGCGGCTGGGCTCGCCGCCATGCTGGCCGAGCCGCGCCGATTCCGCGGCCGCAAGGTCGGGCTCATCCTGTGCGGCGGCAACATCGATCCGCGCATGCTCGCTTCCATCATGGTGCGCGAATTGGAGCGAGCCGACTGCATCGTGTCGTTCCGCCTGACCATTCCGGACCGGCCGGGCGTGCTGGGGCAGATCGCGAGCCGGCTTGGCGAGCTTGGCGCCAACATTTTGACCGTCGACCATCACCGGCTATTCCTTGACGTGCCCGCTAAGGGCGCCAAGCTCGACGTCACAATGGAGACGCGCGACGGCGCCCATGCCGAGCGGATTTTTCGTGCCCTGGCCGATGATGGCTATCGGCCCGTGCGGCTGGCGAGCGGCGCCGAACTGCCATAGGCGCGCCGCCGCTGAGCCGGCTGCCATCATGCCGTCAGTGCGGCTCCGGCTGATACTCCTCGGGCGCCGGCGACGCTGCATCCGGCTGCTGACCCTGCGGGCTGAACAGACTGCGCAGCCAGTCGATCGGGGTAGGCTGCTGCTCTTCCACAGCCGCCGGACCGGCCGCTTCGGGGCGGGGCCGCGGCAGCGGGATGCTGTGCGCCTGCGCCACCACCGCGAAGGTCCGCGGCCGCTTGGGCGGCAGCGGCACGTTATTGCCGAGCGGCTGCGCGTCCGGCGCCGCCGCGACGGGTTGCTGCGCAGGCGGCGGGCCCGACCAGTTCGCAGCCGGAGGGGCGGGCCAATCGGTTGCAGGCTGCTGTTGCTCGGGGGCAAACTGCGCCACACCATTTCCCGGATGCGGTTCTGCGCTTGCCGGCGCATTGGATGCGGGCAGGCTTGCGGTTTGGAATGTGCCGGGCGCGGCCGGGTCCGGTACCGGCGCAGCAGCAGGTGGAACGGCATTTGCGTCATCAGGCGGTGCCGCGTTGGCCGCGTTGGCTGCAGTCGCGCCGCCGCCAGGCGTGTCGTTCGTCGTCGCGTTAGCCTCCACGACCGGCCGCGGCGCGCCTTTGCCGGCTTCGCCAGTCGCGTCGCCGGCAGCTCGATCGCCCGCGACCGGGGCCGCGGCGGCCTCGCCGGGGCCGGCTGTGGCCGGCGCCGCCGCGATCGGCCGGAATGTCGGCAGTTTCGGCGGACCCACATAGGTGCGCACAAAGGCCGTGATGGTCCACATTACGACGGGAATAGCGGTGAGCACCGCCACCAGGATGATGAGCCGCCGCAGCACCGGCATGTATTGCCGGATATGGTCCTCGTCCTCACGCATGACGCATCCGCCTCGTGGTTGTATCGCAGGCGGGGACGGTCAGACGCCGCCCTTCTTGAGCTTCTCCGCGATGGTTTGCGCAAAGTAGGTCAGCACGCCATCGGCGCCGGCGCGCTTGAAGGCGAGAAGGCTTTCCATCATGGCCTTGTCCCCGTCGAGCCAACCGTTCCCCGCGGCCGCTTGGATCATGGCATATTCGCCGGACACTTGGTAGGCGAATGTAGGCATGCCGAAGGTCGCCTTGATGCGGTGCAGAACGTCGAGATAAGGCAGCCCGGGCTTGACCATGACCATGTCGGCGCCCTCGGCGATGTCGAGTTCGACCTCGCGCAGCGCCTCGTCCGCGTTGGCCGGGTCCATCTGGTAGGTCCGCTTGTCGCCGGTGAGCGTCACGCTCGACCCGACGGCGTCGCGGAACGGGCTATAGAATACCGAGGCGTATTTGGCCGCATAGGCCATGATCTGCACGTCGGCGAAGCCTGAGCCGTCGAGCCCGGCGCGGATCGCGCCGACCCGGCCATCCATCATGTCCGACGGCGCAATGATGTCGCAGCCGGCTTCGGCCTGCACCAGGGCCTGCTTCACCAGCACCGCGACCGTCTCGTCGTTGAGGATGATGCCGTCGCGCAGCAGCCCGTCATGGCCGTGGCTGGTGTAGGGGTCGAGCGCCACGTCGCAGAGCACGCCGATCTCCGGTACCGCCTTTTTTATGGCGCGGACGGCGCGGCAGATCAGATTGTCGGGATTGAGCGCCTCCGAGCCGTCGGCGTCACGTAGGCCAGGCTCCGTATAGGGGAACAGCGCCAGGCACGGGATCGTCAACTTGGCGGCGCGGTCGGCCGCGCGTACCGCTTCGTCGACGGAAAGACGCTCCACGCCGGGCATCGAGTCGACCGGCACCCGCCGTTTGGCGCCCTCGATGACGAACAGCGGCCAGATCAAATCGTCGGTGGTGAGCACATGCTCGCGCACCATGCGCCGCGCCCATTCGGCGCGCCGGTTACGGCGCGGCCGGATGGCAAGATCGAGCCGCTCGGCCGTTTGCTCAGCACGGTCCTTGAGCGGCAGTGGAGCAAAGCCGGGGCCGGGCGCGACGCGGCTGCGCTCAAGCGGCCGGCCAAGCTTGATCGCCATGGGAGCGACTCCGAAGTGTCCTTTGCCCTGGCCTTTTAGCCCGTCTCGGCCGAGCCCGCCACAGCGTTGACGGAATTTTGGTCTGTCTCTATCGCTGGTTC
>JASHQS010000015.1 GCA_030038995.1 Xanthobacteraceae bacterium
TGTGTATGGACGGTGACGCCATGAACGCTTTGGAGGCTTTGCCGGCGGTCCTCGACCGCGTCGACCGCGATTTCGATGCCAGCCTGGAGCGGTTGTTCGCGCTGTTGCGCATCCAATCGGTCTCCACCGATCCCGCTTACGCGGCGCATTGCCGGGCGGCTGCGGACCATGTTGCCGCCGACCTGCGCGGCCTGGGCTTCGAGACCACCGTTCGGCCGACGCCGGGCCATCCGGTCGTGGTCGGCAAGGCGGCGGCCGGGCCGTCCGGCAATGGCAGCGCCAGCGGCGGCCGCGGCGGCCGCGGCACATCGGACGGCAAGCCGCCGCGCGTGCTGTTTTACGGCCACTACGACGTGCAGCCGGTCGATCCGCTCGACTTATGGACTACGCCGCCATTCGAGCCGCGCCTGCAAACGCTCGATGGCGGCCGCAAGATCATCGTGGCGCGCGGCGCCTGCGACGACAAAGGCCAGGCGATGACGTTCATCGAGGCCTGCCGCGCCTTTAAGGCGGTGACCGGCGCGCTGCCGCTCGACATCACCATGCTGATCGAGGGCGAGGAGGAATGCGGCTCAAAACACCTGTTCGGCTTCGTGCGCGACAATGCCGCCGAACTGCGCCGCGACCTGGCGCTGGTCTGCGATACCGGCATGTGGGACTCCGAGACGCCGTCGATCACCACGTCGCTGCGCGGCCTGGTCTACGAGGAGGTCAGGCTGATCTGCGCCGACCGCGACCTGCATTCCGGCCTGTTCGGCAGCGCGGCGCGCAATCCGATCCATGTACTGGCCGACGTTCTTGCCGCGCTGCACAAGGCCGACGGTTCGGTCGCCATCCCTGGATTTTATGACGGCGTGCCCGAGCTGCCGGCCGACATCAGGGCCGACCTGGCGGCGCTCGGGCTGACGCCGGAAAAATTCCTCGCCCCCATTGGGCTTAAAATTCCGGCCGGCGAACAGGGCCGCCTGATCATCGAGCAGGTTTCGACGCGACCCACCGCCGAGGTCAACGGCATCATCGGCGGCTACACGGGGGATGGGGCGAAGACCGTCATCCCCAGCGCCGCCATGGCGAAGGTCTCGTTCCGCCTGGTCGGCGCGCAGGATCCGAAAAAAATCCGCGCCGGCTTCCGCGATTTCATCCGCGCGCGTCTGCCGGCCGACTGCAAGGTCGAGTTCGGCGAGAAGACCAGCGCGCCGGCCTTTGCGGTCGCGTTCGACAGTCCGGCACTGGCCAAGGCGCGCGCAGCGCTCGCCGCCGAGTGGGGCAAAAAGGCGGTGACGGTCGGCGCCGGCGGCTCGATCCCGATCGTCGCCGATTTCAAGACCGTGCTCGGCATGGACACGCTGATGGTCGGCTTTGCGCTCGACGACGACCGCGTGCATTCGCCGAACGAAAAATACGACCTCAAATGCTTCCACAAGGGCATCCGTAGCTGGGCACGGATTTTGGCGGCATTGGCCGCTTGAAATCGCCTCTTGCCGACAGCGCGGCTGCAGCACGGCTCACCATTGTTTGAGGGCCTCGCAAACAATGTGTGTTGCGTGGCGCGGGCAGCGCTCGTAAGCTGTCGTGCATAACCAACAAGGGGAGGAACAATGCCCAGACTTGGCGTTCGCAAGATTCTCACCCGCGTAGTCGCCGTCGCCGCGATCGCGGCGGTGGCGGGCTTGGCGACATTGACGCTGAGCGACACGTCCGCGCAGGCGCGCGGCGGCAAAGGCGCACACGGCTTCGGCCATGCCCGCGCGGCGGGCGGTGCGTTTGCCCGGCGCGGCGGCGTTATCCGCGGCGGTGGCTTTGTCCGCGGCGGCCGCGGCGCCCGTTTCGTGCGCGGCGGCCGGCGTTTTTGGCACGGCCGCTGGTGGTGGCCGGGCGTCGGGCCATGCTGGCAATGGACGCCGTTCGGCTGGATCTGGATCTGCGGGCCGTAAACGCAACGTAGCCCGGATTGCGCGCAGCGCAATCCGGGAACGATCGGCAGGCTCGAGCGCTGTCGCCGGCTTGCGCTGCGCTCCAGCCGGGCTACGTCAACTAATACACGCGGTCGCCCATCACGACGTAGCGCCGCAGCAGGCGGCGCTCGCGGCCGGAAAAATCGGTGCGCGCGTGCAGCGTGCAGCGGTTGTCCCACAATACGAGATCGCCGACGCGCCAATGGTGCGCGTAGATGAATTTTTGCTGCTCCATGTGGTCGAACAGCGCGTTGAGCAGCGCCGTGCCGTCCGCCTCGTCCATGCCGTCGACCGTGAACGTCATCAGCCGGTTGACGTAGAGCGCCTTGCGCCCGGTCGCCGGATGAGTGCGCACCATCGGCTGCACATAATGCGGGTGCGCGGTGAAATCGACCTTGGCGCCGTTGATCGCCCGCGTCGTCGAATCGTAGAGATAAGCATTGAGCGCCCGGCGGCCGTCGATGCGTGCTTGCAGCTCCGCCGGCAGGCCGTCGTACGCCTTGTACATGTTGAGGAACAGCGTGTCGCCGCCGGCCGACGGCACCTCGATGGCATAGAGGAGCGTGCCGGCGGCGGGCTTTTCCAGATAACACTGATCGGAATGGAAATGCATCTCGCCGTCCGGCAGGGAGCCGATCAGCTTGCCGTTGTCGCGGATGTTCGACACCAGCATGGTCAATTCCGGATATTTGGTGTGGCCGAACTCGTTGATCGCCTGCGGCGGCCGGGTGCGCTTCTGCAACGCGCCGAAATGCCGCGCGAAGCGGATCTGATCGTCTTCCGTCAGTTCCTGGTTTCGGAACGAGAGAACGAGATGCTCATGCCAAGCCTCGATGATCTCGGCAACGACCGCGGCCGGCAATTCGTCGCGCAGATCGAGGCCGGCGATTTCGGCGCCCAACGCCGGCGACAGCGGCTTTATCTCAAGCGGCATGACGGAGCTCTATTGCCTTCGTCATTGCGGAGCGCCGCGAAGCGGCGAGGCCGCAATCCATAACCCCCGGACGCCGGGTTATGGATTCCCGGCTCCTCGCTTCCGCCTACGCGCTCCGCGCTTCGGCGGGACTCATACCCCGCCGTAGCTCGCAGAGCGAGCGAAGGCGGGTCGCTCGGCCGCGGAATGACGCGCCATTCTATGCCTGCGCGTTCGCATTGTCTTACTTCGCTGCCGGCTGCCGCACCACCAGGACCGAACAGGCGGCGTAGCGCACGACGTGGCCGGCATTGGAGCCGAGAAAATAAGTGCGCATGCCGGTACGGTGCGAACTCATCACGACGAGGTCGGCGTGCATCGCAGCCGCCTCGTCCAGAATCTCGCGATAGACGTGGCCGTGCCGCACCACGGTCGAAATGCGCTCTGCCGAAAGCCCGGTTTCCTTGGCGACGATGGCGATCGCCTCTTCGGCGGCCTTGCGCTGCTGCGCCTCGAAATCCGAGGGCACGTATTCGGCCAGCATCACCGGCGTCGTCGGCAGCACGTTGACGAGGCGGACGACGCCGTTGTCGTCTTCGGCCATCATCAGCGCGCTGGCGATGGCCGGCTTGGCGAGTTTCACGTCGGCAAGGTCGATCGGCACCAGGATGCGCTTGTACATGACTCGAAAATCCCCGTGCGGCCACGAAAACTCATTCGGTGGCGGCGGCGATCAGACGCGGGCTGACGAAACGCTCGAGCCGCCCGGAATGTGGATGCAACAGCGCCCAATCGTCGAACGGAAGATCGATGACGACGAGCCCCGAGGTCGGCAGCTTCTCCGCGACGCGCTCGCGCGCCGCTGCCTCGCCCGCGGCGATGAGCGCGACGGCAAGATCGTGGATGCCCGGATTGTGGCCGACCAGGAGCAGCGCGCGCGCCCGGCGCGGCTCCGCCAGCACGCTCATGAGCTTGTCGGCGCCGGCGTTGTAGATGCGCTCGTCGGTGGCGGCTTTCGGCGGCTTGGCGAAGGCGGCGGCCAAAAGCTTCCAGGTTTCCTGCGCGCGCTCCGCCGCAGACACGAGCGCAAGATCCGGGACGAGGCCGTGGCGCGCCATATAGGCGCCGATCAGCGGCGCGTCGGCGCGGCCGCGCTTGGCGAGCTTGCGGTCGCGGTCGCGCTCGCCGGGTTCGACGCGCTCGGTCTTGGCGTGGCGCAACAGCATCAGGCGGCGCATGGCGGCGGTCGCTTTCTCCAGCGCACGAGTCTAGCATGCGGCGGCAAGCTTGCGCGAACGGCACACGCATGAACGAACATGCTGATCAGGCCGCGTACGGCCGCTCCTGGTACGCCGCGACCATGCTGCCGGTTAAGCCGCGGCCGCCGCTTGCCGTCGATCTCGACGTCGACGTTTGCGTCATCGGCGGCGGCTTGGCCGGGCTGACCGCGGCACGTGAAGTGGCGCGCCGCGGCTGGTCGGTGGCGCTGTTGGAAGCCGGCCGCCTCGCCGCCAGGGCCTCGGGCCGCAACACCGGCTTCGTGCTGCCGGGCTTTGCCGCCGACGCGGAAAAACTCGTCGCCCGGGTCGGCTTCGAGCACGCCAAGGAGCTTTGGGCGCTGTCGCAGGCCGGGCTCGATTACGTGCGCGACACCATCGCGGCGGAAGGCGCCGACGGCATCGATCCGGAAAGCGGCTGGCTCTACGTGTCGAAGCTCGACAATGCCGACGAGCTGTTTCGCAGCGTCGCGCTGCTTGGCGATCTCGGCTGCGAGGTCGAAGGCTGGCCGACCGAGCGCGTGCGCGCCTTTCTACGCAGCGAGCGCTATTTCGCCGCCATCTACTTCCCGCGCGCGTTGACCATCCATCCGCTCAACTACGCGCTCAAGCTTGCCGCCGCCGCCGAGCGCGACGGCGCGCGCATCTTCGAAGACACCCCGGCTTTGTCGATCGACCCGAGCGGCGTACGCAAGCGCATCGTCACGCCGGCGGCGCGCGTGCGCGCCGGGCACGTGGTGCTCGCCGGCAACGTCGGGATCAAAGGGCTGCTGCCGCGCCTTGCCGCGACCTTGGTGCCGATCACCACCTACGTGATCGTCACCGCGCCGCTCGGCGCGCAACGGCTTGCGGCGGCAATCGGCTATCGCGGCGCGGTAAGCGACACCGATCTCGCCGACAATCATTACCGCATCGTCGGCGGCGACCGGCTGATGTGGTCGGGCCGCGCCACGGTGTGGCCGCGCAATCCGCGCCGTTATCGCGCGGCGCTCACCGGCGACATTGCGAAAACCTATCCGCAGCTCGGCCGCGTCGCGGCCGACTACGTTTGGAACGGCACCTTGGGCAACACGGTGCACCGCATGCCGCAGATCGGCGAGCTCGCGCCCGGCGTCTGGCTTGCCAGCGGTTTTGGCGGCCACGGCCTCGACACCACGGCGATGGCCGGCAACATCGTCGCCCGCGCCCTCGTCGAGGGCGACGAAACCTGGCGCAAGTTCACGCCGTTCGAGCTGGTGTGGGCCGGCGGCGTATTCGGCCGCGCCGCCGCGCAGCTACGGGTATGGACCAAGCGGCTGACCGACGCCACTGGCGAGCGCCGCGCGAAGGCGCGTGAGGCTGCGCAGCGCAGCACGTCGCAGCCGCAAACGCCGAACGCCGGAGTGGATGCGGCAGCTTCCGAATCCATCGTGCCGCCCGACGCGCGCGATGAAGCCGAACACGCGGCGCAGCGGCGGCAAGACTCGGAGCCTGCGCATCAGGATTCGCGCCAACGTGCAGGCGATTGAAGCGCCTTCGGGCTACGCGCTTGGCCGGGCCCTTATCTCAGAAGTGCTCGCAGCTGACGGAACCAATACATTGATTCAATGGCGCTTTCGCTTTGGCGGGTGGCCCAAACCGACCCCGAGAAGATGCATTTTTTCGTCAATCAGAGTGGTTCTGCCGAATAGCGCGCTTCGGCGATCCGCCTACGAACGACGCTTGTGCGTCCGGTGGCGTGCGCGGCGCTGGTCGCTCGGGCCGGCCGGCCGATGGTATTGGTTGTTCAACACGCAAAAGCCGCCCATGCCGCTGAGCGTCGTCATGCATTGCTCGTACGTGACGAAGCCGCAATTGGTGCCGCCGCCGTCAGCGCCCATGGCGTAATAGGCGCACCACGGATAGTTCTGCGCCCGCGCCGAGGCAGCGGTGGCGAACATCGCGGCAACAAGGATGGCCGTGGCAAAACCCCAGGCGGTCGGCATTGCTTTCATGGCGGCGTCCCGCATCTGCATTAAACCGGTGCGGCAAACACCGGTGCGCCGCATTTATTTGCCTCCGCCAACGCAACGCCTTCACGAAATCGCGAGCACGAATTTGCCGGCCTCAGCCGGAACAATGCGGCCCGATCCCGCTTGTCACTGGGCGGTATAGGCTCGTTTACCGGGAAGCTTGCTGGGCTTGCGCCCAGACCCCTAAAGTCTGCATTGTGGCTCGGACACTGACGCATCGCCTTGCGTCGCGGTATCCGCGTGTGGAGGACAACATGGGCTTGCTCGATGAACTTAATCTCGGCGGGGTGCTTCAGGGCGCCCTTGGACAGATCGAAGCGGGGGCGGCGCCTTCGCTGATCAATACGCTCCTGGCAAGAACTCAATTCGGCGATCTCAATGGACTCGTAGCCCACTTGCAGCAAGGCGGCCTGCAAACGCAGGTCCAGTCATGGCTCGGCAATGGCGCGAACATGCCGATCACGGCCGATCAATTGAAGGCGGTGCTCGGCAATTCCCAGGTTCAGGAGATGGCCCGGCATCTCGGCCTGCCTGTCGATGCGGCCATGAACATGCTCGCGCAACATCTGCCCAATGTCGTGGATCAGGCGAGCAAGAACGGACAGTTGCAGCCGAGCAGTTGAGGCACAATGCCGTTTTCGTTCGCGTAGACGAAGCAGAATTCAGGAGGAGGAAGACATGAAGACCATTGCCATCGTTTTCGCGTCATTCTGTCTGGCAAGCACCGCGTTGGCGCAAACCCCCGCTGGCTCCGCAGCCGGGGCCGATTGCAAAACGGCAGCCGCCAACCTTCATGGAGCTGCCTTGAGCAGCAAGATGAAAAGCTGCTGCCGGCAGCAGGCATTAAAGCAGAAGCTGCATGGCGCCGCAGAAACGAGCTTCCGGAAGAGTTGCGAAAGCGCGGCCGCCGGGTCTTGAGCCTCACGAACTAAAGCGCTTTGCGACAGACGGCTATCGCAGAGGACGAACGCACAGGAGGAACCATCGATGAAATCCCAGACAGCGATCGCCGCGGGAATTGTTCTCGCAGCCCTTGCCAATACCGCCATCTCGATCCCGGCACATGCCCTCACCACGAAAGAGTGCAGCGCCAAGTACAAGGAAGCCAAGAAGGCCGGCACTCTCAACGGCATGAAATGGAATGACTTCCGCAAGTCGGAGTGCGGCGCGCAAGCGGCCGCGGCGCCGGCATCAAGCGGCCCGGCCCCGGCCGCAGCCCCTGCAGAGAAGAAGGCGCAGCGGACGCCCGCGCCGGCCGCCAGCGGCAACGCCGTCTTTCCATCGGCCGTCAATTCCAAATATTCCAACGAGTCGGCAGGCAAAGCGCGCTTGCACACCTGCGCCGATCAATACAAGGCGAACAAGGCAACTAATGCCAATGGCGGCCTCAAATGGATTGAAAAAGGCGGCGGCTATTGGAGCCTGTGTGACAAGCGCTTGAAAGGCGCGGCATAGCGGACGCCTCGCCCGGGGCGACGATAGTGCCTACGCCGATCTGAACGGATTGCGGATCGTCAGGCGGTCGATTTTTTGTCCGTGCCTGAGGTCCTCCGAATAGAGCGTCGAACAGTCGGCGCGGAAACGCGGCGCTCATGGACCTGCCCTCTCCCCTTGCGGGAGAGGGCAACGCAAGACGCGCAACAAACCCGGCTCGGTGAGGGGTTGCGGCCACGACCTCACCCGCTTTTGTTGTTGAACCGCCGAGTTTGCCCTCTCCCGCAAGGGGAGAGGGCGCTATAACGCGCGCCGGGCTTTCTGATGCAGTAGGGTTATGCCGGCCTCACCGGCCGCTGTGCCGCTTCGGCGAGCTCCGCGCGCAGTTTGTTCAGCGCGCCGGACCAATCGCCGATCGCGCTCTGCCGGAACAGCCGCATGGTCGGATACCAGGGGCTGTCGGTGCGGTGCATGAGCCAGCGCCAATCGGGCGAGAACGGCAGCAAAAGCGCCGTCACCTTGCCCATCGCCCCAGCCAGATGCGCCACCGAGGTGTCGACCGCGACGACAAGGTCGAGCATCGCCAGAACGGCGGCGGTATCCGCGTAATCTTCGAATTGCTGGCCAAGCTGTAATATCCCATGCTGCTCCAACAGCGCCGCCTGTGCCGGGCTCACGTCCTTTTGCAAGCTGACGAAATCTATTCCGGGGACGCCAAACAGCCTGACGAAGCATTCGAGCGCGATCGAGCGGTGGCGGTCGTTGCCAAAATCGGGATTGCCGGCCCAGCACACGCCGACGCGCACCCTTCCGTTATCCGGCAGGCGCGGCCGCCACGCAGCAAGACGGTCCGCGAAAGGCCGCAGATAGGGAACGTTCGCCGGGACCGTTTCGAGCTCGGTGTCGAACGCGAGCGGCAGGCTGAGCAGCGGACAATACAGATCGAAGGCGGGCAGCGCGTCGCCATCCGTCAGCACGCGCGAAACGCCGGGCACGGTCGTCGCCAGCGCCTTGAGCGGGCGCGGCACCACCAGCATGACTTCGGCACCGCGCGCGGCGACCAGCGGCGCGTAGCGCACGAACTGGATGACGTCGCCCATGCCTTGCTCACCGGTGAGCAGGACGATCTTGCCGGCTATATCTTCGCCGCACCACATTGGCTGCGGATAGTTGCGGCGATGCCCCGCAAAGTGCTTCGTCTCCCAGCGGTGCTCGTATTGTTTCCAGCCTTCGCGATAATCGCCCATGCACAGGCGCGTGATCGCCGCATTGAAATTGGCCTCGGCGTTCACCGGCTCGCGCGCCAGCGCCGCGGCGTAGGCCTCCAGCGCTTCCTGCAGGCGCGACAGCTTGAGCATGGCGTTGCCGCGATTGACGTGAGCGCCGACGATATGCGGCTGGATGAGGAGCGCTTGATCGTGGCACGCAATCGCCTCCTCGCAGCGATCCAGCAAGCTCAGCGCGACACCGCGGTCGGTAAGCGCAATCGGATGGTGGGGATCGATCGCGAGCGCTTGCTCATAGCTCGCCAACGCCTCGGTGAAGCGTTTGTCCTTTATGCATGCGTTGCCACGATAGATAAGAGCGGCGATATTACCGGGCTGGCGCGCGATCACCGCGTCGAAGACCGCGAGCGCTTCGTCAGCGCGATCGAGATTGAGCAGTGCGGTGCCGCGATTGACTTCAATGTCGGGGCGAGCTGCGGCAGCCAGCGCCGCATCGTAGCTCGCCAGGGCCTCGGCATGACGGCCGAGCTTGCCGAGGATGACGCCGCGGGTGTTGAGCACGTCCGGTTGCGCCGGATCTTGGGTTAAGGCTTTATCGCAGACGGCGAGCCCCTCCGCAAAGCGATCCAGTCGCAAAAGCGCATTGGCGCGGTTATGGAGCGTTTCGACACGTTCGGCGCCGCCGGTGAGCGCGGCTTCGAATTTCTCCAGCGCCTCTTCGAGCCTTTGCAGACTGAGCAATGCCAGCCCGAAATTGTTGAGCGCGTCGATACGCTGCGGTTCGAGCGCAAGCGCCGCCCGATAGCTTGCGCACGCCTCCTCATGCCGCCCGAGCCCGCGCAGCGCGTTGCCGTGGTTGTAAAGGGCGTCGGCATAATCGGGCCGCACCGCAAGTGCACGCTCAGCGCTTTGCAGGGCCTCTTGATGACGTCCAAGCTCTGCGAGCGCCACGCTGCGATTATTGAGCGCGTCAGCGTCGCTCGGCTCGAGCGCGAGTACGGCGTCATAGGCGGCGAGCGCCTCCTGGTGCCGCTTCAAGGCGATCAGCGCATTACCGCGCCGATTATGCGCCGGCGCGTGGCACGGTTGCGACGCCAGCACCGCGTCATAGTCGATGAGCGCCTCTTGGTGGCGGCCCAGCGCGGCGAGGACGATGCCGCGATTGAACAGAGCGCCGATGTGCCCAGGCGAAAGCGCGAGCGCCGTCTCGAAGCTTGCCAACGCATCGGCGTGGCGGCCGAGACCGGCCAACGCGCGGCCACGGTTGTAATGCATGGAAGCGCTTTCCGCGCGGCTCGCCAACGCCTCGTCGAAAGCGGCAAGCGCCTCTTCGTGGCGTTTGAGCGCTTCGAGGATCACGCCGTAGTTGATCAACGCGTCGGCTGCTCCGGGCTGCGCCTTGAGCGCGGCGGCAACCAACCGCAGACCCTCGACCGAGCGCCCCTGCTGGTGCTTGAGGACACCTCCGAGGTGCAACGCGTCGAAATTATGCGGATCGCCGGCGATCACCGATTGATAGATTTGGTCGGCTTCCTCGAGACGCCCCGCCTGGTGCAGCGCCAGGGCTTGCTGGACGAGAGGCGCGGTCTGCGGGCATTGCGCCGCTGCATGCATGGCCATCGGTCATTCACCGTGAAGCGCAGGCGAAGAACGGGGACGTCTCTCCTGCCGTCGCCCGATTGGTCGGGCGCCGCCGCCGGTTGGATTTGACCCGGATAACGTCGGACAAGATGGTTAACCAAGCGTAAGTCCGCACGCGAGAGACTCAAAATTAACCGCGTGTAGGCACAATCGATTCGGGCCGAATTGCCCGGGAGCCGGCGGAATGAGCATCGGAAGTGTCGGCGGCACCACTTCGTTCTGGCAGCAGGATCAGAACTATTGGCAGCAAGCCCAGGAGAACGACAACTCCACCGCGGCCACCACGTCGGTGATTGATGCCATCAGCTCGGCCGAGACCAGCCTGGGCAAGGGCCTCGCCAGCATCGCCAATCAGACCGCTCTCAATCGCGTCAATTCTCAATTGACGGCTGCCATCCAGAGCATCTTATCGGGCGACACCGGATCGTCGACCTCCACCGGTTCCTCCACGTCATCTGCTGCCAACGCGTCGTCGTCGCCATCACCCGCCACCGGCACCGGGACGGCGGTGCTGGCGATAGACACCCCGTTGTCACTTCTCGGCATTCCCGCCGGCGGCACGATCACCGTCAGCGCTGGCGACGATACCACGACGTATACGTCGACCGGCACCGACACGGTCGGCGATCTGATGAACGCGATCAATGCGAATGATTTTGGCAATGCGGCAGTGACCGCATCGCTGAGCAGCGATGGCAGGCTGATCCTCACCAGCAAGAACGACACCGATACGATTACGGTCGGAGGCGTTTACGCCTCGAACATCGGCTTTGCCGTAGGCAATCAGACCTTCAATCCAACCGAAGGCACGTCCGCCCCTTCGACCACGTCGAGCGCAACTGCGACGTCGACCACTGCGAGCAGCAGCTCCACTAGCAGCTCGACCAGCACAAAAAGTTACACGACGGTGGCGTCGGAGATGCTCAGCAGTGCCTCATCGCTGTTGTCGGATTCCGGCGACGGCGGCACTCTCGTTGACATGCTGACCTGATCGCCGAGTTTCAGAGACAGCAAACACGTAAATCGTCAAGCTGCCGGGTCAGGCTGCGGCGAACTGCGATGACAGGTCGCCGCAGAACGCCATCTGGCCCACGTGATTGAGCCTGGAACTCAGATCGGCCCAGATTTCGCCGCCAATATCGGTCCAGCGCCTGCAGAAGGCGAAATCCTCGCTCAGATAAGTGCCGTCCTCGGCGATCATGCTCTCGAAAAGAGCGAATCGCTTTTCGCTCTCGACCGCTGCATCGAGCGAATGGTCGCGTTTGTATTGCAGATGCGTGTAGCGCGCGCACATTCGCTCTAATGCGGCCCGCCGTATCATCAAAAAACCAGTGCCGGCATAGCGGACCTTGACGAATCCGGATTGCGCGGTGACGGCATTCGGATCGTCGACTTCGAAGACGTATTGCAGCGCGGCAGCGGCCGGATTCGGACGCGCCGCCTCGATGGTCGATTTGACCTTGGCCCAATCGATCCGCTTGACCGGGTAGATCGCGGCACACACCTCGGCCCCGCACTGGATCAGCCGCAGGACCTGCTCCGGCTCGAAGCCGATATCGGCGTCGATGAACAGCAGATGGGTCGCGTCCGCGTCCTCGAGGAATTGCGAAATCAGGCTCGCCCGCGCGCGCGTGATCAAGGCATCGCCGTCCTTGAACCGCACCTTCAGATTGACCCCGGAATAGGATCGCAGCCGCGCTTGCAGCTTCAACAGCGAAGCGGCGTATTGAACGGCGATCTGCCCGCCGAAGCAAGGAGTCGCGATGACGAGGCTTATCCCGGCGGCTGCTGGGGAATTGGGCATTGGGGGAACCATTTCAAAGTCATGGTTGCCAAATAGCGAACCATGGTTAGCAACGAGTGAACGAGCATGGTTATTAGCGGCTTAAGGAATGGCCCGAAAGCCGCCAAACGCCCGGAAATCCCTGTGGCGCGAGCGTGGCAACCGGCCAATTCTAACGACTGTATTGACAGGCAACGGTACGCGGACATTCGGCAAATCCCGGACGAACCACCCGGATTTACGCGTCTTTAAGCGAAATACGGCAAACGTCTGACAACCGATTACGCGATCGGAACATGCACTCGCCGGTCCGACACGTACGGAAAGTGCAAGCCCAGTACGGCCTGTAACCAGTAGAGGTACCACGATGTCTGACGTTACCCTAACCGCGGGCATTCGGCAGAACCTGCTGTCGCTACAGCAGACGTCAGCCGAGTTGACCACCACCCAGGAAGCGCTGGCCACCGGCGACGCGGTCAACTCCGCTGCCGAGAATCCAAGCGCCTATTTCACCTCGCAGAATCTGACTGACTCTGCCAACTCCCTGAGCGCCCTGCTCGATCAGATCGGGCAAGGCCTGCAAACCATCGACGCCGCCACCAATGGCCTCACCGGCATCACCAGCCTGCTGCAGCAGGCGTTGTCCACCGTCCAGCAGGCGCAGTCGGATCCCTTTACGACTGCGGCGGCCACCACCGGAACGGTCGACCTTGCCACCGGCGCTCCCAGCGCCGCGGCCGGCGATCTGCTGATCAGCGTCGGGACCTCGACCGCCACGGTCGCCGTTACCTCGGGCGAGGCCCTGAGCGCCATCGAATCGGCGATCAACAGCGCCAGCACCAGCACCCTCAACGGTGCCGTGACCGCGAGCGACAATGGCAGCGGAGATTTGGTGCTGAGCTCCACCTCGACCGCCTTCACGGTCGGCAGCAATGCCACCGCGACGGGGCTCGGCCTCACCGCCGGAGCCGTTACCGGTACCAGCAGCACGCGGCAGACGCTGCAGGACAATTACAACACGCTCTTGACGCAGATCGATCAGTTGGCCGGGGATTCCGGCTATAACGGCGTCAACCTGATCGGCGGCAACAATCTGCAGATCAACTTCAACGCGACCGCCACCAGCTCGCTGACTATTGACGGCGTGAACTATAATGCCGCGGGACTCGGCCTGTCTTCGGTCAGCGGCGCGGGGGTCGGCTCTTTCTCCGACGGCAGCGAGCTGTCGAGCTTGATCAACTCTATCAACGCGGCCATCTCGACAGTGCAGACCCAGACCGAGACGTTCGGCACCAATTCGTCGACGATCTCGACCCGGCAGACATTCACCACGGCCATGATCAACACGCTGCAGACCGGCGCCAGCAACCTGGTGGCGGCGGACCAGAACCAAGAGAGCGCCGATCTGCTTACCGAGCAGACCCAGCAGCAACTGGAAATCTCGGCGCTGTCGATCGCCAATCAGGCGAACCAGTCCGTGCTCAAGCTGTTCAGCTAAAGTTTCTGGTTACAGGGCCTACGAAGGCGGCGGGGCAGCAACGCCCCGCCGTTTTTCTTGGGTGAATTTCGCAGCCCGGCAGCAGCGTCAATATTCGATTAACAGGCGGAATGTACAAAGGCTTTTAAGCCAAGTCGCCGCCGGCCGGTTTACAAAAAGGAGCGCGCCGCCGTGAACTACGCGAGCAAAGCCTATGCGAAAACCGCCAAGGAGATCGCCGCGCCGCGCGAGCTCGAGGCCAATCTGCTGCTGCAAGCCGCAGCCAAACTGCAGGCGGTACACGATTCGTGGGCGGATAAACCCAACGAGCTTAGAGACGCACTGCTGTATAATCGCCGCCTTTGGACAGTGTTCGTCGATTCCGCGATCCGCGACGACAAGAGGTTGCCGGCCGGCCTCCGCGAGAACCTCAAGACGCTCGGTGCCTTCGTCATGTGCGAGACCTTCTCGCTGATGACCAAGCCGAAACCGAGGTACCTGCAATCTCTCATCAAGATCAATCGCCGCATCGCCGCTGGATTACTCGGCCGGCATTAGCACGAGCAATGGGCAAGCCGCTGCCTCATGACCTGATCTCGCAAGCCAGCGGCCTGATCGCTGGCGACGAACTGAAGAAGGCGGCGCTCGACTATTCGCGCGCGATGCGGGAGAAAGTCGAGCGCGACCAAGGCGGCCTGCTCAGCGTGTTCGACGGCTGGTTCGCACGAGTCGTCCGCCGTCTGACCGAATTCGATGCGAGCCACCCGTGGGAAGAAAGCGTGCGCGAGAACGCCGCGCAGTCCCCGGCGGCCGAGGACTTGCAATGGGACCTGCTGCGGCTGCGGCTGTTTCTCGACCGCTGGCGGCGGGGCCGGTTCGTGACATTCGCCGAGCGGGAAAGATCGCAAATCCACTACCACCCGCGCTTCGGCACCGAGTTCAGCGCCGATGTGCTGCTGACTTGCCAGGGCGCTCCCTCGCTGATGCGCTGGCGCGGCCAGCCGCTGATGAAGAACGTCTTCGATTTCGCCATGTACCCGGCGCTGATCAGCGACGTTCGCCCGAGGACCATTTTTGAAGTCGGCTCCGGCCTCGGCGCCAGCGCCGCCTGGTTCGCCGATCACATGACATTCTGCGGTATTGACGGCCGCGTCCACTCCGTCGACCGGGCCAAGGCGCAAATGGAGCACCCGCGGGTCAGCTTTTACCAGGGCGACTGTCGCTCTCCGGAAAAGCTATTTGCCCCCGAATTGCTCGGTACGGAACCTCATCCATGGCTGGTCGTCGAAGATGCCCACCAAAACGTCGTCGCGGTACTGCAAGAGTTCCACAAGTTCCTGCTGCCCGGCGATTACCTGGTGGTCGAGGACAGCGACGTAAAGCGAGACGCACTAAGGAGTTTTCTTGGTGCGCACCCGGGCAGTTATCTTGTCGATACCCGCTACACCGACAATTTCGGGCGCAACGCGACCTGTGCGGCGGATTCGATATTCGTCAGAACGAAAGCCGACGAGCGGGCATTCCGGCTGACGCTGGCCGGCGCGGAGGGTGACAAAGAAATCGCCTTCGCTACCTCTTCGCCCGGGTTGCCCCGTTAACGCTTCATTCAGCCTAATCTTCTAACGACCCGTGAGCGCCCTGCAGCACTTGTGGCCGTTTCATTGCTTGCGCAATCCAATCCAGAACCGGCGCATTCCGTGACGATGGGACTGACGGACGATCTGACTGCGCTTGGCAACGATGCTTTCGCACACCATCGGGCCGGGCGATTTGCCGAGGCGATCACATGCTACAGGCAAATCCTTGCGCGCCGGCCGGACATGCCGGAAATCTACAACAATTTCGGCCACGCGCTCAGCGCGCTGGGCAAGCCCGAAGCCGCCGTTCTGGCATTCGAATGCGCGATAGAGCTGCAACCCGATAACCCGCAAGCGCTGTGCAACTGGGGCCTCGCGCTCGCGGACCTCGGCCGGTTCGCCGCGGCCGAGGCGAAATATCGTCACGCGATCCGGGTCGATTGCCGATTTGACGGGGCGTACAACAACCTCGGACTGCTGTTGAAGGCAAGGGGCCGGCTCGCCGAAGCCAGAGCGGCTTTCGAACAGGCGATTGTTCTGGCGCCCCGCAACGTCGCCTACTACGACAATCTTGCCGCGGTCCGGCGGTTCGTCGCCGGCGATCCCTTTGTTACGGCACTGGAAGCTATGGCGGAGCACGCCGCCGCGCTTGCAACCGCGGACCAAATCCATCTGCATTTTGCGCTGGCCAAGGCTTACGAGCACATCGGCCAGGCTGAGAAGGCGTTCCGGCATTTGCTCAGCGCCAATTCGCTTAAGCGCGGCCAAGTTGCTTACGACGAGGTCGCCACGCTCGGCCGGATGGATCGTCTGCGCGAGCTGATGACCCGCGACGTTATGGAAGCGCGACAAGGCTGCGGGGAGCCTTCGGCCCTTCCGGTATTCATCATCGGCATGACGCGTTCCGGCACGACGCTGATCGAGCAGATATTGGCCAGCCATCCGCAGGTCTTCGGCGCCGGCGAAATCGATCTGTTCGATCAAGCGGCGGGCTCCATACGCAACGCCTTGCCGGGCCGCCCGCCTTTTCCCGAAATGATACAGGCGATGTCGGCGGCGCATTTCCGCGCATTGGGCGCTTTCTATGTCGACAGAATCGCCCGGCAGGCCCCGGCGGCAGAGCGCATCACCGACAAGATGACGGTCAACTTCCTGTTTGCCGGATTGATCCATCTTGCGCTGCCTGACGCAACGATCATTCACGCGGTGCGCGACGCCGCCGACACCTGCGTCTCCTGCTTCGCGACGCATTTTACCAAGGTGCACGCGCACACCTACGACCTCGCCGAACTCGGCCGCTATTACCGGCATTACCAGGCGCTCATGGCGCATTGGCGCGACGTGCTGCCGCCGGGACGCATCATGGACGTGCGGTACGAGGAATTGATCGCCGATCCGCAAAGCGTTGCGCGCCGGATCGTTGCCCATTGCGGGCTCGCCTGGGACGCCCGCTGTCTTGACTTTCACCACACAAAGCGGGCGGTCCGCACAGCCAGCGCCGGCCAGGTGCGAAAGCCGATCTACAAGGATTCGGTCGGGCGCTGGCGCAAATTCGAGCCCTTCCTCGGGCCGCTCTTTGCCGAGCTGGAGCCTGGCGCGCCGCATGATTCGGAGCGGCTGGAAGCGGACGGCGGTCTCTTGCCGATTTCCGGTTTGGGGTTTCGTGGGGTTCAGCCTGTAACCGGCGCGAGATAATTGACCAGGCTCAGTTGGGCGAGCCGGGCGGTCGCCGACATTGACGCCGACAGCGTGTTCTGCAGCGTCAAGATCTGTTCGCCGATCTGGTTCTCATTGACGCCGTCGATGCCCTGCAGCATGTTCTCCAGCGTGTTCTGCGTCTGTGTGTTGATGGTCGTGGCGTTCTGCACCGTGGTCTGCGCGTTGGCGATCTGGGCCTCGATGTCGCTGATCGATTGCGTGCCCGATTGGCCGCCGAGGTTCGCCTCCACGCTCTGCGACAGCGCGTCATAGCTCGCTTGCGCGTTGCTATCGCTCGCCGAATAGGTCGTCGCCGCCAGCACCGCGACATTGGCAAGCAACGAAACGATCGCCGGCTCGTTGGCCTGCAGGCCGTAATCGACGGTCAGCGAGGGGCCGACCTGCGCGGTCGCAGTCTGCAGCGCCGGCGTGGAGCTGTTGCCGCCCGTGTACCACATCACGGTGTTGGCCGACGTGCCGTCGGTCAAAGACGTCGCGGTAGCGTAATCGGGCGGCGAGCCGGTGGCATCCACGATCTGCGGCGGAATCGAGAAGAAGTTGTTGGCGGCAGCGATCGCGGAGGCTGCCGGCAACGCCGTGTCCGCCAGATTGCTGACAGCGCTGGTCAGCGCCGCCTGCAAATTGCTGGCCGTGGCATCGGCATCGCTGCCGATGGTGAACTGGTTCGTGCCCGGCGGCGAACTTGTGGTGGCCTGCAGCGTGATGGTTTGGCTGGAGCCATCGGGCAGCGTGAGATCGAACGAGATCGAGTCGCCAGCGTTGGGATTGGAGCCGAGCTCGATCGAGATCGACGGCGGCGAGCTGCCGGACGGACCGGTCACCGTGGCGCCGGTCAAGCTCGAACTGACGCTGGTAAGCTGGAAGCCGAACGGCGAGTTCGCCGCGTCCTGACTTATCGAAACGGTCGATGATCCCGACGCTACCGTCGGAATCTCCAGGCGGCCGAGCGCACCGACGCCGTCGGCCTGCGCGCGGTCCGCAATCACCTGGGTGAGGCCGGCCTGCTCGCCGTTGCCGTTGAGGATTTCATCGGTGCTGGCCACGGAGGGCTCGTTCGTGGCGCTGCCGGAGAACAGATAGTTGCTGCCGACCTGAGTGTTGAGCAGCGAAATGATCTGATCGAGATAACTCGCTGCCGATTCCTGAATCGACGTTTGACCGTCGCCGTCGAGGCTGAATGTGCCCTGGTCGCTGATCGATTGCGCCACCGAGCTGCTGATGTCGCTAAGCTCGCCCAGCACCGACTGAGCGATGCTCAGCGTTGTCCCTACGGCCGTGGCGGTGCTGCTGTAGCCGTTGAGGGCCGAGAGCTGCGCGTTCAAAGCCAGGGCCAGGCCGGCTTGCGAGCCAAGGCCCGAATAGGTCTGTGCCGCCTCGCTGGTGGCCAGCTGCTCGCTCAGCGTATTAAGCTGATTGAACAAGTTGTTCTGGGCCGTCAGCGTGGCTGCGGTAAGTGATCCGGGTCCGGTAATGCTCATCACTGCACCGTTTGCAACAACGTGGACATCAATTGCTGGATCGTGCTCATCACCCGCGCATTGGCGCCGTAGGCGTTTTGCAAGGCGATGAGGTCAGACATCTGCGTATCGATGTTGACGCCGGATTGGCTGTTAACGCTCGTTTGCAGCGTACTCAAAACGGTGTCCTGGGCCTGCTGCAGATTGGTCGCCGCGTTCGCCGCCTGGCTCTGCTGGCTGACGATCTGGCTCATGTAGTCGGTGAGCGTGCCGCTATACGGCTGCTGTGCGGTGCCGATGCCGGTGTCGGACGAGTAGGTCAGCGAGGCGTCGGTCAATTGGCTGAGAATAAAATCCGGCCGTGTCGAGTCACCGGCGGTGGTCGTAGACGAATAGTCGACAAGGCTTGACGGTGAAGCCACCAGTTCGGGATTGACCTCGATGGTGCCGGCCAAGCCCGTGGTTTGCGAGCCGCTGGCGGTGGTGGCGCCGGTGATCGGCTGGCCGTTGCTGTCGGTAAACAGCGGCAGCGCCGCGCTGCCGCTCTCGAGCGAGGTCACCGTGGAGGTCTCCGACAACGAGTCGACGGTGGTGCTGCTGTTGTTATTGACCACCTGCAAGATCGTCCCCGAAGGATTGGAGAATTGCAGGTTCGTTCCCAACGCGGCATTGAGCTGCGCCACGACCGAAGCCATGCCGCCGGAAAAATCCACTCCGATCTCTTGATTTCCCGAAGTCGACGAATCCTGTGGCAGCGTTCCACCGGCGCCGAGTGACACGATGGTGACGGTCTGCTGCGTACCGGAGCTGTTGGTATAGGTGAGCTGGATGGTGTTGCCGGGCTGCAGCGAACTGGTATCGATGCTGTATCCCGACTGCGACCCGGAGCTGACCGCCGTGCCGCTCGTTGTCTGATTCGACAGCGCCTGCGACATCTGATTGGCGAGTTCGTCGAGCTGATTTTGCGCCTGCGGCAGCACGTCGTCGCGCATCTGCACGTAGGCGGCGATTTGTCCCGACTGGATGGCGTCCGTCGCCAGCAGATCGGTCGTGCTCCCGCCCGGCGCGGTCAGCGTGATCGTGCCGACCCCGTCCTCGCTCGGGTCGGCGCTCCACAGCGAGGTCGCCGACAGCGTTCCCACGTCATCGAAGCTGAGCTGCGAAGCTTGCGTGCCAGCAACGAGTTGTTGGCCGGTGCCGGTGAACAACGATACCTGATTGTTGGAATTCTGCACCACAGTGACGTTCATCAACTGAGAGAGCTGGGTAATGTCCTGGTCGCGCTGGTCCTCGAGTGCCGCGCCGGTGCTGGTATCCGCGGACGTGGACTGCAGTTGCTGATTGATCTGCGCAATCTGCTGCAGCAGGCTGTTTGCCGACTGCACGTCATCGGCGATGCCCTGCTCCGCCTGTGTGCGCAACTGCTGGATGGTCGAAGTCATCGAATTCAGATTCTGCGTCAGCTCCTGGGCGGCACCGATGACCGCGCTCTGCTCCGACGTTGACGACGGATCGCTCGACAGCGCCTGCAGCGCGCTGGTGAAATTGTTGTAGATCGCGTCGAATGAGGTGGACGAGTCGGGCGTGCCGTAGATTTGCTGAAGTTGCTGATAGAACTGTGCCGCGGTGTCGGCATAAGAGTCGCCGGAGGTTTCAGTCCACAACTGGCTCTGCAGCAAGGTGTTGAGATCGCTATTGATTCCTGTAACGTCGACGCTCGTCCCGGTCTGGCCTTCTGTGGCCACCTCGGTCTCATTGACGCTCTCGTTGACATAGCCAGTCGTATCGGCATTCGCCACGTTCCCGGCGATGACCGACAGGGCTTGCTGGGTTGCGTTCACGCCGGACAAGGCGGCGGACAACGCCTGGGAAAGGCCCATTGCTCTAGCCGTCCACGCGGCTTACTGATTGCGGCGGGCGCCGCTCATTACTACGAAATGATCTGGAGCAGGCTTTGTATCATCTCGTCGGCGGTCTGCATGACCTTGGCATTGGCCCCATAGGCCTGCTGGGCCACGATCAGGTCGCTGAATTGCGTGGCGATATCGACGTTCGAGGATTCAAGCGAGCTGCCTTCGACCGTGCCGCCGCCGCCGTAGACCGGCGACCCCGAAGCGGTGGTGGCGGCATAGGCTTGGCCATTAAGCGCCTGAAGGGAGTTCGCTCCGGAGAACGTCGCCAGCGTGATCTGCGCCAGCGCGATGGTCTGCCCGTTGGAGAACGTGCCCGTGATCTCGTTCTCATTGTTGACCGCAATCGATTGCAGGGTGCCCGCGGCATAGCCGTTTTGCTGCAGCGTGTTCACCTCAGCCTCGCTGCTCGAACTTGAATCGGCAAACTGGGTGAGACCGTTGGTACCGAAATTGAGCTGAACGTTGCCGAGGTTGTCGCCGTTCACGGTCAAGTTTTGCAGCGTGACGCTGGAGATTGGCGGGCTCAATTCACCGCTCGAGTTGAACGTGAACGTGGTACCCACGTTCTGCCATTGTGCTTCGGTGCCGGTAGCGCTCGAATTGGATTCATAAAAGAGCTGCCAACTCCCGTTCGCCGTTTCCGCCCAGCGGAACTGCACGTTGACCGGATTGCCCTCGGAATCATAGGCGGTAATGGAACCGCCGTCGATCGACTGATTAGTGAATGTCGTGGCATCGTTGGCGATGACGGCGCCATCAGCGGGAAGCGAAGTTGTGTTCTGGATACCGAATTCCTCCGCCGTTGCCGTGCCACCGATATTGATGCTGTCAGTGGGGCTTTGCGCCGTCAGCGTGATATCGCCGTTTGCGGTATCCACCGTGCCGGTCACGCCGGTGAGGCCCTGGACCGCGGTCTGCAATTGCGCCAATGTGGCGACCTGCCCCGAGTCGGTGCCGAAGGTGATGGTCTGCGTCGTGCCGTCGCCTACCGTCACGGTCAGAGTCTGGCCTTGCGATACGGCGCCTTGCGTCAGCAAATTGGTCGGCTCGAACGAGTTCTCGCCGGCTCCGAAGCCGATGTCGGAGGCAGCAGTACCACCGACGGTGATCGATGCCGTGTCATTGTTCCCGGTGAGAACCAGATCGCCGCTGGAATTGATCGAAGCCGTCACCGCCGCCGAACCGCCGTTGATGGCGCTGATCAGATCGCCGACCGTGTCACTTCCCGTCGACGTGTACGTCGTTGTATTGGTGCCGTCATCTACCGTAATTGTATCGCCGGAATTGATTCCCAGGGACGCCAGCGTGGTGGTCGATGTCACGTCGATACCCGTACTCGTCCCGACCGCTGCCGCGTCCGGCTCAAGCGTCGCACCGGTTCCTTGAATTTCCGCCGCCGTGGGCGCACCAGCCAGCGGGTTGGCTTCGTAATCAGCCGTGTCCAGTATCCCCGAACTCGGGGAGGTGGGCAGGTTCGCCTCATAGGTGATCGCGGTCGTCGCCTGCGCCGGAACGAACTCGTCGTCGAACTGCAGAACCTGGGGGGTGCTACCGATCGGGTTGCCGGTGGTGGAGTCGACGGGAATACCCATCAGGTAATATCCGGCGCTATTGACCAGATACCCGTCCGAGTTCATTTCAAAGTCGCCTGCTTGCGTGTAATCATCGACACCACTGAACACCGGCGTGTTGTCGGCCGTGCCCGTGGGCATCGCCACCACGAAAAAGCCGTCGCCATTGATCGCCATGTCGGTCGACACCGACGTGCTTTCGATCGTCCCCTGTACCGTGTTGGTGGCGACCGAGCTGGCGGTGACGCCGTTCGCGGTCTGCTGTCCCAGGGCCTGTGAAACCAGGTCCTCGAAGGTCGTGTCCGTTTCTTTGTATCCGGTGGTCTCCGAGTTGGCGATGTTGCCGGAAATGTTCTGTAACGCAAACGATTGCGCCTGCAGACCAGCCACGGCGGTGGTCAATGCATCGAAGATACCCATGACTGATCTCCTACTGAGCTCCGCAACTGCCGCGCCCGCATGCGCCGCGGGCGCATCGGCAACACTTTTTCGGGTGGCCGCGGAGCAAGCGCTGTGCCATGGAGTTTCGCGCGCTAATTCAATGCGATAGCGCGTGCCGCCGGCCGCGCGGACTGGCCGAATGTGCCGCTCCCCGGCAGAAATTGCCGAGCCTGCGAACCGTCATCGCGCAATGACGCTTAAACGTCATCGCTTCGCGCCGTCGATCGCAACGGCTGCAAAAACTTCCGAACAAATCGGGCCGTCAAGGGCGACGCCGCAACGCGGCGCCGAAGGCGCCCTTGACAGCCCGATTTGTTCGGAACAACGCTGGCCGTTGCGATCGACGGCTTTCTCTGATCGCGTCCAGCTTCTCAGGATTTGCATTCGATGCGCTTCGAAGGCACCGCTGCTTACGTCGCCACCGACGATCTGAAGATTGCGGTCAATGCCGCGATCGCGCTGGAACGGCCGCTCCTGGTCAAGGGCGAGCCGGGCACCGGCAAGACCGTGCTGGCGATCGAGATCGCCAAGGCGCTCGGCGCGCCGCTGATCGAATGGCACATCAAATCGACCACCAAGGCGCTGCACGGCCTCTACGAATACGACGCCGTGGCGCGGCTGCGCGACAGCCAGCTTGGCGACGCCCGCGTAAAGGACATCCGTAACTACATCAAGCGCGGCAAGCTGTGGGACGCCTTTGCCGCCGACGAGCGGCCGGTGCTCTTGATCGACGAGATCGACAAGGCCGACATCGAGTTCCCCAACGATCTGTTGCAGGAAGTCGACCGCATGGAGTTCTTCGTCTACGAGACCGGCGAGACCATCCGCGCCCGGCGCCGGCCGATCGTGGTCGTTACCTCGAACAACGAAAAGGAACTGCCGGACGCGTTTTTGCGCCGCTGCTTTTTCCATTACATCCGCTTCCCCGATGCCGACACCATGCGCGCCATCGTCGAAGTACATTTTCCCGGCATCAAGCAGCGGCTGGTGGCCGAGGCCCTCAAACTGTTCTACGAAATCCGCGATGTGCCGGGCGTGAAGAAAAAGCCGTCGACCTCGGAGCTGCTCGACTGGCTCAGGCTTCTGCTGGTCGAGGACGTTTCACCGGAGACGTTGCGCGAGCGCGATCCAAAACGTTTAATCCCGCCGCTGCACGGCGCGCTCCTCAAGAACGAGCAGGACGTGCACCTGTTCGAGCGGCTGGCTTTCATGGCAAGGCGTGAAGGGCGGTGACGTGCTCCGCTTCACCACCGCCGGCGGCAACGGTGAAGCTTAAAGCGTCTTGCTCACCGCCAGCGGCCGCGCGTGCTTGGGGCTCGGCGCCGTGGCGCGGCCGGAGGCGCCGTAGACTTGCGGGGAGGCTTTGCGCGTCACTTCGCTGGACAGCCGGCGGACGATGCCTTCCGACACCGCGTGCGCGGTGGCGAGCACCATCATGTTCTTCTGGATGACGGCGCCGAACGCGGCCTGCACGCTTTTGAGCGCCGCGCAGCGCGCCGGCGCCGCGGCCAATATGAATTTGGCGTTGGCCTTGATGCGCTCGCCCGCCGCGAGCAGACGGCCGGTCAAATCCTGCTTGGCCGGCTCCATGGCGGCGGCGCCGCGGATCTCGCCGGCGCGAATGAGCGCGGTCTCCTGCGCCAAGAGCGCGGTGAGCTTTTCGACGATGCCGCGCAATTCGTCGAGCGCGCCTTCGGCCTCCGCCGCATTCGTCATCGGCTTGGTCATGCGCTGATCCCCTGCTGGCGCAACAGTTCCTGATAGACGTGGTCGGCGATGCCGATGCCGCCGGCTTTGGCGAAGGTCTTGGCGTATTGATCGGTCAGGAACGAGCGCCACACTTTGAGCGCGCCGCTGCCACCGAACGGACCGTCGCCGTCGATGCCGGTCTGCATCTCCTGGAACATGGTGTTCAGAAACATCGCCTCGAAATCCTGCGCGGCGGCTTTCGCCTTGCTCTTGATCTTCATTTCGGCGGTGAGTTGCGCAAGGTTGGCCGTTCCGAGCGAGGACAGCGACAAGCCGAGGTCGGCGGCGGTTTGGCTCATCACAGCACCTCGATGTCGGCCTGGATGGCGCCGGCGGCCTTGATGGCCTGCAGGATGGCGATCAGGTCGCGCGGCCCGATGCCGAGCGCGTTGAGCCCGTCGACGATCTGCTGCAGCGATACGCCCTCGCTGACCAAAGCGAGCTTGTGGC
The DNA here is from genome assembly GCA_030038995.1 of Xanthobacteraceae bacterium. GTDB lineage: Bacteria > Pseudomonadota > Alphaproteobacteria > Rhizobiales > Xanthobacteraceae > BOG-931. The sequence continues at coordinate 24,575 of JASHQS010000015.1, forward strand.
CTTCCTCCTGCACGCCGATGCGGGTGCGCGGCACCGTCCGGGTGCGGCCGCGCGACAACGGCGCCGGCTGGCTCACCTGCGGCGATTCCGAAATATTGACGGTGAGGTTGCCCTGCGCCACCGCCACGGTCGAGACGCGCACGTCGCGGCCGATGACGACGACGCCGGAACGCTCGTCGATCACGATCTTGGCCGCTTCGTCGGGCTCGACCTGCAACTGCTCGATGTCGGTGAGCATGGCGACGACGTTTTCCGGAAATTTTTTCGGCAGCGTGAGCTGCACCGTCGACGGATCGAGCGGCTCGGCGACCGGCGCGCCCATGTAATCGTTGACCGCGACCGCGATGCGCTTGGCCGTGGTGAAATCGGGATTGCGCAGCGCCAGACGCAGTTGGCCGAGCGAGTTGAGCGCGAAATCGATCTCGCGCTCGATGATGGCGCCGTTCGGCAGCCGGCCGACGGTTGGCACGCCACGCGTGATCCTCGCCGCTTGGCCTTCGGCCTGAAAGCCGCCGACGGCGAGCGAGCCTTGCGCCACCGCGTAAACGTTGCCGTCGGCGCCAAGGAGCGGGGTGACCAGGAGCGTGCCGCCTTCGAGACTCTTGGCGTCGCCCAAGGCGGATGCGGTGACGTCGATGCGCGTGCCCTGGGTGGCGAACGGCGGCAAATCGGCGGTCACCATGACCGCGGCGACGTTGCCGGTGCGGATCTGCTGGCCGCGGATGTTGACGCCGAGCCGCTCCAGCATGCCCTGCAGCGACTGCTTGGTGAACGGCGTGTTGTTGAGCGTGTCGCCGGTGCCGTTGAGCCCGACCACGAGGCCATAGCCGATCAGTTGGTTCTGCCGGATGCCCTCGATATTGGCCAAGTCTTTGATGCGCGAGGTGGCCGCCGCCGTGGACACGGCGCAGCCCAGCATCGCCAGCGCGGCGAGCGCGATGTTCAGCGTCCCTCTCATCTCTTGCTCCCCAAGAGGTCGGACGGGGATTTTGAATGCCAGTTGCGTGCCAGCGCAGTGCCGGCGCTAACGCCTTGAAAGGCTTTGGGTTTTACAGAGGTGGGCAGGGCAGGCGAGCAGGCTCTGCCGCCCGGCCGGCAACAATTGCCGGCAGGTTTTACCGGGCATTAACCATAAGCCGACACCTTGATACATATGCGCGTCTCCGCACCGAACGGCACCGCCCTGGCCACCGCCCCCGTCGTGGCGCGCCGCACCGCGGGCGGCAGCTTCAGCGTGGCCGATGGCGGGGCCGCGCCGGCGCAAAGTCCGGCGGTGGCGCTGCGCACGGTCGGCGGCATCGACGCCCTGATCGCGCTGCAAGGCATCGAGGATCCGACCGAACGCCGCCGCCGGGCGGTGAAAAACGGCCGCCGCGCCCTCGACGCGCTCGACGAGGTCAAGCTTGGCCTGCTTGCCGGCAGCCTCGACCAGGCCACCATGCTGCGGCTCAAATCGGTGGCCGCAGACTTAAAGGAAGGCTCCGGCGACGAGCGGCTCGATGCGGTCGTCGCGGAGATCGACCTGCGGGTCGCCGTCGAACTGGCCAAGGCCGGCATCAGCTAAAGCCGCGGCGGCACAAGCGCGCCCGCTTTCCCCGGAGGCCTCGCAGGGGAGCGGTGAAATAAGGCATGCAGCGAATCGATCGAGCGGCGCCGCGCGCCGGTAAAGGTCGATTTTACAAGACCTTCCACGTTTTTGTTGCACTGCAAACAACGCCCGCGAGGCGGCCGCTTTTTCAGCACGCGGCGCCGTCATTCTTATTGTCTCTGTCATGGACGCCCGATATATAGGCCTGCCTCGCGGGGGGAGGTCCCTGCACAGTTGCGTGCGCGGAGTGAGGGCCAATGCTGCAGTCGGTAAAGAGCAAGAACGGTCGATCCGACGATAAATCGCACAAGAACGGCAATGCAAAGAACGCTCCGGCGGAGCGCGGTTATCGGCCGACCGACAAAGAGCCGTTCATGAACGAGCGCCAGCGCGAGTATTTTCGCGGCAAGCTCTTGGCATGGCGTGAGGACATCCTCAAGGAGGCCAAAGAGACGCTGCAGCATCTTCAAGACGAGAGCCAGAATCACCCCGACCTCGCCGACCGCGCCTCCTCGGAAACCGACCGCGCCATCGAGCTGCGCGCCCGCGACCGCCAGCGCAAGCTCATCGCTAAGATCGACGCCGCGCTCGCCCGCATCGAAGACGGCACCTACGGCTATTGCGAGGAGACCGGCGAGCCGATCGCGCTCAAGCGGCTCGAAGCGAGACCCATCGCCACCCTGTCGGTCGAAGCCCAAGAGCGCCACGAGCGCCGCGAGCGGGTGTACCGGGAGGAGTAAAAATAGCGAACGGCGGATAGCGAATAGCGAGTGGGACCCATTCGCTATGCGCCACTCGCTATTCGCTTTCGTCTAATACGACTTCGGCAGCCCCAAAACCTTCTCGGCGATGAAGCAGAGAATGAGCTGCGGCGACACGGGCGCGAGGCGCGGGATGAGACTTTCGCGGAAATAGCGCTCGACGTGAAATTCCTTGGCGTAGCCGTAGCCGCCGTGGGTCATGATGGCGGTCTCGCAAGCTTTGAAGCCGGCTTCGGCGCCCAAATATTTGGCGGCGTTGGCGGCTGCGCCGCAGGGTTGCCCGCTGTCGTATAGCGAGGCGGCCTTGAACACCATCAGCTCGGCGGCTTCGAGCGCCATCCAGCATTGCGCCAGCGGATGCTGGATCGCCTGGTTCCGGCCGATCGGCCGGTCGAACACGACGCGTTCCTTGGCGTAGGCTGCCGCCTTGCGCAACGCCGCGCGGCCGAGCCCGACCGCCTCGGCGCCGACCAGAATGCGCTCCGGATTCATGCCGTCGAGGATGTATCTGAAACCCGTGCCCTCGTCGCCGATGCGGTCTTCGACCGGCACTTCCAGGCCGTCGATGAAGAGCTGGTTGGAATCGACCGCGGCGCGGCCCATCTTGTCGATCTCGCGCGCTTCGACGCAGCGGCGGTCGAGCGCGGTGTAGAACAGGCTCAAGCCTTCGGTCGGTTTGCGCACTTTGTCGAGCGGCGTGGTGCGGGCGAGGATCAGCATCTTGTCGGCGACTTGCGCCGTCGAGATCCAGATTTTGGCGCCGTTGATTACGTAACGGTTGCCGCGGCGTTCGGCGCGCGTTTGCAGCTTCGTCGTCTGCAGCCCGGCATTCGGCTCGGTCACCGCGAAGCACGCTTTCTCCTTGCCGGTGGCGATCGGCGGCAGCATGCGCTTTTTCTGCTCGTCGCTGCCGTGCACGACGACCGGATTGAGCCCGAAAATGTTCATGTGCACCGCCGACGCGCCGGAAAAGCCGGCGCCCGAGCGCGCGATGGTCTCCATCATGACGGCGGCATCGGCGATGCCGAGGCCAGCGCCGCCGAACGCCTGCGGGATGCAGATGCCGAGCCAGCCGTCGGCGGCAAGCGCGCGGCGAAACTCTTCGGGAAATTTTTTGTCGCGGTCGCGCGCGAGCCAATAATCGTCGCCGAAGCGCGCGCAGACCTTCTCCACCGCGTCGCGCAGCGATAGCTGCAGCTCGGAAAGGGCGAAGTCGATGGCCGTGGCTCCCAAGACTTTAAACAATTGTTTACCACGTTTGGCTACGGAGCGTTAAGGATTGACGTCGTTGGCGCGGACGGAAAAGGCGACGTTTCCCGGGCGCAGCGCAGCACGGAGCGAAGCGCAGTGGTGCGCTGCAGACCCGGGATCGTTACGGACGCCGAGGTCGGGACGATCCCAGATCAGCGGCGCACCGCTGCGCGCTGCGCCGCATCCGGGAAACAGCGACCTGAACTGCCTTGCGAGGATTTTGCGGCGCTCGGGCTTGCGCTCTACGCCATGCGCCGCTTCGAGGAGGCGCTGGCGGCTTACGACGACGGGCTCAGTCTCGCGCCCGACGATGCGGAGCTGCGCAACGGCCGCGGCGTGGCGCTGCTGGAATTGTGCCGGCCGGCGGAGGCGCGCGATGAATTTCTCCGCGCGCTGGCGGCCGATCCCGACTGCCTCGATGCGCTCGGTAATTTGGGCAACGCGCTGTTCAAGCTCAACCGGCCGCAAGAGGCGCTCGCCGCCTACGGTCGCGCGCTGAAAATCGTGCCGGACAACGCCCAGCTCCTGACCAATCGCGCCATCGCGCTGCGCCGGCTCGAGCGGCCGCAGGAGGCGCTGAAGAGCGCCGCGCACGCCATTGCCGCGCAACCGGGTTTCGCGCCGGCGCGATTTGTCGAGGCCAGCGTGCGGCTCTACCTCGGCGATTTTGTCGGCGGCTGGCGCGGCTATGAATGGCGCCGCGGCGGCGCATTCACGCCGCAGCGCCGCAGGCTCGAGGCGCCGCTGTGGCTCGGCGAGCAGTCGCTCGCCGGCAAGACCATTCTGTTGCATGCCGAGCAGGGTTTCGGCGACACGATCCAGTTCGTGCGCTACGCGCCGCTTTTGGCCGCGCGCGGCGCCCGCGTCCTCCTCGAAGTGCAGCCGGCGTTGGTGCGGCTCGTGTCCGACATGCCTGGAATAACGACGGTGCTCGGGCGCGGCGCGCAATTGCCGCCCTTCGACTTTCATTGTCCACTGCCCAGCCTGCCGCTCGCCTTCGGCACCGCGCTTGCAACAATTCCGGCATCCGGTCCCTACTTGGCGCCCCCGCCGGACAGCGTCGGGTACTGGCACGCGCGCCTGCCGCAAGGCCGGCCGCTGATCGGACTTTGCTGGTCCGGCGAGCGCGCGCACGACAATGACATCAATCGCTCGATGCGCCTTCAAGCGCTGGCGCCGTTGCTCGATCTTGCGGACGTGCAATTCGTCAGCTTGCAGCACGACGTGCGCGATGTAGACGTGCCGCTGCTGGCGCAACGGGCCGGCGTGGTATCGATTGGCCAGCATTTCAGCGACTTTGCCGATACCGCCGCCGCGATCGCGGCGCTTGATCTCGTGATCGCGGTCGATACCGCGGTGGCGCATCTCGCCGGAGCGCTGGGCAAGCCGCTGTTCCTGCTTTTGCCGTTCGCCGCCGATTTCCGCTGGCTGCGCCAGCGCCGCGACTCGCCGTGGTATCCGACCGCGCGCCTGTTCCGCCAGCCGCGCTTCGGCGACTGGGCGAGCGCGGTCGAGGCGGCGCGCGAGGAAGTGGCGAAGCGCGCCGCGAATTACAGCTCGTCATACGCGGGCTTGACCCGCGTATCCATGCTGACGAGCCGCACGGCATAACGTTCGCCGCTCATCGACAACCCGAACTGCCGCATGGATGGCCGGGTCAGGGGCACCCCGCGATGCCAGCGTCGCCGCGGGGGACCCCATGCCCGGCCATGACGAATCAAATGCCGAGCAAAAAACGAGCGGCCTCCGGCGGGGAGCTGCCGGAGGCCGCGTTGGCCGCCGTCCGCAGCGCGCAAGCGGGACGGCGGGGGAGACAGGGATCAGCAATCAGGGATCAGGGATCAGATATCAGATATCAGATATCAGATTCCACCTCGCATGTTGGAGATTGCGCTCATGCGTCGATCCGATTTCATCCCGCGCCTGACCCCTGACCCCTGACCCCTGATTCCTGATCCCTGTCAGAACGGCAACACCACGCTGGTCACCTGCTGCCCCCAGGGCGCCGTTTGAATATTGGTGAGCGTGCCTTTGCCGCCATAGGCGACGCGCGCCTCGGCGATCTTCGGCAACTCGATGGTGTTGTCGCTTTCGATGTCCTCCGGGCGCGCGACGCCGGCGACCAGGAGCTCGCGCATCTCGGAATTGAGGCGGATTTCCTGTTTGCCCTCGATCACCAGGTTGCCGTTCGGCAGCACCTGGGTGACCACTGCCGCGACGTTGGTGACCAACTGGTCCTGCCGGTTGATCGTGCCGTTGCCGTTCATCTGCGTATTGCCATTGGTGGTGAGCAGCGAGCCGGGCAGGATTGATTTTGAATTGGTGATGGTGTTGGCGCCGAGAAAATTCGTGATTTCGGAATCCTCGGTGGTGCTGCGCTGGAGCTGCGTCTGATCCTGAAACTCCGCGGTGTCGTTGATGTTCACCTTCACGGTGAGAATGTCGCCGACCTGATGGGCGCGCTGGTCGTTGAAGAACGCGCGCGAGCCGTTGCGCCACAGCGAGTTCGGATTGTACGTGGCGGGTTGCGGCGAGGGCATCGGCATCTGCACGGGCTTGTATCCGGGATCGCTGGTCGGATTCTTCACCGGCGACAGCGGCGGCGTTTCGCCGAGGTGCCTTAACTGATCGAACGTGGAGCAGGAGCTGAAAACCACCGCGACGGTCGATAAGAGCGCGCAACGCAGCAGCACGGTACGTTTCGACATGATACTGCCTTTCACTTCGTACAGAACGACGACGGCCGCCGTATTTGCTTCACCTCTGCCCTGCGGAGAGAGGAAGTGCGCTGCGACCGCCGCAAGCACCTTGATCTAAAACCATGCATGACGGGGCTGCTTACTGTCCGGCTGGCGGCGCGGCCACGGCGAGGCGCGTGGTCGCCGCCGCGACGGTGACGCGGCCGGGCCCGCTGATCACGCCTTGCACGATGCGCTTTGTTTCCATGTTGAGCACGCCGATCGAGTCGCCGAGCGCGCCGGAATCCTGCGCCTGGCCGCGCAAGGTGAGCACGATGCCGGGCGCCTGGTAGACGAGCGTCACCGTGTCGCTGCGCGCCACGAGTTTCGGCTTCGTCAGATCGGCGGTGGAGAGCGGCTGGCCGGGTCGCAGCGCGTGGCGTGCTTCAAGGCCGATGGCGGCGGCCGGCTTGGTAAAGCCGACGCTTTGCGCCTTCGGCCGCCGCACCACGGTGAGATCGGCGGCTTGCAGCACCTCGCCGCGCTGCACCGGCCGGTTGACCGCAACCGCATCGGCCATCTCGATCGCGGTGCCGGAAAAACGCGGCGGCTGGCGGTGCAGCGTCGCGCTCGACGGCAGATCGAGCGTGACGTCGAAGCGGTTCGTCCGCGCATCGTAATTGAGCGCCAAGACCTGCAACTCGCCGGCGGCGTCGGCTTCGACCTGCAAGGTGCGCACCGGGCGATCGAAGGTCAGCCCGATATTTTGCGGCGCGCCGAGGCCGTATTGCTGCGACAGCGCCGCGGCGATGCGGTCGGAAATCTCCTTGACCGCAATGGCGCGGCTCAAGCGCGTCACCGTCACGTCGGTAAGACCGCGGGTATCGATGTCGATGAGCTGATGCGGCCGGATGGCATCGACGATGCGCTCGGTCGATACCGCGCCGGTGGTGCCGAGATCGGGAGCGCGAAAGATGGCGACGTCGGCGACCGGCCCGGCGTTCTCGACCAGGTCGCCGATGCGCACGAGATCGCCCTCGACGGTGACGTTGGCGCGCAAGGCCGGCCGGGCCGTTTGCGCGGCTGCGGCGGTGCCGGCTGCGGCGAGAACGAGCGCTACAGCCAAGCCGGCGATGCGATTGAAGTTGGTCAGGCGGATCATGGCGTAAAGGACCTTTCTCAGCGCATCAGTTGCGAGGTGGTCTGCAGCATCTGGTCGGCGGCGCTGATCACCTTGGAGTTCATCTCGTAAGCGCGCTGCGCGGCGATCAGGTTGGAGATTTCGGTCACCGCTTCGACGTTGGATTGCTCGAGGCTGCCTTGCAGCAGCGTGCCGGCATTGTTGGTGCCGGGCACGCCGTCCTGCGGCGGGCCGGAGGCCGGCGTCGCGGTGAACAGGTTCGAGCCCTGCGCCTGCAGGCCGGCATCGTTGATGAAGGTGGTGACGGTGAACTGGCCGAGAATGCTCGATGTGGTGGTGCCCGGCGGCGTCACCGAAACCTGGCCCTGCTGGTTGATGGTGAGCCCGGTCGAGTTCGGCGGGATGGTGATGGTGGGCTGAACGAGGTTGCCTTCGGCGGTGACGATGCGGCCTTGCGAGTCCATCTGGAACGAGCCGTCGCGGGTGTAGCTGAAGGTGCCGTCCGGCATCAGAATCTTGAACCAGCCGGAGCCCTGGATCGCCACGTCGAGGGTGTTGCCGGTCTGCGCCAGGGTGCCCTGGGTCATCAGCCGCGGCGTCCCCACGGTCTTGACGCCGGAGCCGAGCTCGATGCCGACCGGCAGAATGTTGCCCTGGTCGGAGGCCTGGGCGCCGATGCGCTGCACGTGCTCGTAGAGCAAATCCTGAAACTCGGCGCGCTGGCTCTTGTAGGCCGTGGTCGTCATGTTGGCGATGTTGCCGGCGATGACCTGGACCTGCAGGTCCATCGCCGCCATTCCGGTCGCTGCGGTATCGAGCGCACGCATCGAACTTCTCCTCAAGCAAGCTTCCGCCGTCCGGCCGCTGCCGGTCAGGCGGAGCCGGAAGCCGGTGTCTGCGACAGCTGCGTCAGCGCGTTGCGGCGCTGGTCGCTCTGCTGCTGCAGGATGTTGGCGACGTCGTTGTAGGATTGCGTGATCTCGACCATGCGCGCGATTTCGGCGAGCGGGTTGACGTTGGATTTCTCGATCGCGCCCTGCACCACCTGCGTGCCCTGCGGCGGCGGTGTCGGATTGACCCCGGGTGGCGCCTCGAACGTCGAGCCGCCGTCCTTTTGCAGCAGCTGCATCCGGTCGAAGCCGACCAGCTGCAGCCGGCCGCGCGGCGCGTCGGCGGTGCTGTTGCCCTCGCGCACGGTGATGATGCCGCTCGGGCTGATGATCACGTCGTGATCGGTGTTCTGAAAGGTGATCGGGCCGGAATCGCCGAGCACCTGATAGCCGTCGCTGGTGACGAGCTGGCCGGCGCCGTTGATGGCAAGCGCGCCGTTCCTGGTATAGCGCACGCCGGCCGGCGTCTGCACCGCGAGGTAAGCGTTACCCTGGATGGCAACGTCGAGCGGGGCGCCGGTGCGCTGCAGCGCGCCCGGCGAAAAATCGATCCAGGTGCCGCGATCCTCGACGAAATCGAGGCGCCGATCGTTGCCGGTGAACTGGCCGTCGCTGGCGTTCGGCATCAAAAACTGGGTGAACAGCGTGTTGTCGGCCTTGAATCCGGTGGTGTTGATATTGGCGATGTTGTTGGCGACGACGTCGAGCTCGTGACTGAGCGCCATCTGCCGCGACAAGCCGACGAGAAGAGCGTTCTCCATCGGAATTTCTCCCCTGTGAGCATGCCAGCGCGCCGTGGCGGCAGCCGGCAGGCCGTCCGTGTCGCCGCGGGCTCTCCCAAGCCCATGGCGGCCGGCCACGCTGCAGAAGCCGTGCCAGCGGAAAAAATCGCAATGGATCAAAGGGCTAGGCGGCGGCGCGGCGGTCGGAGCCCGGGCAGAAAAAGCCGCCATTAACGCTGACCTCGGCAAAAATTTCCGGCGCACGGGATGCGGGCAAGTTTCTGTTAACCATTCCTACCTAGCTTGCCTTGCGGCCACACCCGAAAACGGCGGTGGCTGGCGCTCGCGGCGTTGGTCCTGCGTTCTCCTGCGTGCGCTTTCACGCCAGCGGGAGCCGTCATGGCGACAAACAAAGCCGCAAAATCCGCACCGCCCGAAACCGACGGCGACGAGGCCGAAGCCGCGGCAGCCGCGCCGAAGGGCAAAGGTTTCTCCATCAAGGCGCTGGCCTCGCGCAAGCTCGTCATCATCGCGGCTGCCGCGGTGCTCGGCTTGGGCGGCGCCGGCGGCGGCGCCTATCACTTCCTCGGCGGCAGAATGAGCGAGGCCGCGCCCGCCAGCAAGATCAAGCCGCCGGTCTTCGTCGATCTGCCCGAAGTGCTGGTGAACTTGTCGTCGGCCGGCACCGACCGCACCCAATATCTGAAAGTCAAAGTGGTGCTGGAAGTGCCCGACGAGTCGGTCAAGACCCAGATCGAGCCCCTGATGCCGCGGCTGATGGACACGTTCCAGACCTACTTGCGCGAATTGCGCGCCACCGATCTCGACGGCTCGGCCGGCCTGTACCGGCTCAAGGAGGAGCTGACGCGGCGCGTCAACGCCGCGATCGCGCCCGCGCGGATCAACGCGGTGCTGTTCAAGGAAATCGTGGTGCAGTGATGCCGTCTCTGCCGCTCGTCCCCGCGCAAGCGCGGACCCAGAAAGTCTCGACGGAAAATCGGCGCGCTCCCGCTGGATTCCCGCTTTCGCGGGAATGAGCGGGCCAAGACCACCTCAAGAGCAAACAAGCGGCAACTAGCCCATGGCGCAGCCGAAGGACCAGATCGACCAGGACGCCCTCGCCGCCGAGTGGGGCGTCGCGCTCGAAGCCGAGCAGGAGGCCGCCGAAGCGGTGTCGGCGCCCGCGGAGCCCGAGAGCGGGCCGGAGGCCATGGCGGCGCATTGGGCGGCGATGGTCGACGACGGCCAGTTTCTGTCCAACACCAAGGGCGGTGCCGAGCGCGTCCTCACCCAAGAGGAAATCGACTCGCTGCTCGGCTTCTCGCTCGCCGACATTTCGCTCAACGACAATTCCGGCATCCGCGCCATCATCGACTCGGCGATGGTGTCGTACGAGCGCCTGCCGATGCTGGAAATCGTCTTCGACCGGCTGGTCCGGCTGATGACGACGAGCCTGCGCAATTTCACCTCCGACAATGTCGAAGTCTCGCTCGACCGCATCACCTCGGTGCGGTTCGGCGATTATCTCAATTCGATTCCGCTGCCCGCCATTCTGGCGGTGTTCAAGGCCGAGGAATGGGAGAATTCCGGGCTGGTGACGGTGAATTCCAGCCTGATCTACTCGATCATCGACGTGCTGCTCGGCGGCCGCCGCGGCCAGACTGCGATCCGCATCGAGGGCCGGCCCTACACCACGATCGAGACCAATCTGGTCAAGCGCATGATCGAGGTGGTGCTGGCCGACGCCGAGCTCGCCTTCAAGCCGTTGTCGCCGGTAAAGCTCAACATCGACCGCTTGGAGACCAATCCGCGCTTTGCCGCGATCTCGCGGCCGGCCAATGCCGCGATTCTGGTGCGGCTGCGCATCGACATGGAGGATCGCGGCGGCTCCATCGAGTTGTTGCTGCCCTACGCGACCATCGAGCCGATCCGCGACGTGCTGTTGCAGATGTTCATGGGCGAGAAATTCGGCCGCGACCCGACCTGGGAGGGCCATCTCGCCACCGAAATCGGCCAGGCGGAAATCGCCGTCGATGCCGTGCTTTACGAGGCGCGGCTGCCGCTCAAGCGGATGATGAATCTCGACGTCGGCGACACCTTGATGCTCGATTTGAAACCGGACGCGCTGGTGATCGTGCGCTGCGGCAACGTCACGCTCACCGAAGGCCGCATGGGCCGCGTCGGCGACCGCGTCGCCGTGCGCATCGCCAAGCCGCTGCGCAAGCCGAGCACCACCTTCGCCATGTTCGAAACCGCAGGCGGCTCGGGCAACCGCATGGAGGCATCATGACCGATGGCATGGGACTGATCATCGAGGGGCTGGTCGCGATTTTGCTCATGCTCACCATCGTTTATTGCATTCTGCTCAATCGGCGGCTCAAGCTGTTACGGGCCGACGAGGATGCGCTGCGCGCCACCATCGCCGAGCTCGTCACCGCAACCGAAATCGCCGAACGCGCCATCGCCGGGCTGAAAATCACCGCGCGCGAATGCGATGTCGGCTTGGGCGAGCGCTTGGCCCGCGCCGAACGGCTGTGCGCGGATCTCGATCGTCGGCTCGCGGCCGGCCAGGACGTGGTCGGGCATCTGTCGCAGATCGCGGTCGCCGGCCGGCGCGGCGGCGAGCCGAACCCGCCGGTGCAGGACGCCAAGGCGATCGCCGCCGCGGCGCAAGCTTTTGCCGAGCGGCTGCGTACCAAGGTGTTCGGTCTCGCCGCATGATGTGCGCTGAGACACGTCTTTGTCCTCCCCGTGAAGCGCAGCGGAACGGGGGAGGGGGACCGCGCGAAGCGCGGTGGTGGGGGCGCGGGCCTTCAAGAATTTTCTGCAGCGCCCGCGCCCCCTCCACCGTCTTGCTCCGCAAGACGGTTCTTCTCCCCCGCTTCGCGGCTGAGGATTTAAGATGATGCGCTTCGTCCGCGATTTGCGGCTCATTCCGATTGCGCTCGTCGCCAGCGCCTGCCTGCTGGCGCTGAAGGCCGCCGATCTCGCGCTTGACGGCGGACGCTGGCTTACCGGCGATGGCGTGCCGGCCGATGGCGCTTCTGTCATTCACCTGGCGCCGGACGCGACGCAGCCGCCCGGACAGAAAGAGTCGTGGGCGCGGCAAATGTTCAACTTTCCGGACGGCGGGGGCGCCGCGCCGGCAGCCAGCGAGTTCGGGCCGTCGGCCGCGGAACGCGCCCAGCTCGCGCACGCCGATGCCGAGCGCGGCAACGGCGACATCACCGGCTCGATCAGCGGCGCGCCGGCGCCGGCAGCGG
>JASHQS010000193.1 GCA_030038995.1 Xanthobacteraceae bacterium
GCTTGGCCTGGATATGGCTGCGCCCGCACTGGCGCACCCACCGCTCGAAGCCATTGAACTCGCGCAACAGCACGGCATGCACGTTCAACAGCGCCGCCGCGATCGTCTCGAGGTTCGGCTGCCCTGCCGCCAGCGCGCGGATGCGGCCCGCAAAACTCCGTGCCGTGGTCTTGCCGACCTTGAGCCCAAACCCGCGCTCGATTGTTTCAATGGCACGTCGATTCTTGCATAGTACTCCAAATGGTCGTCCCTCGATGATGCTTGGAGCGGACCCATTCCGACTCCGTTGCTCAACACCATCAGTTTGAGGGACGACCGCCTGCCGCGCTACACTCTCGGCGCCGGCCCGTTACCCCATCTACTGGCTCCGTAGCGGGGCGTTCGCCTTCCTTGTGAAGGGCGCCGATTTCCTATTAGTGTGCTTCTGCAAGCAGCCTTGCGGGAATCGCAGGCCGGAGCAAAATGTAGTTTTATCAATGGCTTATATGGCGGCGCGGGGTGGACCCGGCGGCCGCAAAAGGATGCCGGTGCGTCACCTATCGACCAGGGGCGAAGCCCCGCCGCTCGGTTTTGCCGAGGCGATGCTCGCCGGCCTCGCCCAGGATGGCGGCCTCTACGTGCCGCAAACCTGGCCGCGCCTCGAGCCGGCGACCGTCGCCTCCTTCGCCGGCCGGCCCTACGCCGAAGTCGCCATCGAGATCGTCCGGCGCTTTACCGAGGACGCCATCAGCGAAGCCGACCTCTCGCGCATGGCGCGCGAGGCCTATGGCGGTTTCCGCCATCCGGCGGTCGTGCCGCTGACGCAGCTAAACGTGAACACCTTCGCGCTCGAACTGTTTCACGGCCCAACGCTGGCATTCAAAGACCTGGCCATGCAGCTTTTGGCGCGGCTGATGGATCACGTGCTGGCGTCGCGGGGCGAGCGCCGCACCATCGTGGTGGCGACGTCGGGCGACACCGGCGGCGCCGCGGTCGAAGCGTTCCGCGACCGCGAGCGGGTCGACCTGATCGTGCTGTTTCCGAGCGGGCGTATTTCCGACGTGCAGCGCCGCATGATGACGACCGTGGCGGCTGCCAATGTCAGCGCCGTCGCCATCGAAGGCACCTTCGACGATTGCCAGGCGCTGGTCAAAGCGATGTTCAATCACGCCGCGTTTCGCGAGCGGGTGCGCCTCTCCGGCGTCAATTCGATCAACTGGGCGCGCATCGTGGCGCAGACGGTCTATTACTTCACCGCGGCCGTGGCGCTGGGCGCGCCGTACCGCAAGGTCGCGTTCACGGTGCCGACCGGCAATTTCGGCGACATCTATGCCGGCTACGTGGCGCTGCGCATGGGGCTGCCGATCGACCGGCTGGTGATTGCCACCAACGTCAACGACATTCTCACCCGTACGCTGGCGACCGGCACCTACGAGCCGCGCGCCGTGGTGCCGACCACCTCGCCATCGATGGACATCCAGGTATCGTCGAATTTCGAGCGCCTGCTGTTCGACGCCTATGACCGCGACGGCAATGCGGTCCGGGCGCTGATGGGCTCGCTGACGCAATCGCGGCGTTTTACGCTGTCGGCGCGCGCGCTGGCGCAACTGCGGGCGTTATTCGCCGCCGACCGCGCCGACGAGGACGAAGTCGCCGCCACCATCCGCGCCGTCAAGCGCGAGACCGGCAATTTCGTCGATCCGCACACCGCGGTCGGCATTGCGGTGGCCGAAAAGGAGCAGCGCGATCCGGCGGTGCCCATGGTGGTGCTGGCGACCGCGCACGCGGCCAAGTTTCCCGAAGCGGTCGAGGCGGCCTGCGGCGTGCGGCCGCCGCTGCCGGAATGGCTTTGCGATCTCAAGACGCGGCCGGAGCGCGTCACGGTGCTGCCGGCCGAGCAGTCAGCGGTGGAGCATTTCGTCCTGGCGGCGAGCCGTGCCGCGCAAGAAGGAGCGGCAGCATGAGCGTTGCGGTGAGCACCCTGAAGTCCGGCATCGCCGTGGTGACGGACAGCATGCCGCATCTGGAGACGGCGTCGCTCGGCGTCTGGGTCAATGCCGGCAGCCGCGACGAGCGCCGCGACGAGCACGGCATCTCGCATCTGCTCGAGCACATGGCGTTCAAGGGCACGCGGCGGCGCACCGCGCGGCAGATCGCCGAAGAGATCGAGGCGGTCGGCGGCGATCTCAACGCCGCCACCGGCGCGGAAAACACCGCCTATTATGCCCGCGTGCTCAAGAACGACGTGCCGCTCGCGCTCGACGTGCTGTCCGACATTCTCTCGGAGCCCGCGTTCGACCGCGGCGAGCTGTTGCGCGAGCAGAACGTCATCGTGCAGGAGATCGGCGCCGTCGCCGACACGCCCGACGATCTCGTGTTCGAGCACCTGCAAGCCGTCGCCTTTCCGGACCAGTCGATCGGCCGCTCGATTCTCGGCACCGCCAAGACCGTGCGGTCGTTCGACGACGCCAAGCTGCGCGAGTACCTCGGCCGGCAGTATCGGGCGCCCGACATGGTGGTTGCCGCCGCAGGCGCGGTCGATCATGCGGCGGTGCTGGCCGAAGTGGAGCAGCGGTTGGCCGGCTTTGACGGTCCGGCGAGCCATCGCCCGGAGCCGGCGCGTTTCGGCGGCGGCACCCACGTCGAGAAGCGCGAGCTCGAACAGGTGCACATCGCGCTGGCGCTGCCCGGCCTGGCGCAGACCGATCCGGCGCTCTATTCGCTGCAGTCGTTCACCAGCGTGCTCGGCGGCGGCATGTCATCGCGGCTGTTCCAGGAAGCGCGCGAAAAGCGCGGCCTGTGCTACGCGATTTATTCGTTCCATGCGCCGTATTCCGACATCGGCATGTTCGGTCTCTATGCCGGGACCGATGCGGCCGACACGTCGGAATTGATGCGGCTCATCGTCGAGGAGATCGCCAACACGGCCGAAACGATGTCCGAAGCGGAGATCGCGCGCGCCAAGGCGCAGATGAAGGCCGGCTTGTTGATGGCCTTGGAGAGCTCCGGCGATCGCGTCGGCCAGCTGGCCCGGCAGCTGCTCGTGTACGGTCGGCCGATACCGACCGACGAACTGGTCGCCAAGGTCGAGGCGGTCACCGTCGAAAGCGCGCGCGCTGCCGGACGGGCGCTGTTGGCCGGCGGCAAGCAGGCCATTGCCGTGCTCGGCCTCGGCTCCGGGCTTGAAAGCGCCGCAGCGATTGCCGAGACTCTCACGCGCCGTGCCGCATGATGCGAACGCCCACGCCGAACGTCACCCGTCTGCGCACCGGCGCGGTGCATTGAGCCCGGTTCGATGGCGTTCTTTCGCACCATCAATTTTTCCGAGCCGCTGGCCTCGATCCCCGGCGACGGCGTCACCCTGCGCACGCCGCAAATGCCGGACCATGCCGAGTGGGCGGCGCTGCGCGAGACGAGCCGCGAATTTCTCATTCCTTGGGAGCCGACCTGGCCGGTGGACGACCTCACGCGCGGCGCCTTCCGCCGCCGCATCCGGCGTTACGCCGAGGATTTACGGACCGATCAGGGCTACGCCTTCCTGATTCTGCGCAACAGCGACGGCGCGCTCGTCGGCGGCTTGACGCTGGCCAATATCCGGCGCGGCGTCGCGCAGGCGGCGAGCCTCGGCTATTGGATGGGCCTGCCCTTCGTCCGCCACGGCTATATGACGGCCGCGGTGCGCGCGGTCATTCCGTTTGCCTTCACGACGCTGCGGCTGCATCGGCTGGAGGCGGCCTGCATTCCCGCCAATACGGCCTCGATCCGGCTCCTGGAAAAGAACGGCTTCGTCCGCGAGGGCTACGCGCGGGAATACCTGTGCATCAACGGCCTCTGGCAGGATCATCTGCTTTATGCGCGCCTGCAGGGGTCGACGAAGCCTTAACCATGCCGGCCTTCGCCGCCCGGCATGCGCTCCGGCGGCGCCGTCGATGCCTTGGGATGGTCACCGTTGCCTTGATATGATGGATCGGGCATGGGCGTTCGCCGGCCGTTCGGCTGGTTTGGCGATGATGGGTCAGGGGATGCCGCGATA
>JASHQS010000016.1 GCA_030038995.1 Xanthobacteraceae bacterium
CGGCGACCGCCGCAAGGCCATGCTGCAGGATATCGCGGTGCTGACCGCTGGCCAGGCGATCAGCGAGGATCTCGGCATCAAGCTCGAGAACGTTGTGCTGAACATGCTGGGCCGCGCCAAGAAGGTGACGATCGACAAGGAGAACACCACGATCGTCAACGGCGCCGGCAAGAAGGCCGACATCGAGGCGCGCATTGCCCAGATCAAGGCGCAGATCGAGGAGACCACCTCCGACTACGATCGCGAGAAGCTGCAGGAGCGGCTGGCCAAGCTCGCCGGCGGCGTCGCGGTGATCCGGGTCGGCGGCGCCACCGAGGTCGAGGTCAAGGAGCGCAAGGATCGCGTCGACGACGCCATGCATGCGACCCGCGCCGCGGTCGAGGAGGGCATCCTGCCGGGCGGCGGCGTGGCGCTCTTGCGCGCCGTGGCCGCGCTCAAGAAGGTACGCACCGACAACGACGACCAGCGCCACGGCGTCGACATCGTGCGCAAGGCGCTGTCCGCGCCGGCACGCCAGATCGCGACCAACGCCGGCGACGATGGCTCGGTCGTGGTCGGCAAGATCCTCGAGAAGGAGCAATACTCGTTCGGCTACGACGCCCAGAGCGGCGACTACGTCGACATGGTGCGCAAGGGCATCATCGACCCGACCAAGGTCGTGCGCACGGCGCTGCAGGACGCCTCCTCGGTCGCCGGCTTGCTCATCACCACCGAAGCGATGGTCGCCGAGCTGCCGAAGAAGAAGGAAATGCCCGCCATGCCTCCGGGCGGCGGCGGCATGGACTTCTGATCCGACCATCAGGCACTTTGAAAGTGAAGGCCCGGCCAAAGTCCCGGGCCTTTTCATTTTTCGCCGTCCCCGCGATGGCGCATGGGCGCTAACATATAGGCCTCTGTTTCCCGGATGCGGTGCAGCGCGAAGCGGTGCACCGCTGATCCGGGACCGTCCCAGACTCCGCAACTTGTTACGATCCCGGGTCTGCAGCGCACCACTTCGCTGCGCTTCGTGCTGCGCTGCACCCGGGAAACGCAGCTATGTTAGCGCCTATGCGCGATGGCGGGACCATTTTGCGAAGCAAGACGCTGGCAGGGCCGTTGGCCTCGCCGCTTCACTTTGGTCGCAGGAGGTTCGTCGAGTCCTGCGCCCCTGCGCCATCCTCCGCTCGCTTGCGCTCGCTACGGATGGTTCCCTCCCCCGCTTCGCCGCACCACGCGGGTGAGATAATAGCGAAACGACCACGGCGGCGGGGCGCGCGTTCGTCCGGCGTCGCCCGCTTCACGACCGTGGCCGTCGGGGCGACGGAGCCTTACAATACGCCGCTCCGCCGCCACTTGGATATACGTCTGACATGCTCGGATGACAGCGATATGACCGCGCCATCAGGTCAAATCCGCGTCGGCATCGGCGGCTGGACCTTCGCGCCGTGGCGCGGGGTGTTTTATCCGAAAGGCCTGCCGCACACGCAGGAGCTGCGCTACGCCGGCGCGCGGCTGACCTCGATTGAGATCAACGGCACGTTCTACCGCACCCAGACGCCGAAGACTTTCAGATCATGGGCGAGCGAGGTTCCACCTGGCTTCGTCTTCGCGGTCAAGGGGCCGCGTTACGCGGTGAACCGGCGCGCGCTCAAGGAGGCGGGCGACTCGATCAAACGCTTTCTGGATTCGGGCGTGACCGAACTCGGCGAGCATCTCGGTCCGCTGCTCTGGCAGTTCGCACCGAGCAAAAAATTCGATGCCGCCGATTTCAGCGGCTTTCTCGAACTGCTGCCCGCGGCATACGGCGGCCAAAAACTCCGCCACGTCGTCGAAGTCCGCCACGACAGTTTTTGCACGCCGCAATTCGTGACGCTCGCGCGCGGGTTCGCCGTGCCGGTCGTGTTCACCGATCACGCCCGCTATCCCAACGTCGCCGACCTCACGGGCGATTTCGTCTACGCGCGGCTGCAGCGCGGCAACGACACGGCGCCGGCCGCCTATCCGCCGCGCGACCTCGACGCCTGGGCGAAGCGGCTGCGGCTATGGGCGCAAGGCGGTGCGCCGGACGACCTGCCGCGGGTCGATGCCGCGCACAAAGCGAACGCCGCTCCACGCGACGTGTTCGCCTACGTGATTCACGAAGGCAAAATCCGCGCCCCGGCCGGCGCCATGGCCTTGATCGAGCGCTTGAACAAAGATGACGAATAGCCGACAGCGCCAAGCGCTGCTCGCATCCGTCCGCGGCCCCCGCAAAAATGCCAACGGCCACGTTCGACCTGGTGCGCGTTCATCCGGCGTCACCCGTCGTAACCGTGGCCGTGCCGCGGCGGAGCATCCTCGACGCCGCTCACCGCAAGATGGGGGACGATGGCCGTTTATGCAAGCCCCGGCTTATGGCGCTCGCCGCCCACAAACCCGCATAGCCGGCCGCTGCTGCGGCATGTCGCAAGGCCGCGGCTTTTGCCCACGACGGACTTGCGATACCGTCCAGCGTGCAGCGCTACGGGGCCGCGCGTAACCGGTTTTGGGAGGGAAACAACATGCAGACAGCGCTCAAGCTGCTGACGTTCGGCGTTTTGGCGTGCGCCGTCGCCGCTCCGGCGAAAGCGGACGATTATCCGACCAAGCCGATCCGGATCATTTCCGATTCAGCGCCGGGCGGCGCGGTCGACGTCACCTTCCGCATGGTGATGGACCGGGTCGGCACCCTGCTCGGCCAGCAGATCGTGCCGGTCGATGAGCCCGGCGCCAGCGGCGCGGTTGCCGCTCACGCTGCGGCGGAAGCCGTGCCCGACGGTTACACGCTGTTCGCGCCGGCCATTTCGCTGTTCATCGCGCTGCCGGGCAAGGCCGAGAACCTGCCGCTTATCCTGCCGCGCGATTTTCTCCCGGTCGGCTCGCTGGTGGACCAGCCGATGTTCATTTGCGCCAGCACGGCATCAGGGCTCAAGACGCTGCCGGACCTGATCGCGCGCGCCAAGGCGCATCCCGGCGAGCTCTCGTTCGCCGCCACCGGCATCGGCCGCATCACCCACCTCACCGGCCTGTTGCTCGAGCAACGCGCCGGTATCACATTGCAGGTCGTGCCTTACACCGGCGGCCCAGCCGCAGCGCTGACCGACGTGATGGGCGGCCGCGTGCCGCTCATCATCGAGGGCTATTCGGGCCTCGCCGGCGCGATCCAGGCGCACAGGCTCAACGTGCTGGCGGTGGCGGCGAGAAAGCGGCTGCCCGACTTCCCCAATCTGCCGACCGTGGGCGAGACGCTGCCCGGCTTCGCGGCCGGCGGCTGGCAAGGCGTCGTCGCGCCGCTGAAGACGCCGGCCGCCGCGATCGCCAAGTTCAATGCCGCGCTCAACAAGGCGCTGGCGGAGCCGGACCTCGCCCAAAAGCTTGCCAAGCGTGGCGCCTATGTGAGCCCGATGTCGCCCGGCGAAACCAACGACTTCGTCAACGCCCAGCAGGTGCAATGGAAGCCGGTCATCGACGCCTTCGAGGCGAGCGTCAACAAATAGCGAAATCTATTCTTACTGCGTGAGAAAGCGCAGCGCGCGTTAGAGCGCCCTCTCCCCTTGCGGGAGAGGGCGACGCAAGACGCGCAACAAACTCGGCTCGGTGAGGGGTTGCGGCCGCGGCCCTCACCCGCTTTTGTTGTTGAACCGCCGAGTCGCCCTCTCCCGCAAGGGGCGAGGGCACGTCCATGAGCGCCGCGTTTCCGGCAGCATCTCGATGACCCCGAACTTTTGACGCGGTAAGACTACTCCGCCGGTTGCAGCGTTCGCGCTTTCTCGACGCCGTTGGCGATCACCGCGATGCTGATCACCGCGACCAGAAAACCGAGCGCGATCACTGCGGTCGCGCCGAGCACGAGATCGAAGCCGCCGCGGCCGTAGAGGAATGCGATCATCGACACCGCGGCGCCGGAGACCATGAAGGTCAGGAAATAACGCACCGCATAGACCCAGCTGCGCCAGGCGTCGGCGGTGTAACGGGCGATGACGAGATCGTTGAGCGTGATCTGACCGTAGATCGCCGCCATGGTGAAGGCGAGTGCGAACAACAGCGACGCGCCGCTGGCATAAGCCGCCCACACCACGCCGGAAAACTGCATGATGGCGGCGAGCGCGAACAGAATGTGCAGCGGAAAGCGCTCGACCAGCCGCCCGACCGTGATCTGCGCCAGCGCTCCGCACAGGAACACCGCCGTGGTCAGGCCGCCGACCGCGACCAGCGAGATGCCGCCGACGCGCTCATCGACGATCTTCGGCAGCGCCACCGCAATGGTGTTGAAGACGAGCCCGGCGCTGAGCGCGACGACCACGAACAGGCCGAAGATGGTGGCGGCGACCGGCGCCGAGAGCGTGACATCGGCCGTGGCGCTGCGCTTTTCAGCGCGGCGGCCTTCGCGCGGGATCATCCGGAGATAGGCGGCGCCTGTTGCGATACAGACAACGCCCGGCACGAAGAACGCGCCACGCCACGACACCGCGGCCGTCAGCGCCGCAGTGATGCCGGCGGCGAGCGAAACGCCGAGGTTGCCGCAAACGCCGTTGAAGGCGAGCGTGCGGCCGCGCTGCACCGCGGCCTCGAGAATCATCGCGGTGCCGACCGGATGGTAGATCGCGGCGAAGATGCCCAGCGCGCACAGCGCGATGGTGAGCACGACGAGCGACGGCGCCAAGGCGGCGGCGACCAGCGAGGCGCCGCAACCGAAATAAAAGCCGAGTATCATGTTGCGCCGGCTCCAGCGGTCGCCGAGCCAGCCCGCGGGCAGCGAGAACAGGCCGAACGCCACGAACGAGGCGGTCGAGAGCGCGATCAGCGTGCCGTAGGAACGGCCATAGGCGGCCTGCAGCTCGATGACCACAGTCGGATAGATCAGGATGACAAAATGATCGAGCCCGTGCGCGAAGTTGAGAAAGCCGATCGCGAGGCGCCGCTGCGCCCGATCTCGAGCGGCGGCGGCGGGCAGGCTGGGGACGGAGACCTCGGCACTCACGGCGATTCCTTTATGTGCTCCGGCAGATATATCGCGCTGCCTGTCGCCGACCTATCCGAATCCTGCAAGCCAGCCCGGCGCAACGCCGGCCGATTGCGGCACCGGGCATTGCGGCACCGGGCAGTTGTGAGCGTTCTCCTACGGCGGCACAATAAGGCATAATCAGTGCAGCAATTGGGGGGAGCGATGCCGAAAACGCCCGATTATTTCGCCGGCAAAACCATCATCATCACAGGCGCCGCAAGCGGCATCGGCCGCGCCGCCGCCGTGATTTTCGCCCGCGAAGGCGCCAACGTGGTGTGCGCCGACATCAACGAAGCCGGCGCACGGGCGACCGCGAGCGCGGTCAACGGCAAGGGCAGCCAGGCGCTGGCGCTTGCCGTCGATGTCACCTCGCGCGCAGCGGTCAACGCCATGGTCGCGCGCGCGCTCGCCGCGTTCGGCAGCGTGCAGTTCCTGTTCAACTCCGCGGGCGCTGCCATCCGCCGCGCGAAATTTCTGGAGATCGACGACGCGCTTCTGGAAAAGACCTTCGCGCTCAACGTCAACGGCACGCTCTACGCCATGCAGGCGGTGCTGCCGCATTTTTTGGCGCAAAAGCACGGCGTCATCGTCAATATGGCGAGCATGGCGCACCGCCGCGGCGGTCCCGGCTCCTCGATCCACTACGCGGCGGCCAAGGGCGCGGTGGTGTCGATGACCATGGGCGTGGCGCGCGAATACGCCACGTCCGGCATTCGCGCGCTGTCGATCTCGCCGGGACCGGTCAAGACGCCGTTCCAGGCGGCAGCGCAGTCGTCGCCCGAGCTGATCAAGCGCTTTCTCGACGACGTGCCGATGGGCCGCTTCGGCGAGCCGGAGGAAATCGGCGAACTGGTGCTGTTCATGTGCTCCGACGCTTGTCCGTTCATGACCGCCGACACGGTCTATGTGAACGGCGGCGGCGGCTGGCGCTGACCAGAAGCCAGGATTGCGCGGAGCGCAATCCGGGAGCGGCGATGACGCTTGCAGCATCCCCGGATCGCGCGCGGCGCGGTCCGGGCACGGTTCTTGCGAATCATGGCCGAGTGCGCGGCGACGGTAGGCGCAGACCGCTCGAGCGGGAAAGAAAAAATGACGCAGAATCAAATCATTAGAATTTATAGGAATAAATGCTTGACGCCGCTCGCGCGCTGAATACATAGGCCGCAACTCGCTCACAAAAGGGCGTCAACCGGTGGCGTACCGATTGATGGAGCGGGCGCGGCGCCGGCGCGTGGTTTCGCACACCGCACGTGGGCGGTTCGGAAACTCGCCCGGCCGGCCACGACGCCGGCCTGCCAGGAGCTGGCTGCCCGGGGCGCGGATCGGTTGTCCGCGACCATGAAGCGCGGGACCGGACTGAGCCAAAGCCGCGAGGCTTTGGCAAGAGCCGCGACGGAGCGCCGAAAGGCGAGCGCGCCCCGCACAGCGGATGGTTCGCGGTAACGCGAAACATTCGTGGCGCGCGCCGCACTGGCTAGCGGCTTCGGATGCGCTCATCCGAAGCGCCGGTGCGGTTCCTGACGCTACGCGCCTCTCGGCGCTCCGCCTCCCTTTTTTATTTGCTCGGGAGGCAACGCTTTCGTGCCGTGCCGTGGCAAGACTCGGATGCGACCGCATCGCGAGAACGATTTTGCTTATCCTCCCCCGCGAAGCGGGGAAGGAAAAAGAGCGCATCGCGAGAATGAGAAGACTTGTGCCCATCATCTGCGATTTGCGTCATTGCGAGCCAAGGCCTCCGGGGCTTTGCGCAACGCCGATCGATTGCAGCGCGGCGCGCAGCCGTCCGCCGGCCCGCTCGAGCAGCCGCGCGCCTTCGTCGGGGCTCAAGCCGTGCAGCAAGAGCACGGCAAGCTTGACGCTGCCGTTGGCGCGGCGCAGCGCCTCGGCAATCTCTTCGCCGTTGCGCCCGGTCAGCCGGTGCAAAATCATCTCGCTGCGGCGCATCAGCTTGGCGTTGACCGCCTGCACGTCGATCATCAGCCCGCCATGCACGCGGCCGAGCCGGATCATCACCAGCGACGACAACAGATTGAGCGCCACGCGCTGCGCGGTGCCGGCCTTCATGCGCGTCGAGCCGGCGATCGGTTCGGCGCCGGTGTCGAGCGCAATCGGGCAATCGGCCTCGCGCAAAAGCGGCGTATCGCGGTTGTTGGCGATGCCGATGGTGAGCGCGCCGCGCCGCCCGGCCTCGCGTAGACAGGCGAGCGTAAACGGCGTCGTGCCGCTGGCGGCGACCGCGATCACCACGTCGGCCGCGCCGATGCCGTGCTGTTGCATGAGCCCGGCGGCCTTTGCGGTCTCGTCCTCGGCGCCTTCGGCCGCCCGCAACAGCGCTTGCCTGCCGCCGGCGATCAACAGCAGGAGCCGGTCGGCGGGCCAGTTGAACGTCGGAACGAGTTCGGCGCCGTCTTGCACGGCGAGCCGGCCCGATGTGCCAGCGCCCACATAGATCAGGCGGCCGCCGTCGCGCAGCCGCGCTTCGGTTGCGCTTGCGGCCTGCGCGATGGCAGGCAGCGCGGCGCGCACCGACGCCACCGCCGCCATTTGACCCTCGATCATGGCATCGAGGATGTCCGGCGGGTCCCAGAGGTCGATATCCGAATAGCGGGGGCTGGCGCGTTCCGTATCCATGGTTCCGTATCCATGGTTCCATATCCATGGCGATATGGCGCCGTCCGGCGGCGCATGCAGCCGCACCCGCGAAAAAAAACCATTTCCGCCCCATTTGGTTCTTAGCTGCAGGGACAGCGAATCCGGAAGCAAAGGAGCCGGGCATGCCCGCCGAACCGCTTTTGCTGGGCGTCGACGGCGGCGGCACGAGCTGCCGGGCGCGCCTTGCGGCGTTCTCGGGCGAGGTGCTCGGCGAAGCCAGCACCGGCCCGGCGAACCTTCGCCTGGGGCTGCGGCAAAGTTTTGCGACCGTGACGAATACGGCGCTGCAATGTCTGCAGCAAGCGGGGCTGTCGCGCCTTTACCTCTCGCGCATCGTAGCGTGCCTGGCGCTCGCCGGCGCCAGCGAGCCGTCGCATCTTGCCGCCGCGCAGGCGGCCGCGCACCCGTTCGGCAAGGCCGTCATCACCACCGACGCGCACGCGGCGTGCCTCGGCGCCCATGGCGAACGCGACGGCGGCATCGTGGTGGTCGGCACCGGCAGCGTCGGCTGGGCGGTGCTCAACGGCCAATCGTACCGCGTCGGCGGCTGGGGCCTGCCGTTCTCCGACGAAGGCAGCGGCGCCTGGCTGGGCGCCGAGGCATTGCGCCGCGTGCTATGGGCCCGCGACGGCCGCATCGCCTTTACGCCGCTGTTGCGCGCGCTGTTCGCCGATTTCAACAACGACCCCCATGCCATCGTGCGCTTGAGCCAGCACGCCACGCCGCGCGAGTTGGCGGCGTTGGCGCCGCGCATTTTCGAATGCAGCGGGCGCGGCGATGCGGCGGCCGTCGAGCTGATGCAGGCCGCGGCGGGCCACATCGACGCGTTGGCGGCGCGGCTCATCGCGGCCGGCGCCGATCGGATCGCGCTCGCCGGCGGTTGCGCGCCGTTCGTCAGGCAGTGGCTCGGCGAAGCGACGACATCGCATCTCGTCGAGCCGCGCGGCGATGCTCTGGCCGGCGCGCTGCATATCGCGCGCGCCGCTGCATATGCGCCCGCGCAGGTCGCCTGATGCTGATGCCGACGCCGGCGCGCCGCGAAAAAGGTTTGCAGCCATGACGGCCATCGGCGCAGGCTTGGCCGCCGAATTGCGCGAAGCGCCGGATGCGGTGCGTCGCCAAGCCGATGACATTGCTGCCCCGCTCGCGGACTTGATGGCGCGCCTTGCGGCACGGCCGCCCGCTTTCGTCGTGACCTGCGGGCGCGGCAGCTCCGCGCATGCGGCTACTTTCGCCAAGCATTTGATCGAGCGTTATCTGGGCATTGCGGTCGCGGCGGCCGCGCCCAACATCGCCAGCATCTATCGGCGCGAGCTGCGACTGCAAGGTCAGCTCTTTCTCGCCATCTCGCAGTCCGGAGCGAGCGACGATCTCGTCGAGACTGCGGCGATGGCGCGAAAAGCCGGCGCGCTGACGGCGGCGCTGGTCAATGACGAGCGCAGCCCGCTCGCTTCGACATGCGACGTGGTCCTGCCCATGGCTGCCGGCGCCGAGCATAGCGTCGCCGCAACAAAAAGCTTCATCAGCTCGCTTGCCGCGCTGTTGCGCGTCACGGCGCGGTGGACGGACGACGCGGCGCTGCGCCGCGCCTGCGACCGGCTGCCGGAGCGGCTTGCCGCCGCGGCAACGCTCGACTGGAGCGCGGCGCTGCGTCCGCTTGCCGGCGCCGTCAGCCTCGTCGCCATCGGCCGCGGACCGACATTGGCGACCGCGCGCGAGGCCGCGCTGAAGCTGAAGGAAACCTGCGCGCTCCATGCCGAGGCGTTCAGCAGCGCCGAATTTCGCCACGGACCCATTGCGCTGGTTTCCAAAACTTATCCGGTCATGATATTTGCGCCGACCGATGAGTCCGGCGCCGGCCTCCACGAGCTCGTCGCCGATCTCTGCCGCAAGGGCGCGCGCGTGCTCCTCGCACAGCCGGCAATCACTCAGCGCGATTTACCGAAAGCCGTCGCGCTGCCGGCGCCTGCCGCCGAGCAGGCTGAAGCCGACGCGATCTGTCTGATCCAGAGTTTTTATGCGTTTCTGGTCGGTCTTGCCGGACGGCGCGGCACCGACATCGACGCTCCACCGCACCTGCAAAAAGTCACGCGCACCCGATGAGCAGCACGCTTCATGCCGTGGCCGCGAGCCGGGTGTTCGACGGCGCCCTGCTCCGCGACAACGCCGCCGTCGTCATCGACGGCACGCGCATTGCCGCAATCGTCGCGCGCAGCGAATTGCCGGCGACGATGTCCGTGCACGAACTTGCCGACGGCGCCTGGCTCGCACCCGGCTTCATCGACATCCAGGTCAACGGCGGCGGCGATGTGCTGTTCAACGCCACGCCGACCGCCGAAGGCGTGCGGGCCATCGTCGCGGCGCACCGCAAGCACGGCACGACGGCTTTGTTGCCGACGCTGATCAGCGACAGTTTGGCGACGATGCGCGCGGCGCTGGCGGCAATCGAGGCGCTGATCGACGGCGAGCCCGGCGTGCTCGGCATCCATCTGGAAGGTCCGTTTCTTGCTCCCGAAAAGGCCGGCGTGCACAACGTTGCCGCGCTGCGGCGGCCGACGGCCGAAGACCTTGCCGCAATCACCGCCTCGCGCCGCGGCGTGACCGTGGTCACGCTGGCGCCGGAGCAGGTGCCGCAGCATTGCATCGAAAAACTCGCCGCCGCCGGCGTGCGCGTGGCGCTCGGCCATTCGCTGGCGACTTACGCCGAGACCAAAGCGGCGATGGGCGAAGGTTTGAGCGGTTTCACGCACCTGTTCAATGCCATGCGGCCGCTCGCGGCGCGCGAGCCCGGACCGATCGCAGCCGCGCTGGAATCGTCCGATGCGTGGTACGGCCTCATCGTCGATGGCGTTCATGTTGCGCCTCCGATGCTTCGGCTCGCCTTGCGCGGCGCCGGCCGGCCGATCCTGGTGAGCGACGCGATGCCGCCGGTTGGCGGCGCCAAGCGTTCGTTTGCGCTTTACGGCGACACCATCGCGGTTCGCGACGGCCGCTGCACGCGCGCCGACGGCACGCTCGCGGGCGCCTATCTCGACATGGCAAGCGCGGTGCGCAATTGCGTGCGGCTCTGCGCCGTGCCGCTAACCGATGCGCTGCGCTTTGCGACGAAAAATCCGGCGGAGTTTTTGGGCCTCGGCGGCGTGCTGGGCCGGCTTGCGCCGGGCTTGCGCGCCGACATGGTCGCGCTCGATCCCGCGACCGTCGACGTTATGGACTGCTGGGTGGCCGGCGCGAATGTCGAGGCTGGCGCGCCTCGCCGCCCCGATCACCCTTGAGCGACCGGAATCGCCACGTACCTCGTGCCCTGCGGGCTCTTGACGCGCATCAGCACCGAGCGCCGCCCTTGCGAGCGGGTCTGATTGATGGCCTCGCGCACCTGCGACGGCGTCTGCACCGCTTTGCCGCTGACGTCGAGGATGACGTCGCCGGTCTGCATGCCGTTCTGCGCGGCGGGGCCGTTCGGATCGACGTCGAGCACTACGACGCCCTCTTTACCGGAACCCTCGACGTCCTGAGCGGGCGCCAAGCTCATGCCGAGATGCCGCTCCGCGTTGGGCTCTTGTTTTTGCTGCGGCTGCGCATTGGCCTCCTGTTGCTCTTTCGGCATGGTCGCCAGCGTCAACGCGATGGTCTGAGTTTTGCCGTCGCGCAGGATCGTCACCTTGGCCGAGCTGCCGGGCGCCGACCTGGCGATCTGCTGCGCCAAGGCGCGCGCATCCTTGATCGGCGCGCCGTTCACCTCGGTGATGACGTCGCCCGCTTTGACGCCGGCCTTGGCGGCCGGGCTGTTCGGCTCGGGCTGATCGACCAGCGCGCCTGCCGCTTTCTTCAGGCCCAAACTGTCGGCGATCGCCGCGGTCACCGGCTGCACCTGGACGCCGAGCCAGCCGCGGGTGACGTAGCCCTTCTGCTTGAGCTCGTCGATGACCCGCTTGGCCGTAACGGCGGGGATATCGAAGCCGATGCCGACCGAGCCGCCGGACGGCGACACGATCGCGGAGTTCACGCCGATCACCTTGCCGCTCATGTTGAAGGCCGGGCCACCCGAATTGCCCTTGTTGATCGGGGCGTCGATCTGCAGGTAGTCGTCATAGGGGCTGGAGCCGATCTCGCGGCCGCTCGCCGAAACGATGCCCGCCGTCACGGTGCCGCCGAGCCCGAACGGATTGCCGACCGCGATGACCCAGTCGCCGACGCGCGGCCGCTGATCGGCGAACTGGACGTAGGCGAATTGCTTGTCGGCATCGACCTTAAGGAGCGCGAGGTCCGTTTTCGGGTCGGTGCCGACGACCTTGGCGGTGTAGATGCTGCCGTCGTCGGTGGTCACCTGCACGGTCTTGGCGTGGTCGACCACGTGGTTATTGGTCACCGCGTAACCATCCGGCGAGATGAAAAACCCGGACCCCTCGCCGGTAATTACGTTCTGCTGCCGGGGTTCCCCGTTCGGACCGAAAAAGAACCGATAGAACGGCGAGCTGTGCGGAATGGCCTCGTTTTCGGCGCTGCTCTTTTCCTCGATCTTGACCCGGACCGAAATGACTGCCGGTTTCACCTTGGCAACGAGGTCGGCAAAACCCGACGGGGTGGCCTGCTCCGCGGCCAAAGCTGCGGTCGGACCCGTCAGGCCGATCGCGCCTGCGGCGAATCCCAGCGGCCCGGCTGCCAGGGCGGCGACGGCGATGGCTGCCGCCCTGGACAGCAAGACCGTCCGAACCCGGCTGTAGGTTTTGTTACGGCAATCGCCGCTACGGGGGTTAGGTTCTGCCGACATGGCGGGACTCCGTCGTCTTTCTTTGGGGGCGCCTTACGTTTGCCGCGCCGCTGCTTCACTTTGAAAACGCGGAGCCGGCGCGCCGGCTCCGCCGCGGCAAAATTAAAAATTCTTAAGTGACGCGGGGCCCTTGGCGCTGCGTCGATCTGCCTTTTTTACGCTGCACTCGTGGAACTTTACGGAGACATTGCGATCATTGCGCGTTAGTCTGGGCAGCGAGTTTCATTTGAGATGGGCCTTTGCATGGTGCTCTTCCGACGACCCGGTTCGCGACGCCGCTTTGCGATAGTCGGGACGCTCCTCGTCATTATTCTCGTCGCCATCGGCGTGCGGCTGTTCGTCTTCCGCGCCAAGCCGACCCAAACCGCCGCGCCGGCCGTCCCGGTGACTGCCGCCATTGCGACGCGCCAGGACGTTCCCGAAATCATCAATGCTTTGGGAACCGTTCAATCGATCGACACCGTCAATATCGTCGCCCGCGTCACCGGGACCATCGATAAAATCGAGTTCACGCCGGGACAGATCGTCAAGCAGGGCCAGGAATTGTTCTTGATCGATCCGCGGCCCTTTCAGGCGGCGCTCGATCAGGCGCAGGCGCAATTGCATCACGACGAGGCGGTGCTCGAAGAGGCGCAGCTCGATCTCAAACGCTACCAGACGCTCGAGCAGCAGAAATCGATCGCCGCGCAGCAGTCGCAGGACCAGGCCTTCGTGGTCGAACAGGACAAGGGCACCGTGCAGCTCGACCAGGCCAACGTCGAGGCCGCACAGCTCAATCTGCAATATGCCCACATCACCTCGCCGATCACCGGACGCGCCGGCGCCCTGCAGGTCGATCTCGGCAACCTCGTTGGTCCGCAGGCCAGCCAAACCTCGACGGCGGCTGGGACGACGTCCGCCACATCGAGCACGACGACGAGCGGGCAGACGTCCGGCAGCCCTCTGGTCTCGATCGTGCAACTCCAGCCGATCTACGTGACGTTCAGTGTTCCGCAAGACCGGCTCGATGAGATCCAGCACAGTCAGGCGGCCGGGGCGCTCCAGGTCGGCGTCTATACCCAGGACCGCAAGCTGATCGAGACCGGAAAGCTCACTTTGATCGACAATCAGGTCAACACCTCGACCGGTACCGTGATGCTGCAAGCCACCTTCGCCAATACCGACCTGCGGCTATGGCCCGGCGAATTCGTACGGGCGACGCTCACGGTTTCGACGCTGCACGATGTCGTGACGGTGCCGGCGCCAGCCATTATGGTCGGGCCGAGCGGTTCCTACGTTTACCTGATCGACAACAACAACAAGGTTCGCCGGATCGGCGTCACGCCCGGTCAGCGCCAGGGCGGCGTTACGGTGATCCAAAAAGGCCTGACCGGCGGCGAAAAGGTCGTCACCGACGGACAGTACCGGCTCGCCACTGGCATGGCGGTCGCCGTGCAGCAGACCACGGCGCCGGCAGTGCCGCAGCCGCAGCCCCAGGCCGAGGCCGAGGCGAATTAGCGCGATGAACATTTCGGAAACCTTCATCCGCCGGCCGATCGCCACGACGCTGCTCATGGCCGGCATTTTGCTGTTCGGGATGGTCGCCTATGAGATGCTGCCGGTCGCGGCACTGCCCAACATCGATTTCCCCACCATCGTCGTCACCACGCAACTGCCCGGCGCCAGTCCGCAGACCATGGCGGCCACCGTGGCGACGCCGCTCGAAGACCAGTTCACCGCGATCCCCGGCCTGTCGCAGATGACCTCGACCAGCGGCTTGGGCCAGACCACCATCACGCTGCAATTCGATTTAAGCCGCAATATCGACGGCGCCGCGAGCGACGTGCAGACCGCGATCAACGCCGCCAGCGGGCTGTTGCCGAAGAACCTGCCGACGCCGCCGACCTACCGCAAGACCAACCCGGCCGAGCGGTCGATCCTGATCTACGCCGTGTATTCCGACGCCATGCCGGTCTATCAGATCGATACCTACGCCAACGTCATCCTGGCGCAGTCGCTGTCGACGGTGCCCGGCGTCGGCCAGGTGGACATCGCCGGCCAGCAACTGCCGGCGATTCACGTGCGGGTCGATCCGCAAGCGCTGGCTTCGCGGGGCTTGAGCCTCGCGCAAGTGCAGACCGCCCTGAGCAATGCGACGCTCGACTCACCCAAAGGCAACCTGGAAGGGCCGCAGCAACAATTCACGCTCGACGCCAACGATCAGTTGTTCAACCCCAACGACTTCCGCCAAGTCATCCTGGCCTACCAGAACGGCGCGCCGGTCAAGGTCGGCGACGTCGCCACCGTCATCAATTCGTCGGTCAACCCGCGCACCGGCGCCTGGTTCAACGACCAGCCGTCCGAATTGCTGCTGATCAGGCGCGAAGCCGGCGCCAACACCGTGCAGGTCGTCGATCAGATCAAGGCCCTGCTGCCGGGCCTGCTGCAATCGATTCCGCCTTCGGTGCATGTCGATCTGGTCAGCGACCGCTCGGAAAATATCCGCGCCTCGGTCAGAGATGTGGAGATGACTTTGCTGATCACCGGCGTCCTGGTGGTGCTGATCATCTTCGCCTTTCTGCGCACGCCATGGGCGACGTCCATTCCCGGCGTGACCGTGCCGTTGTCGATCATCGCCACGTTCGGCGCCATGTATCTGTTCGGCTACAGCATCGACAATCTGTCATTGATGGGACTGACCATTGCGGTCGGCTTCGTGGTGGACGATGCCATCGTCATGATCGAGAACATCGTACGCTATATCGAGGCCGGGCGGCCCGCCTTCGAGGCCGCCCTGGTCGGCGCCGGCCAGATCGGCTTCACCATCGTCTCGATCACGTTCTCGCTGATCGCGGTGTTCATCCCGCTGTTGCTGATGTCGGGCATCGTCGGCCGCCTGTTCCACGAATTCGCCATGACCGTGAGCATCGCGGTGGTCGCTTCCGCCTTCATCGCTTTGACGCTCACGCCGATGATGTGCTCGCTGTTTCTCGCCCGCGAGCACGAGCGGCCGCCGGGCCGCATCAGCCGCGCGTTCGAGCGCGCGTTCGACGGCATGCTGGCCATCTACGAGCGCGGGCTCAACTGGGTGTTCGCCCATCGCTTGCCGATGCTGCTCGCTACGCTGGCGCTGATCGTGCTGACCGGATATCTGTACGTCGAGATTCCCAAGGGCTTCTTTCCGCAGCAGGATACCGGCTTCCTGTTCGGCCAGATCGAGGCCCGGCAGGACATCTCATTCGCCGGCATTACCAGGATCAACGACCAAATCTCGAAGATTGTCGTTGCCGACCCCGCGGTCTCCGGCCTGGTCAGCTTCGCCGGCGCGACCGGCGGCAATTCCAGCGAGAATACCGCCCGCATGTTCATCCAGCTCAAGCCGTTCGACGAGCGGCCGCCGATCACAGAGGTGATGGAGCGGTTGCGGCCCCAGGTCGCCAAGGTGATCGGCGCCAGGTTCTACATGCAGGCCGGCCAGGACGTCACCATCGGCGGGCGGCTGTCGCAGGCGCAATACCAGTACACGCTGACCGACACGGATTCCGACGAACTCAATCACTGGGCACCCATCCTGCTCGGCAAGATGGAGGCGATGAAGATCCTCACCGACGTCGCCTCCGATCAGCAGATCGCCTCGCCGCACATCCCGATCGAGGTCGACCGCGACGCCGCATACCGGCTCGGCGTTTCGCTCGCCGCCATCGACGCCGCGCTCTATGCAGCGTTCGGACAACAGCAGGTGGCGACCATCTATTCCGCCACCCAGCAGACCAAAGTCATTCTCGAAGTGCAGCCGAGGTTCCAGATCGGAGCCACCGCGCTGTCCCGCCTCTACGTGCCCGGCACCAACGGCGTGCAGGTGCCGCTGTCGGCGGTGGCGCATTTTTCCACCTCGGTGCAGCCGCTCACCATCAATCACCAGGGCGTGTTTCCCGCCGTGACGCTCTCCTTCAATCTGGCGCCGGGCGTCGCGCTCAGCCAGGCCGTCGACGCCATCTCCGCGCTGAGCGCGCAGCTGCATGCCCCGGCCACGCTGCACGGCTCGTTCCAGGGCACCGCGCAGGCGTTCCAGGCCTCGCTCACCTCGACGCCGCTTCTGATCCTCGCCGCCATCGTGGTCGTCTACGTGGTGCTCGGCATGCTGTACGAAAGCTTCATCCATCCGATCACCATCCTGTCGGCGCTGCCCTCGGCCGGCGTCGGCGCGCTGTTGACGCTGATGCTGCTCGGCTACGATCTCAGCCTGATCGCCTTCATCGGCATCATTCTCTTGATCGGCATCGTCAAGAAGAACGCGATCATGATGATCGACTTCGCGCTCGAAGCGGAACGGCACGAGGGCAAGAGCCCGGAAGAGGCGATCCATCAGGCCTGCCTGTTGCGTTTCCGCCCGATCATGATGACCACCATGTGCGCCATCGGCGCCGGCCTGCCGCTGGCGCTCGGGCAAGGCGCCGGCTCCGAGCTGCGGCGGCCGCTCGGCATCGCCATCGTCGGCGGTCTGTTGGTATCGCAGTTCCTCACGCTCTACACGACGCCGATCATCTATCTCTACCTGGACCGGCTCAGCTATTGGCTGCGCGGCCAGCGCGCGCCGGCGCCGAGCCACGCGGCGACGCCGGGCCCGGCCTAGATCTGCGCCGGCGTTTCCTCCCGAACGGTGAGCGGCGGGTAAAAACCTTCAGCCAATTTTTCCTGCTTTGCCGCTCGCCGCCAATGAACCTTGGGCTTTGCGCGATGCGTTGCAGCGCGTCGTCGGCGCCCGCCAACGAACGCTTTCAGCCGTGAAAATCCGCGCGTTTTCGCGCCGGCGCCTGATCGTTACACTTTTAGCTAAAGTCGAATAGCTCGCATTTCAGCTAACAAACGCAGCAACTTGCGCCCGAATTTCGCGCGTTCTTGACTTGTGTTTGCTTCAAATTGCACGAACCGACTTAGCGGCGCTGCAAATGCTTTGTGCGAAACGTGACCCCAACAAGACGGGAAGGGGTCAACATGAGCACGAGTGCCACGGCGATCTCCAAGCGCGCAGCCGCCGCAGCCCTGATGGGCTTCGCGCTGCTCGGCTGCCCGACCGCGAGCACCGCGCAGAACCGGCCGCTCTACGCGACCGTCGGCGCCGAGACCAAGCAGCCGATCGGCTGGGTCGAGTTCTGCATCGAGTACGACCCGCAGTGCAAGACCACGCCGTCGCAGCCGCGCGACGTGGTGCTGACGACGGCGGCCTGGAAGGATTTGGTCCGCGTCAACCGCTGGGTCAACAGCAACGTCAGGCCGATGACCGACCTCGAACACTGGGGCGTGGTCGAGCGCTGGAATTATCCCGACGACGGCTACGGCGATTGCGAGGACTATGTGCTGGAGAAGCGCCGCATGCTGCTGCGGGCCGGCTGGCCGCGCGAGGCGCTCTTGATCACCGTGGTGCGCGACCAGCACGGCGACGGCCACGCCATCCTCACGGTGAAGACCGACAAAGGCGAGTTCATCCTCGACAATCAGCGCGACGACATCCTGCTGTGGTCGGACACCGGCTACCGCTTCGTGAAACGGCAGTCGCAATCCGATCCCAACGTTTGGCTCTCGCTCGGCGAGCCGCGGCCGGTGCCGCTTACCGCAACGCCGCGCTGAACGCGTCGAACAAACACGAGCACAGGAGTTCCGCGAGCCCGGTCACGTCCCCACCCCTCCCCGTCCCCAGACCGGGTTCGCGCGCGGGCGGCCTTCCCCCAAAGGCCGCCCGCACCTTTTTCAGACGACGGACAGCAGACGACGGATGACGGAGCTCTATTTCTGTCGCCTGTCGTCAGTCTCAAAGCACCGCCTGCAGCGCCATTACCACGACGGTGCCGGACATCAGGCTCCACAAACCGGCGATCACGGTTGCGATCATGACGAACTCGGCGCGGCGGCCTTCGATGCGGCGGCCGCGCAGCGTGTTGCGCATGATGATGAAAGGCGCGGCAAACATCAGAAGCGGAATCGAGGCAAAGCGCGCCGGCACCGGCCCGACTTCGAGCAACTGGAAGCTCGGCAGCCGGTCGGCAAAAATGCCGTAGCCGGTGGCGCACAGGCCGGCCACCGCGAAACCCAAGACCAGCGAGAAAAACGAATCGATCGCCTGCGGCGACAGCGCCGGCCACGCCAGATCCAACATGAAAAAACGCCTCCTTCTGGTGCAAAGCCATTGCAGAGGCCGGCGCGCGCCGCCACGGAATGATTAAAAAAAGGTTAATTCAGGCCGGCCGGCCCGCCCCGGCCAAGCCACGTCCAAGCCACGTCCAAGCCACGTCCAAGTCACGCCAAGTCACACTGCCCATGCGATACTCGCCGCTGATTCGCGCGGCCGCCAAAGACCGCACGCAAGGACCGCATGACGGCTGACGTAGTTTACCCGCGAAAAACCCGGCGCAAGCGCGGCGGGTTTCTGCTGCTGCCGTTCGCGCTTCTGATCGTACTCGTGCTGTGCGGCGGCAGCGTCGTTACCTACCTCTTATGGCCGACCTGGTCCGGCGCGCCGGTTGCGCTCGATGCGCCCACCATTCCGATCACGGTCGCGGGCGTGCTGTTCGAGATTCCGCCGCGGGCAATCCGCGCCGCGGTAGAGCGCCATCCGGGGCCGCACGAGCGCATCGACCTCGCCTTCCTGTGGCCCTCGCTCACTCCCCCGCCGCCGGACGACAGCAGCGCGCCGCAGCAAACGTGGCCGGCAGCAAAAGTACCCGCGAACGTAGCGCGCCTGTTCGTGACCATCGCCCCGCTCGGCTCGGTGCTGCCGCCGAACCAACGGCTCCGCAGCATCTATCCGCGCTATGTCGAAGCGACGGCAAGCGCCGGCGCGGATGGGCTTGCCATTCTGCCGTTCCGCGCCGGCTCGCCCTATCAGGGCGAGGACCTCGTTTATTTCTCGGACGCTCCCGAGCGCTTTTTCGCGCGCTGCACGCGGCAAGCCGGAATCGTGCCCGGCAGCTGCATCGCCGACCGCGAGATCGGCGCCGCCGTGGTCACGCTGCGCTTTGCGCGCGATTGGCTCAAGGATTGGCGTGAAGTTTCCGCCGGCTTCGACCGGCTGTTGGCGCAGCTACGCGGAACAGGGATCAGTAATCAGTAATCAGGGGTTCAGACACAACGCTGAGCAAGTGATTACTGATGCCTGATGTCTGATGCCTGATGCCTGATACCTGATACCTGTCAATCCAGATCGCTGCCGAGGATCGCCATCTGGAAATTGTAGGAGCGCTCGTCGTCCTCATCGTCGACGAACAGCACGCCGACGAACTCTTCGCCGATATAGACTTCCGCGGAATCGTCCTTGCGCGGCCGCGGCACCACGCGGATGCGCTCGTTGCCGAAGAGCTTCTTCAGATACGCGTCGAGCTTTCTGACTTCCTGAACGTCCACCGCGCCATCCCCCCGAAACAGCCAAAACACGCCGTCCGCGGCCTCGCGGACCGGCAAACCCGCCTGCGTCACACGTCGTCGTGGAACATCTGGTCCATGCTGCGCGCCGGCTCCGGACAGCCGGCGACGCCGATGACCTTGGCGGGCACGCCCGCCACGGTGACGTTGTTCGGCACCGGCCGGATCACCACCGAGCCCGCGGCGATGCGGGCGCAATGGCCGACCTCGATGTTGCCCAGGATTTTGGCGCCGGCGCCGATCATCACGCCGTAGCGGATTTTCGGATGGCGGTCGCCGGCTTGCTTGCCGGTGCCGCCGAGCGTCACGCCGTGCAGGAGCGAAACGTCGTCCTCGATGACCGCGGTCTCGCCGACCACGACCGCGGTGGCGTGGTCGAGGAAAATGCCGCGCCCGATCTGCGCCGCCGGATGGATGTCGGCCTGGAACGCCGCCGAGGCGCGGCTCTGCAGGTAGAGCGCGAAATCGCGGCGGTCCTTGTTCCACAGCCAATGCGCCAGCCGGTGGGTCTCGATGGCGTGGAAACCCTTGAAATAGAGGACCGGCTCGATCAACCGCCGCGTCGCCGGGTCGCGGTCGCAGGTCGCCATGATGTCGGCGCGGAAAATTTCGCCGATCGACGGCTGGTCGCGTAGCGCGTCCATGTAGGCCTGCCGAATGAGCCCGCTGGACAAGGCCGCGTGGTTGAGCCGCTCGGCCAGGCGGTACACCACGGCCGCCTCGAGCGTATCGTGATGGAGCACGGTCGAGTAGATGAAGCTCGCCAATTCCGGCTCGCGATGCACCACTTCTTCGGCCTCGCGGCGGATGCGCGCCCAAACCGGATCGACCGTATCGAGCGCCGGCTTTGCCTGATACTGCGCCATTCGACTGTCTCCAAAAAACCCTGGCGGCTGCGATCGATCCTTTAGCATACATCGGCATCCGAGCGGACGAAACCAAGGGCCGGTCGGCTTCTTGGCCCGGCGGCCGCTGTCCAGCGCCGATCAGGGCCGCTGCGCCAGGAACTCGAGCACCCCGGCCTTATAGGCCTTATCGCCGACGGTGAGCATATGGTCGCGATTGGGAATTGTCAGCGCCCTCGCTCCGGGAATGAGCCCGGCAAGCGCCTGCGGCGAGCCGGCAACCGCGTCCTTGCCTCCGACCACGATCAGGACCGGCAGCGCGATGCGCTCGGCCTCGGCGCGGCTGAAGGTTTGGCGCGAACCGCGCAAACATGCGGCCAGCGCCCGTAAATCCGACTTGGTCTGCTCGGCGAAACTGCGGAACAGGCGCGCCGTCGGATCGGTGACGACGGCGAGGCTCGGCGCTTCGAGCCCTTGTGCCAGCTCCTCCGGCAAGCCGACGCCGTCAACCAGGTGAATGCCCAAGCCGCCGAGCACGGCCGAGCGCACGCGCTCGGGATGGGCAAGCGCCAGATAGGCGGTGATCCGCGCGCCCATCGAATAGCCCATCACGTCGGCGCGTTGCAGGCCGAGGTGATCGAGCAGCGCCCGCACGTCCGCGGCCATCAGGCGCGAATGGTAGGCCGCCGGCTCGTAAAGCTTGGTCGAGGCGCCGTGGCCGCGATTGTCGAGCGCAATAACGCGGCGGCCGGCGCCGGTCAGCGTCGCCACCCAGCCGGGCGCGACCCAGTTCACCTCCTTGTTCGAGGCAAAGCCGTGCAGCAGCACGATCGGCTCGCCCTCGCCCTGGTCGAGGAACGCAATTTGCACGCGATCGTGGGCAAAGCTCGGCATGGCGCAACCTTAGAACATTACGACGAAAGCTTTGGCAACGCCTTGCTATGAATCCATTCCCGAGGCCGCTATGGTGCGGAAAAAATCCGTTCCCCGCCCCCGCGATACGCTACGACGAGCAGACGGCAGATGAGCGACGAAATCGTTCCGCATTTCCATAACGATCCGGGCGTGCCGTTGATCGAGATCGGCGCCAGGAAATTCATGTGCATCGGCGCCACACCGCCCAACGACCATCCGCACGTATTTTGCGACATGGGCGACGATACCGAATACGTTTGCCCGTATTGCTCGACACTTTACCGCTACGATCCGAGGCTTGCGCCCGATGCCGCGCGGCCGGCGCAATGCGCCCTGCACGGCACCGCGGTGTAAGCCGTCATGCGGAGCCAAGGTCCTGACGTCCTCGCCTAGCGTCATCATTGCCGGCGCCGGAATCGGCGGACTGACGGCGGCTCTGGCGCTCGCCCGCAACGGCTTTCGCGTCGTGGTGCTGGAGCAGACCGAACGGCTCGAAGAGACCGGCGCCGGGATTCAGCTTTCGCCCAATGCCACGCGCGTTCTCAACGCGCTCGGCCTTGGCGCCGACCTCGAGCGGCACGGCGTCGTGCCGGCGGGATTGCGCGTCCTCGCCGCGACAAGCGGCCGCGAAATCCTGCGCATGCCTCTGGGCGAACGCGCAGCGCAGCGCTACGGCGCGCCCTATTGGCTCATTCATCGCGGCGACCTGCAGGCGGCGCTCGCGGCCGCCGCGGCGCGGATGCTGCACATCACGGTCAAGCTCGGCATGCACGCCGACGATTTCGCCACCCATGCCAACGGCGTCACGGTTTCGGCCCGCGGCCGCGCCGGTGTGGTCGACGAGCGCGGCACAGCCTTCATCGCCGCCGACGGACTTTGGTCGGCAACGCGCGCCCGCATCGGCTACGGCGAGCCGCCGCGCTTTGCCGGGCGCACCGCCTGGCGCGCGCTGGTGCCGGCCAAAGACGTGGCGCCGCAATGGCGCGAACCGCTGATCCGGCTGTGGCTCGGCCGCGACGCGCATCTCGTGCACTATCCGGTCAAGGGCGGCAATCTGATCAACGTCGTCGCCATCATGGAGGATAGCTGGAACGCGCCCGGCTGGAGCGAGCCCGCGGCGCGGGCCGACTTGATGCGGCGCTTTTCGCCCCGCCATTGGACGCCGCAGGCGCTGTCCTTGATCGGCGCGCCGGAAGCCTGGCTGAAATGGGCGCTTTACGACCGCAGGCCGCTGTTGTCCTGGTCGCAAGGGCCGATCGCGCTGCTCGGCGACGCCGCTCATCCGATGCTGCCGTATCTGGCGCAAGGCGCCGCAATGGCGATCGAGGATGCGGCCGTGGCGGCGCAATGCCTGGCGCGCATGCCGGACGATCCGACGGCGGCTTTGCGCGCCTATTCGGCGATGCGCCGCGCGCGCGCCTGGAAGGTGCAGCGCCTCGCCGCGCGCAACGGCGCGCGCTATCATTTGACCGGGGTGCGCGCCGTGCTGCGCAACGCCATGATGCGCGCCCTTGGCGGCGCCTGGCTGCTGCGCCATTATGACTGGCTGTACGACTGGCGCCCGCCTCCTGCATTATCGCTGTCCTGAAACGCCTGATCGCCGTCCTGAAACGCCTGCACCGTTACATCACGCCATGCCGCGCCGAGTTTTCGCCACACCCGCGCTGTTTCCCACCACGACCGCCGGCAGCCTGCCGAAGCCGGCCTGGCTCGCCGAGCCGAACCGGCTGTGGCCGCCGTGGCGGCTCGAGGGCGACGAACTCGCCGCTGCCAAGGACGACGCCATTGTGCTCGCCATCAAGCTGCAGGAGGACGCCGGCATCGACATCATCTGCGACGGCGAACAGGCGCGTCAGCACTTCGTGCACGGCTTCCTCGAAGCCGTCGACGGCATCGACTTCGACAAAAAAGTCGAGATGGGCATCCGCGCCGACCGCTACAAAGCGTTCTGCCCGACGGTGATCGGCGAGCTGAAGCTGCGCGGCCGCGCGCATGCGCGCGAAGCGCGACTGGCGCGCGCCCACACCGCTCGACCGCTGAAATTCACCCTGCCCGGCCCGATGACCATCGTCGACACCATCGCCGACGCCCATTACGGCGACCGGGTCAAGATGGCGATGGCGTTCGCCGGCTTGCTCAACGAGGAAGCGCGTGGCCTTGCCGCCGACGGCGTCGACGTGATCCAGTTCGACGAGCCGGCCTTCAACGTCTACATGAAAGAAGCCGCCGGCTGGGGCATCGAGGCGCTGCATCGCGCCATCGACGGCGTGTCCTGCAAGACCGCGGTGCACATCTGCTACGGCTACGGCATTCCCGCCAATATCGCCTGGAAGGCCGGGCTCGGCGCCGAATGGCGGCAATACGAACAATTTTTTCCGGCGCTGGCGGCAAGCCGCATCGATCAAGTCTCCGTCGAATGTATCCACTCGCACGTTCCCATGGGCCTGCTCAAGCTGCTCGACGGCAAGGACGTGCTGCTCGGCGTCATCGACATTGCGACCGACACCATCGAGACGCCCGAAGAAGTCGCCGCGGTGATCGGACAGGCGACGCAACACGTCGCCAAAGAAAAACTCGTCCCCTGCACCAATTGCGGCCTGGCGCCGATGCGCCGCGATATCGCAGAACAGAAGCTGCAGGCGCTCGCCAAGGGCGCGGCGCTGGCGCGCCAAAAGTTCGGGAAATAGTTTGTCGCCCGGGTTGCGCGCAGCGAAACCCGGGATCGGCGTAATAGTCTTGCGCTTCTTCCCGGATGGACTTCGCGCATCCAGGTTTCACGGCTGCTCCAAAATTTCGCGCAGCACTTGCCCGTGGCTCAGATCAAGCTCGCGCGTGGCGGTGAGGAGCGTCGCCTTGCGGCCTTTGATCAGCGCGCGCAACGCGGCGAGTTCGTCCTGGTGCGCGGCCAATTCGTCGCGGTAGCGGCGGCGGAATTCGGCAAAATGCTCCGGGTCGTGGCCGTACCATTTGCGCAAAGCGGTCGACGGCGAGAGCGCGCGCGGCCAGGCGTCAAGCTTCAGCGCCGCCTTGGCGATGCCGCGCGGCCACAGCCGGTCGATGAGGATGCGCACCCCGTCCGCTGCGGAGGCTTCGTCATAGGCGCGCTTGACGGCGATCCGGTGCGATCGCGGCGAGGAGGTTCGAGCGCGAGTGTCGGCCATCTGACCTTGATCCAAAGCTGGCGGCGAACGGCGCCAGAAAACAGCACTGAGAATAAGCCCGCCGACGCCCGTCGGCCACCCGGTCCCTCTATGGAACTCGCTGTCCGCGCAGGCGTTTCAGGGCAGGCGTCGCGGTCGTGATCGTGAAGCGGCCATAAAGCGCCGGGGCGGCGGGGGCGGCGGCGCCTGCCCGCAGCGCGTGCGAGCGCCGGGCAACACCATGGAAGCAGCGAACCCAAACCCGGCCGAGCTCGATTCGGTCGACCCGCACCAGCGCCGGCTGCTGCGCCTTATCCTCTGCGATGCGCTTGCCAGCGAGGCCATGGGCACGCTCACCACCGGCGTGTTTCTGGTCGGCTTTGCGCTCGCCCTCGGCGCCAGCAATTTCGCCATCGGCGTGCTGGCGGCGGTGCCGTTCTGCGTGCAGCTTTTGCAGATTCCCGCCGTGCTCCTGGTCGAGCGGCTGCGCGCTCGCCGCGACATCAGCGTATGGAGCACCGCGTTCGGGCGGACTTTCCTGCTCGGCGCCGCGGCCGCGCCGCTGCTCGGCCCCGGCTTCGCCGTCGTCGCGCTGATCGTGTCGCTGACGGTTTATCAGGCCATGGCCGCGGTCGCCGGCTGCGCCTGGAATTCGTGGATGCGCGATCTGGTCCCGGTATCGCAATACGGCCGCTTCTTCGGCCGCCGCACCATGGCGACGACGGCGCTGTCGATCTCGCTCGCTATGCTCGCCGGCTTCCTCATCGATTCGTGGAAGAAATATGCGCCGGGCCAAACCGTGTTCGGCTATTCGATGCTGTTCGCGGTCAGCGCGGTCGTCGGCTTTGTCGGCGTGCATCTCTTGCACATCACTCCGGATTCGCCGATGCCGCCGGCGGAAAAATTCGAAAACCCGTTCGCGCTGTTGTTCGCGCCGCTGCGCGAGGCGAATTTCCGCCGCCTCATCATCTTTCTGTCGTCCTGGAATTTCGCCGCCAATCTGGCGGCACCGTTCTTCACCGTCTACATGCTCAAATCGCTCGGCTATCCGATGACCACCGTGCTGGCGCTGACCATCGCCAGCCAGCTCGCCAACCTCGCCGTGCTCGGTCTATGGGGCACGCTGAGCGACCGCTTCAGCAACAAGGCGGTGCTCGAAATCGCGGCGCCGCTGTTTCTGATCTGCACCTTCGCCTGGACCTTTACCGGGCTGTCGTGGGTGCAGCCGGTCGTGCTCTACCTGCTCGTCGCCATTCACATTTTCATGGGCATCGCCACCGCCGGCGTCGGACTGGCCACCGGCAACATCGCCATGAAGCTGTCGCCGGCCGGCCAGGCCACCGCCTATCTCGCCACCAACAGCGTGATCTCGGCGTGCTTCGCCGCCGCGGCGCCGGTGCTCGGCGGCCTGTTTGCGGATTTTTTTGCCGCGCACCAGCTGACGCTGTCGTTCAACTGGACCGGTGGCGAAAAGAACGTCACCGTCCAGGTGCTCAACTTCCAGTCCTGGACGTTTTTCTTCGGCATCACCTGCGTGCTCGGGCTTTATTCGCTGCACCGGCTGTCGTTCGTCGAGGAGCCGTCGGGAACCGCCGACCGGCTGGTGTTCCGTAAACTGCTGCTCGAGGCCGGACGCTGGTCGGTGCACAGCCTGTCCAGCGCCGCCGGCCTGTTGCGGGTGGTGCGGCTGCCCGGGTGGTTCGCCCGCCTGCCCTAGCGGTCGCTGCGCGACAGCACGTCGATCAATTCGCTCACCTTGCGTCGCTGCTCGGACTTGGTGCCCGAGGCGATGGCGTGCTCGACGCAATGCGCCACGTGATCGGCCAGGATCTCCTCCTCGGCGCGGCGCAACGCGGCGCGCGCCGCCGAGAGCTGCGTCACGATATCGATGCAATAACGGTCGTCCTCGACCATGCGCGCCAATCCGCGCACCTGGCCCTCGATCCGCTTGAGGCGCTTGAGCACCGCCGCCTTGGCAACAGGCTGCATGGCCGCTATATACCCCTACCGGGTACCCGTTTCAAGGCCCTGGCTGCCATGGATCACGCACACTGTGCTCATGCCGCGAGCGGCGCCGAGGCGGCCGCCGCCGATCCGGTGGGCGGTAGGCGCGTCGATGCG
The DNA here is from genome assembly GCA_030038995.1 of Xanthobacteraceae bacterium. Classification (GTDB taxonomy): domain Bacteria; phylum Pseudomonadota; class Alphaproteobacteria; order Rhizobiales; family Xanthobacteraceae; genus BOG-931. Next base: position 26,842 of record JASHQS010000016.1, read on the forward strand.
GCGCGGACGGCCCGCCGGGACGCCGAGCCCGGCGGCACGATCTACACCTGCCCGATGCATCCGCAGATCCGGCACATCGGGCCGGGCCATTGCCCGATCTGCGGCATGGCGCTCGAGCCCGAAGCCGGCGCCGCGGATACCGCCGGCGGCGGCGAGCGCGCCGCCATGACGCGACGCTTATGGATTTCGGCTTTGCTCGCCGCGCCCGTGGTCGCGCTCGACATGGGCGGCCATGTCGGCCTTTGGCATCCGCCCGGCACGCTCACCGGCTTCGTCGAACTCGCGCTCGCCACGCCGGTCGTGCTGTGGGGCGGCTGGCCGTTCTTCGTGCGCGGCGCCCAATCGTTCGTCACGCGCCGTCTCAACATGTTCACGCTGATCGCCATGGGCGTCGGCATCGCCTATCTGTACAGCGCCGTCGCGGTGCTCGCGCCCGCATTGTTTCCCGCGGGTTTCCGCGACGCCCATGGCGGCGTAGCGCAGTATTTCGAAGCCGCCTGCGTCATCACCGTGCTGGTGCTGCTCGGCCAGGTGCTGGAGCTTGCCGCGCGCGCTTCCACCATGAGCGCAATCCGCGCGCTCGCCGAGCTTGTGCCGGCGCGCGCGCGGCGCGTACGCGCCGATGGCAGCGACGAGGACGTGCCGCTCGAGGCCGTCCGCGCCGGCGACCGGCTGCGCGTGCGGCCCGGTGAAAAAATCCCGGTCGACGGCGTGCTCGTCGACGGCCGCTCCACAATCGACGAGTCGATGATGACCGGCGAAGCCATGCCGGCCGCCAAGGAGCCCGGCGCCGCAGCGATCGCCGGAACGCTCAACGGCGGCGGCAGCTTCGTCATGCGCGCGGAAAAAATCGGCCGCGACACGCTGTTGGCGCGCATCGTCGAATTGGTCGTCGCCGCGCAGCGCTCGCGCGCGCCGATCGCGCGGCTTGCCGACCGCGTCGCCGCCGCCTTCGTGCCGGCGGTCATCGCGGCCGCGCTCGCCGCGTTCGCGGCCTGGGCGATCTGGGGACCGCAGCCGCGCCTGGCTTACGGGCTCGTCGCCGCGGTGACGGTGCTGATCATCGCCTGCCCGTGTGCACTCGGACTGGCGACGCCGATGTCGATCATGGTCGGCATCGGCCGCGCCGCTTCGCTTGGCGTCTTGATCAAGAACGCCGAAGTTTTGCAGCGCATGGAGCAGGTCGATACGCTTGTGGTCGACAAGACCGGCACGCTCACCGAAGGCAAGCCGAAGGTGGTCGCGATCACGCCGGCTGCCGGCTGCGAGGCGGCCACGCTGCTCGGCTTCGCCGCGAGCCTCGAGCGCGCCAGCGAGCATCCGCTCGCCGCCGCGATCGCCGCTGCCGCGGCGCAACGCGGCATCGCGGCGCTTGCAGTCGCCGATGTCGAGGCCACTCCCGGCCAAGGCGTGTGCGGCCGGGTCGAGGGCCGGCGCGTGGCGATCGGCGCCGACGCATTCATTGCCGGGCGCGGCATCGCTACCGACGCGCTTCGCGAAGGCGCCGAGCGGCTGCGCCGCGACGGCGCAACCGTCGTGTTTGTTGCGATCGACGATCGGCTCGCCGGCGCGATCGGCATCGCCGATCCGATCAAGCCGACCACGCCGGCCGCACTTGTCGCGTTGCGGGCACAAAATATCGCCATCGTGATGCTGACCGGCGACAGCCGCACCACCGCGCGCGCGGTGGCGCAAAAGCTCGGCATCGCCGATGTCGAGGCCGAGGTGCTGCCCGAGCGCAAAAGCGCCGTGGTCGAGGCCTTGCGCCGTCAGGGTCATATCGTCGCCATGGCGGGCGACGGCATCAACGACGCGCCGGCGCTGGCCGCCGCCGACGTCGGCATCGCCATGGGCGGCGGCACCGATGCGGCGATCGCCAGCGCCGGCATGACTTTGGTCAAAGGCGATCTCGCCGCGATCGTGCGCGCGCGAAAACTGTCTGCGGCGACCATGCGCAACATCCGGCAGAATCTGGCCTTCGCCTTCCTCTACAACGCCGCCGGCGTGCCGATCGCCGCCGGCGTACTTTATCCGCTGTGCGGACTGCTGCTCACCCCCGCCATCGGCGCCGCCGCCATGGCGCTGTCCTCGGTCAGCGTCGTCGCCAATGCGCTGCGGCTGCGCCGCGCCGCCGTTTGAACCGGCGCGGCGGGCAGCCGGCGTTGCAACCATCATTGCGCCGCGCGCGGCTGCGGCCGTGGCGGCGATCGATCCAGCGCTTGACTAATGGATGGTGCGGTCGCTGCTGTAGGTCGGCACCAGTTCGCATTTCTGTTCGGCGGCGGTGCGCTTGAGCAGTTTCTGCTGCGCCAGCACGGTTTCGTAGTCGCTGCGGTAGGCGAGCGTGCCGATGATCGTGCCGCCGCCGCCTTCGCTCGCCTTGGCCATGAGATCGCGCAACTGCTTCTCGCGTTTCGCGAGATTCTGCGATTCCGCGATCAACTCCTTGCAGTGATAGGCCGAATAGCGCGCCGGATCGACGAGCAGCCCGCTGGCGCCGTCGCTCAGCCCGCAGCCCGCGAGCGCCATGCCGGCGAGCAGCAGCGTCGCACGCAACGCCGCCGCCGCGTTGCGGCCTCGCATCGCTGCAGAAAAGACCATCGACCAGCCCTGCCCGGCAGTCCGGCGCCCCGAAAACAACAGCGGCGTACGCTACCGCGCAAATAAGGCAGGCTGGGGACGCCTGTCAAAATCAAGCGCCGTTGGTCTTACTCGGTCTGCGCGGCGATGAAGCCGACGACCTTGTCCTGCTGCAGCTTCTTGATGCGATCGACAAACGCTTGGCGCGGCAGCCTGGTCGCCGCCACCATGATCCGATAGAGGCCACCCGCCGCCGGGCCGCCGACGATGCTCAGCTTGTTGGCTTGCAGAAATTGCGTGATGTCGGCCATGCTGGTCTGCGGCTGAAAGCGGATCATCGCATAGGAGCCGTTGCCCGGCGCGCTCATCAGCGCGGAGGCGGTCGCGAACGTCGTGGTGCCGCTACTTCCGCCGGCGCTCTGCCTGAGCATGATGCCGGCGATCACGCCGGCCTGCAGCACGACGATAAGCGCCGCGGCGCCGGCCGACCAGGCCAGCGTGCGCGGCGAGCGGTTTGCAAAAAATTCGCGAAAGCGCGCCGCGAACGTCACCGACAAGGGCGACCGGCGCGCCGGCTCGGCGTCGATCCTGGCGAGCAGGTTGGCCGTCGCGCGCGCCGAGGGCGCGCCCAAACTCTCGTTGAGCGCGATGGTTTGGCCGAGTTCTTCGCGCACCAGCCGGTAGCGCCGCGCCAGTTCCGGATCGTCGGCGAGCGCGGCTTCGACGCGCTGCGCGTCGCGCGCGCCGAGCGTGCCGGCGGCGTGCCAGGGCAGCAACAACTCGATCTCGCTCGCTTCGCTCTTGTCCGCCGTGGTCATGGCCAGCCTCGATCGATGCCTCGCTCCTTGAGGAGCTCAGAAAGTTTCTTGCGCGCATAAAACATGCGCGTCTTCACGGTCGCCTCCGGGATGCCGACGATGCTTGCGACTTCGGCCACCGATTTCTCGTGGTAGTACACGAGATCGACGATCACGCGATGCTCGGCCGACAGTTTCTCCAGGCATTGCCGTAACACCGCGGCTTTGTCCTTCTTCGCCAGCGCCGTCTCCGGATCGTCCTCCTGATCCTCGATGGTGCCGGCCGTCTCTTCGTCCAGTTCCGCCTCGCTGCGCCGCCGCAGCGACGACAGCGTCTTGAACCGCGCCATGCTCAGGATCCAGGTCGACACCGCGGAGCGGCCCTCGAACTTGGCGGCCTGCCGCCAGACGTCGAGGAAGACCTCGCTGATCAAGTCCTCCGCGGTCGCCTCGTTACGAACGAGTCTCAGTACGAAGCGGTAGACCCGGACATGGTGCCGTGCGAACAGCACCTGCATGGCGAGCCGGTCGCCGCCTGCGATCCGCCCGATCAGCACCTCGTCCGAAGTCGTTTGCATCGGCAGGCTATCGGCTCATCCGTTGGTCGCCCGCGGCGTCGCCGAGGTTCAAGGGCCGGCGCAGAAAAGCGGCCGCGGCGGACCCGCGCCCGTGTTCCCAATTCGGGACACCGGGTGGCGGCCCACCGAGAGGCTAAATAGCACAGTTCTCAGGGGGTTATTGAACGATCTATGGGGCGGAAGGGTTGGCCGGAAAACCCGGCTCTGCTGCCGCATTGTGCTGCAGCGAAACTCAATCGACGACAACCCCCGGCGAACATCGAGAGAACCTGCCGCTGTGGTGCGGACGGCGGGACTCGAACCCGCACAGGGTTTCCCCCAAGGGATTTTAAGTCCCTTGCGTCTACCGTTTCGCCACGTCCGCGGAGCGCCGTTCTCCTGATACGCATCGTATCCCGGATGCGGTGCAGCGCGAAGCGGTGCGCCGCTGATCCGGGACCGTCGCAGGCTCGGAGTTTGTAACGGTCGCGGGTCTGCAACGCACCACTTCGCTGCGCCATGGCGTGTCGAAGACGCGCGTGATCGCGCTTTTGGCTGCGCGGCGCCCGGAAAACAGAGCCCTCATGCCGCGCATAGAATCTCGCGCATAGAATCTTCGGCCTGGCAGCCAGAGGCCGCTACGGCTTGCCCTTGTCCTTGGCGCTCGCGCTCGGCGCGGAGCGGATGCTGCCCCAGGGATCGGCGGCCGGCTTTTTCTCCGGAATTTTTTCCGTGGCCGCTTTATAGGCTTTGTCGACCTTGCGGCGCCGCTCCAGTTCCTCCGCGCTCGGCGGCGGCTTGTCGCCGCCGAGGCTGACGCTCGGCATCGGAAACTGCGCCGCGGCGCGCGACGGCAAGAGCGCGAGCGCCGCAGCCGCGCCCACCCCGGCGGCGAGCGCGAGACTGCGCCGGCTCAATCCTGCAATCCGGCTTGCGCATTGCCGCCGGCTCACTCCTTGAACACGTGACCCCATAGCGTGTCCCAATCGGCCCCGGAAATGTCGGTGACGCGGCCGTCCTTCTCATAAAACTTGTTGGGCACCTGGAACATGGCGAGCATCAGGCCGCCTTCGGGCGTCCAGGCGACGTGGCGGCTGCCGGCTTCGCGCCAGACGAATTCGCCGGCCTTGACGGTGAGCCCGGCCGCCGGGCCTTCCTTGTCGCAGAGTTCGCCTTCGACCACGTAGGTCTGCTCGACCTTGACGTGCTCGTGGTCGGGCAGCACGGCGCCCGGCGCAAGCCGGATCAGCGCGGTGACGAGCCCGCTGTCCTTGTCGAACAACAAGCCCTTGACCTCGCAGCCGGGGAAGCGGGTCTTTTTCCACTCCATCGCGGCGGGGCGCACCACGTGCGAGTGAGTGTCGAGCGTGTCGTGTGTGGCTTTCGGCGTGACGGCATCCATCGGCGGCCTCCTGTTCGCAAACCATGCGGCGGCTTGGCGCCATCATAACCGATCCGGACCGGTGCGGGTCAAAGAAAAACCGGGCAGCCCCCTGGCGGCCGCCAATTTCGATCCCGGTCCAAGCAAGCCGCCGTCTGCACGTGGTTTGCCGGCTGCTCCGCCGCGACGGCACGGGACCACCGGTAAAATGTCGCGCGAAAGAGCGAGTTTTTGATCGCAGGTGCCGTTTATGCAAGGAATTGTTGCCAAGGACCGAATTGCGCGGCCGCCGCCACGAGTTCGATCAGCCGCGCCAAAGGCGGACGGGACCAACTCGAACCTTGCGGCGGGACCGAGAGCCAGACCTCGAGCGCGTGACAAAGATGATCCCATAAGACGCTTTGTTCGACCGTGCCGTCGCCGTCAAAAGCAGCGATCTCCCGGTAACCGGCTATGGCGCAGGGGACCGCTCGGGAAGGCAACGACCAGAATTCGAGCGCCGGGTCGCCCCAACCCGAATTATTCCAATCGATCAGCGCCGCGAATGAACTGGAATGATCCACTATGACATTGGTGGGCAGCACGTCATTGTGAAGGAAGCGGCGGAATTCGCGCCGTTCTCCGACGAACGGCCGCAATCGGTCAAAGACGCGATTGAGCCATTTGGCGCTGTAGGCGCCGAGCAGAGCCGCCGAACCCAGCCGCTCGATCAGATCGCCGGGCTCGCGACGAAATGGCCGATCGAGATAGCCATGGGGATCCGGACAGCTCGTTACGCGCTGATGCAAAACCGCGAGCTGACGCCCGATCTCCCGATACACCTGCGCATTGCCGTCAACGGCAATGTCCCGCAAGCCAAAATTTTCTCCCTTCACGCGCGCATAAACCGTATAGGGCAAATCAACGATGTCCCTGGCGTTGTCGAACACGAGGAGTTCAGGGGTGCGAACGCCTGCCGCCCTCGCCACCGGGGCGGCAACCGATTCCGTGTATGTCTCGCGCACGCTGCTGGGTTTTGGCACGCGCAGCACATAGCGTTCGCCAAGCGCAAGCGCGGTATTCACGGTGCCGAGACTAGGAAGGCGGGTGACCTCGTGCAGCGCGACGCCCAGTTTGTGCCGGGCTACGATCGCGGCTATCTGCTGCCGCGACAGTTCCGGAAGGAGCGCGCCACTGGAAGCCGTATCGCCCAGCCTGCCCGGAGAATTCATTTGAGCTTATCCGGCGTTCTGGGACACGAGATCGCTGCGGTCTGCGGCGAAAGCGGGCGTCATCGAGGCCGCAGCTTGGCGCCGAAGCGCAACGGGGGTCAAGGGTAGCGGCATAATAGAAGGCGCCGCGGCGGCGGTGGCGGCGGCGGCGTTTTCGTCGTTTCACGCCAAGTCCCGCCAATCGAAGTGGCGGCCCGGGTCGTGCATGAGCAAACACGCCTGCGCGGCAAAGATGGTCGCCCAGCTGTTGAGATGGCTCGAACCCAGCTGGTATTCGACAGCCGTCCAGGCCTCCACGGCCCGGAAGAAGCGGCGCAGGCGCGCGTAGATCAGCTTGACGAGGTCCGCCGGCCTGCCGTGCAGCAGAGCCAAACGAAGCATCTGGGCAACCACATCGCCTTGCTCCGGCGCATACCCGCCTCCACCGGCGACCGCCGTCAAGGTCCCGGCATCATCCATCTCTTCGAGCACATAGCCGAGCAGCGCCCGCGAACAATCGAGCGCATCCTTGGCGCCGGTGGCGGTGCCGTAGATCCACATTCCTTCCGCACAATACAACACCGCGTGGAAGTGGATTTCGGGATCGCCCGGGCAGGTGGCAGGCACCGCCATGGCGCGCAACAGCGCAAGGGTATGTTGGGCGAGAAGATCGGCGGCTTCCGCGGCGGCCTCCAGGCCATGGTCGCGCGCCAGCAGCAAAGCCTGCGTGCACTTGACCAGATGCAGGGCTCCAGCCGTCGACCATTTTCTGCCTCGCTCGGGGACGCTGCCCTGGTCGCACCACGTCGGCAGCCGACGCTCGTTCAATATCTGGTCGCGCAGCAATTTTGCCAATTGCAGCGCCTCGGCAAGCGTCTGCGCGCCGAACTTCGCGTGCGCGCGCATCAGCCCGGTGGCGATGACGCCCTGATCGAAGTTATAGATCACGGTATCTTCTTGCGGTCGGGCGCCGAGCTGGCCCAGGGCGACGCGGCGCTTGAGAAACTGCGCACAGCGCATGGCGCGCGTCCGGCTGCATTCGATCGGCGCGATGCCGCTCGCCAGCGCCGTCAACATATATCCGGTCACTTCCGGATAAACGTATGAGGGAACGAGATGATGATCGCACCACGCAAAGATGCCGCCTTGTGCTTCTTGAATGGGGCCGGCGGTCAACCAACGCGACAATCGATCCAACGTGTCAGAGACGTCGGCCATCAGCGATTTCCAAACGATCTGCGTGCGCCATCTCATTCAACCTGACGAAGCTCGAGGCGCATTGCTCCGCCACCAATTGCCGATATCGCGTCGGCATCGATAGATGTTTCGCCGCAGGCCGAAGATCGGCGTCAAGGGCGGCCGGCCGCGTGGCGACGGTGCGGTTGAGAAAACCTGCGAGCCTCGCCAATTCTGCCGGGATGTCGCGAATGAGCTCATCGTAGATCAATAGCCGCGTGCGATCAGGCCGTTCACGAACGATGGCTGCCGTCGCCTCGGCGCTTTCCCGGTAGAGCTGAATTGCCATGCGCCATAGCTCCTCCTCGCTACGAACGCGGTTTGCATCGTAGGTCGTGCGGCTGCGCCGCGCGTGCTCCAGAGCCAGATTGCCCCAGTTGCTCACCATGGACCAGCATACCGAAAACGGATTTCGGGCAATGGCGATGACCGGAATTTCATCGGCAAGCTTGGCGTAGCTTCGCACTTCGGTATTGACGAACGTCGTCTGCAGGACCAGCGTCGAGGCCGCGGCATCGGATAACGCAAAGTCGAGATTGTTGATCAGGTAATTGCAGACCTCGAGCTCCTTCGGCACGACGGCGCCGTGCAGGCACGAGCCGAGCAGCTTGGTGAACCATGTCGTGCCGCTGCGTTGGCAGCCGGTCACGAGAACGAGCCGCGCCGTTTCCGTCCGCAGCCGGTCAAAGAACGTGCCGGCGGGCATCGTCGGGAAAATCTGGCCGTAGACGTGAATCCAGTCCAGAAGCGGCATTGCGGCGTGGTGGTTTGCGGCCGCCATTGGCTTGCCGAGGAGAGCAACCCGGAAAGCGCCCGGTTTTCGCCAATGTACGCTGCGCCAACCGTGAAGCAAACCGGCCGCTCCGCATGCCGGCATCAACGCCGCGGCGGCGCCCGGATCATCTTCAGGTGGAATATATCTCAGATAGAATATCGATGAAAGGCGGGCGGCGGGCGGCCCCGGACTTAATCCCTCCAACCGCGGCAACAGGCCGGCCGCGCCATATGCGATTGCGCCAACCGCCGAGGACGCCGGCGACGGCTTGCGGTCGATGCCCCCGGGCGCGGCCGTCATAGCGATCGGCCGCTACGGGTAGAAGACGGTGCTCCAGATATCGCCGGGATCCCGAGACGCCGCCTCGCGATAATCGGCCACGAAGCTCGGCGAATAGGAGAACGCCATCACGATGCGAGGGTCCGGCGACCTTTTCGGATAGGTACCGTGCATCAGCGCCTCGTTGATGATCAAAACATCGCCCGCTCGCGGGAACACCGGCCGTATATTGGGCAGCGAAAGCGGCGCAATCCCTGCTTCGATTTCAGCTTCCGAAAATGGAAACGGACAATTCGCCTTGTGCGAGCCCTCGACGAGGCAGAACGGCGCGTCGTCCTCGGCAGCGATGTCGGTCAGGTAAATCAGGACCTTCACCATCATGCAGTAGATCTTGCCATCGTGGTAGGTATGGTGCCGCCACATCGTCCGCGGCGGCGCCGCCGGCGCCGCTCCGATCGGCCGGCTGAACCCGTTATGCAGCGTTTGCACCGATCCCGCGGTGCGCCGCAAGGCGTAACTCTCGATGAGCCGGAACGGTTGATTGATGTAATTCTCCAAGTCGAGATTCGCGGCCAACTCGACCGCAATCTCTCTGAACTGCGGGGCGATGCCGATCAAGCTTCTGATCCGCGCAACGCCGCCGGGCGCGGTTTGCGGCCATGAGTTGCGCAGCAGGCGTTCGAACTCCCGGACTTCCTCGGCGCCGAACACAGCGCTGTGCTTCACGTAGCCGCACGCATCGAACAGATAGCTGTTGAGCGCCTCTGCGTCTGGTTTAGCGGTGACGGGCAGCTCTGCCATTTCGCTCATGGGCAAGATCCTGACGAGGCCGGATTTCAATCGAGATGCTATCATACGACTTGTCGAACGAAAGACGAATTCGATCGGCGACTCCACCTCGTCGCGAAGCGGAGCGATTTGTTGATGCCAGCCGACGTCGCGCTCGGCGAAGCGCCGGCGGTTGCGGAAACGGATTCGCAAACGCAGCATGTAACGGATAGCATTCCGCCGCCGATCGGACCGCCTAAGCCCGCAGTCCGACACTCGCGGTCACCGGCGGAGCCAGAACGCGTGGCGCAGAACAAGCTTCGGTTGGACCAGCTGCTATTGGAGGCGGGCCATTTTGCCGATTTGCCAACGGCCCGCGGCTGGATCATGGCGGGAAAGGTCGTCGTCGACGGCGCGGTGATCGCCACGCCCGGCTCCCGCGTCGCCGCGACGGCGCGCATCCATTTGCGCGGCCTGCCGCTCAAATATGCGAGCCGCGGCGGCTACAAGCTGGAGCGGGCACTGCAACGTTTCGCGATCGACGTCGCGGGTTGGGCATGCCTCGATGCCGGCGCGTCGACCGGTGGCTTTACCGATTGCCTGCTGCAGCATGGCGCATCGCTCGTGCACGCAGTCGACGTGGGATTCGGCCAGCTCAAGGGCAAGCTTGCGACAAACCCCCGGGTCCGCGTATTCGAACGCACGAATATCAGCGAGCTTAATCGCGGCGATTTCGCCAAGCCGATCGATTTTGCGGCTGTGGACCTGTCGTATCTGTCGGTGACAAGGGCGATACCGATCCTGGCGCCGCTGTTCAGCGGTCCCTGGCATATCGTATGCCTTATCAAGCCGCTCTACGAAGGTCTCGCCCAGCACGACTTGGCGAACGAGCCGGCGTTGCGCGACGCCTTGCTGAACGTGTTCACGAAGCTGAGTGTCGACGGCATCGCGCCGGCGGCGGTGTGCGTGTCGCCCCTGTTGGGCGGCCAAGGCGCCGTCGAGTTTCTCGCACAATTCAGACAAGACGCGAGCGCATCCTGTCAGCTCGCCGCGCCAGAGCTCGCCACCGACCAGGCCATGACGGATTTCCTCGCGAACCGCCCGGTGGAGCTCGAGGCCTATCTCGCTCAATAAGGCAGCCGCGCGCTGACCAGGCCAGGGCGGCGGCGATGAAGGCGCGCCGATTTTTCGCTTGCCCCTGGCCGCGCTCTGATCCTTTCGCCGGCGGCGCTAAGCGTTGGCGGGCGCCGCCCGGTATTGCTCGTCGCTGACCGGCTCCAGCCAGCTGACGTGCTTGCCGTCGAGCGCTTCCTGCATGGCGACATGGACCATCAGCATGGTGGGCGCGGCGCCGTGCCAGTGCTTCTCGTTCGCCGGGATCCAGACCACGTCGCCGGCGCGCACCTCGCGCACCGGGCCGCCCCAGTTCTGCACCCGGCCGATGCCGGAGAGGATGCGCAACGTTTGGCCGAGCGGATGGGTGTGCCAATGGGTGCGCGCGCCGGGCTCGAAGCGCACGATGCCGGAACGCAACCGCGCCGGCGCCGGCGCCTCGATGATCGGGTCCTGCCAGACCACCCCGGTGAACGACTCGGCCGGGCCGCGGCGCGACGGTTTTGAGCCGCAGGGATGAATGTCCATACCGTTTTCCTCCCAAATCCTCCAAAATGACGATCGTGCCCGGCCGCCGCGCCGACGCGGATCCCGGCCGCTTCGGGCGGGACGGGCGTCCCGGTAAGATAAACGAAATTCTGCCGCGATACCCTGCCAATCACGGTCGGGTCGCGGGCGGTGGGGACGAGCGGCCGGCGAACGCAGTAGAGTTGCGTCAGCGAGCGAGTGCGATCATGCGAGGATCAGTATCGAGTGCTGCGCCGGCAGTCGCATCGACGGGCCTGCGGCTGTTGATGCTGGTCGGCTTCGTGCTCACGCTGGGCGCCTGCAGCAAATGCGATGTTCCGGATTTGGGGCGCTGGGGTCCGCCGTCGCCGCACGTCTGCCACGACGGTCCGCCGCCGCAGTAGGTTATTCCTCACTCGCCGGGCTTGCGCGGTTCTTTGATCTGCGGCGCATGTCCGTTCCGCGGCTGCGGCGTTTTTTGCTCCTCAGGCGCGACCGCGGCATCGAGGCCGGCGTGCACGTCGTCGCGCGAGCGCAAATAGGGATCGGCCAATTGCCGCGGCGACATGCCGCCAACGCCGACCAAATCGACGCTGTGCCAGCGGCTCCAGATCAGCCGGCCCAGCATCACGACGAGCGCGAGCTGAAACAACAGGCCCAGATAGGACGGCACGCCGCCAAGTCCGCTCAACAGGCCGCGGCCGAACAGCAGGCCGAGCAGGCCGGAGCCCAAAAAACCGGCGGCAAATCCGCCAAGCAGGCCGCCGCGATGAAACAAATCGCTCAACGATCCGCCCGCCGGCGACAGTTGCGCCAGGGTCGCCGCGCGCGCCGATCCGCCGGCGGCATAAACGAGATCAGCGCGAACAAGCGCAACCGGCGAAGCGACGTTCGGCCCGCCAACCACGCGCGCGTCGGCGTCGTCGGCGCCAACGAAGAGCGCTGCGGCCAGGGCGGCGAACCTCGCCACCGATTGCAGCCAACGCACCGATTTCACGGCCGTCTCTCGCCTCCCGCTTGCATCACGGTGCGTGGCGCTCCGCAGCGCCGCGCATCCCTAAAAATGGCGCCGATCGCCGCCGTTTACGCAAAGTTTACGACCGCGATCCGCGCATCGCGCAATATGGGCCGGCAAGCCGTGCCACGAATGTCGCAAAGCGACGCGCGCGCGTCTGTCGCACCGCGCTTGGCGCCGGAGAATGCAATTTCATCACGCGCGAAAGTGGCAAAAATTCTACCGATCGTTGCCGGGAGCCCGAAACGACCGCTCGCAGTGGCGCGGCGGCGCTACGCCGCCATCGTCTCCTTCACTTTCTCGACCAGCTGCTTGAGCGTGAACGGCTTCGCCAGGAAATCGAATTGCTGGCCGTCGGCCGGCAAATGCTTTTGGAACGCGTCCTCGGCGTAGCCGGATACGAAGATGATCTTCAAATCGGGATTGCGCTTGCGCAATTCGCGCAGCAGCGTCGGGCCGTCCATTTCCGGCATGACCACGTCGGAGACGACGAGATCGATCTCGCCGTCGGATTTCTCCAAGACCGCGATGGCTTCGACGCCGTTCGACGCCTGCAGCACCGTGTAGCCGCGCGAGGCGAGCCCGCGCGCATTGAGCGCGCGCAAGCCGTCTTCGTCCTCGACCAACAGAATGGTGCCCTCGCCGGTGAGATCGGCGGCCGCGGCGCGGCGCACGCGCTCGGCGGCGTCGAGCGCGCCGGCGATGGCGGGTGCGTCGGTCGGCGCCAGCGGCGCCGCCGTCTCCTGCACGCTCGGCACGTGGCGCGGCAAGAAAATGCGGAACGTCGTGCCCTTGCCCTCGACGCTGTCGAAATAGACGAAGCCGCCGGTCTGTTTGATGATGCCGTAGACCGTGGAGAGGCCGAGCCCGGTGCCCTTGCCGACCTCCTTGGTGGTGAAGAACGGCACGAAAATCTTGTCGTGGATCGCTTCCGGAATGCCGCTGCCGGTATCGGCCACCTCGACCAGGACGTAATCGGCCGCCGGCATGCCCTTGGCGCGGTAGCGCACGCAGTCGTGCGCGGCGACGTTCATGCTGTGCAGCTCGAGCTGGCCGCCGTCCGGCATGGCATCGCGCGCATTGACCGCGAGGTTGGTGATCACCTGCTCGAACTGCAACAGATCGGCCTTGACCGGCCACAGGTCGCGGCCGTGCACCACCTTGAGCGTGATCTTCTCGCCGATCAGCCGGCGCAGCACCACCGTGAGGTCGCTCAACACCTCGCCGAGATCGAGCACCTGCGGGCGCAGCGTCTGCTTGCGCGAGAACGCCAACAGGTGGCGCACCAGGCTCGCCGCGCGGTTGGCGCTCTGCCGGATCTCCATGATGTCGCCGAACGACGGATCGGTCGGCTTGTGGGCGTTGAGCAGAAAGTCGTTGGCCAGGATGATGGCGTTGAGCATGTTGTTGAAGTCGTGCGCCATGCCGCCGGCGAGCTGGCCGATCGACTCCATCTTCTGCTGCTGCACGAGCTTGTTCTCCAGCGCCCGCTGCTCGGTGGTGTCGAGCGCGTAGACGATGGCGGCTTCCTGGTCGCGCTCCTGCTCGGCGATGGCGGTGACGTAGAAGCGGCCGAAGCGCTCGCCGTCGCCGGCCAGCATGGCGTCGACCGGGGCGATGTCGCCCTTGCCCCGCGCCGCCTGGCCGATCGCCGCCTCCAGCGCCAGCCAGTCGCGCTCGGCGACGATGGCGCGGATCGAGCGCTTCTTGCCGCCGACGATGAGGCCCTGAAACAGCCGCGCGAACAGCGCATTGGTGCGCACGATGCCGCCGTCGCGGTCGATCGTGGCGATCGCCATCGGCGTGTGATGAAAGAAGCGCATGAAGCGCACTTCGGCGGCGCGCTGCGGATCGCTGCCGTCGTCGCGGGCGCGGTTGAGCACGAGCGTGCGCGAGGCGCCCGGCGCGCCGTCGGCGCCGAACGCCACCTTGTGCAAGAGCCGCGCCGGCAGCGGCCGGCCGGAGCGGGTCTTCAGATCAAGGTCGAGCACCTCGGTCTTCACCTCGCCGGGCGGCGCGCGCAGCGTCGTCAAGAGCGCGGCGCCGTCGCCGGAGACGAGGTCGGTGAGCTTGAGCCCGCCGGCGGCTGCGGACGCCAAATCCTGCTCGAGCCAACTGGCGAGCGTGGCGTTGAGATAGACGACGGCGCCGGTCGGGTCGGCGGAGAAGAAGCCGGCCGGCGCATGGTCGAGATAATCGATGGCGTGTTGCAATTCCTGAAACACGTTTTCCTGGCGGTCGCGGTCGCGCGTCACGTCGGCGAGCGACCACACTGTGAGCCCGACGCCGCGGCCGCTGCGCCGGCCGGCGCCGAGCGGGCGAATTTTCAAGCGCAGCCAGCGCGCCGGCTGGCCCTGCGCCGGCCCGACCCGCACCTCTTCCTGCAGGCGTTTGCCTTCGCGCGCGGCCTTGAGCAGCCGGAAGATCGCTTCCGAGGCGTCGGTGTCGCCGATGAACACCCGCTCGACCGGCCGCGCGTCCTGCGGCCCGGAGGCGCCGATCAGGTCGAGATAGGCGGCATTGGCGTAGATGACGCGGCCGTCGGCGTCGGTCACCACCACGCCGTCGAACGCGCTGTCGACGATCGCCTTGATCAGCGGGTTGCCGGCGTGCGGCGAGCTAAGCTGCAGGATGCCGCTCGCCAGCGCGAACAGGCTGAACACGCCGACAGTGGCGAGCGCGGCGAGAAAAACAAGAATGTACGGCTCGGGATGATCGCGGCCGAGCAGCACGATACCGGCCGCCGCCCCGATCAGGCAGCCGGCGACCAGCAGCACGAAGGTGATGCTGCCGCCGCGCGCGGTTGCGGCGCTGCGGTCGACTGCCGCGCGCAGCGGCGGCGCCTCCTCGGGCTGTGTGCCGAAGCCGACCATGCCGCTCGCCTCCCCACTGCGGCGCCTTCACTGCCCGCTGCGGCTCAATCGCGCAAGAGGCTCATATTCTTCCTCCCCCGCGCAAGTCGCAGGGCCGTCCGGGGAACTATGCTACCCCCCGGAGGCCGACCTGAAAAATCCGAATCTGGGCGGCCGGATTTCAAGTCCAGCTACGGTTATCCCAGAGAGCTCGACGAGCCGTTCGCGGTCCTCGAGCATCTGCCGTTCAAGCGTTGCTGAAGCCGCCCAAGCGGAAGAGCTGAGATGCATAAAACGCGCGCTTATTCCCTGCCCTGCCGGCATTTTATTTATTTCTCCGCGCGCCGAGCGGCTGCTTTACCGCGGTTCGGCCGCCATACTATCGTTGCTCGATTGCGTAGCGTCACGCCGATCAACGGGAGGATGCACATGAACGAGCACCGGCTGCCATCCGATGTCATCGGATTGTCGAAAGTCATGCCGCCGCTGTCGCGGCGCGGTTTCATGTCGAGCTCGGCCGCGGCCGCCGCAGGCTACACGCTCGCCACCGGGCCGGTGCGCGCCCAGGCGATTCATACCGACACCAACGGCCTCGATGCCGGCATGACCAAGGTCAAGGTCTCCGACGGCGAGATGCCCGCCTATTATGCGCGGCCCGCCGGCGTGGCGCACCCGCCGATCATTCTGGTCGCCATGGAGATTTTCGGGCTGCACGAATGGATCAAGGACGTGACGCGCCGGCTCGGCCATCTCGGCGCGCTCGGGGTCGCGCCGGATTATTATTTCCGCGACGGCGTCGATCTCACCAAGATCAAGGACGTCCCCAAGCTCCTGCCGATCGTCAATACCAAGAAGGATACCGAGCTGTTCTCCGACCTCGACGCCACCGTCGCCTGGGCGAAAGCGCAAGGCGGCGACGGCAACCGGCTCGGCATCATGGGCTTTTGCCGCGGCGGCCGCACCGTGTGGCATTATTCGGCGCATAACCCGGACCTCAAGGCCGGCGTCGCCTTCTACGGCACGCTGATCGACAAGAACGACGCCGCGCCGAAGAACTCGATCGAACTTGCGCCGGAAGTGAAAGAGCCGGTGCTCGGCCTCTACGGCGCCGACGACGCCGGCATCAAGCTCGATCAAGTCGCGCAGATGGAAGAAAAGCTCAAAGCCGAAAACAAGACTTTTGAGTTTATCGTCTATTCGGGCGCACCGCACGGTTTCTTTGCCGACTACCGCGCCAGTTACCGCAAGGACGCCGCAGAAGATGCCTGGAACCAGTTGATCCGCTGGTTCAAAAAGCATGGCGTGCTAAGCTGACGCCAAGCGCTATCGCAATCCAATCCGGAGCGCGGCGCTTGGAACAGAGCGCCGCCCCGCTCGTCTTTGGGCCCCTCTGCCATGCCGGCCTTCATCTGCGTCACTTGCGGCACCCAATTCGCGCCCTCGCAAGCGGAGCCGCCGCGCTGCCCGATCTGCGATGAGCCGCGGCAGTTCGTGCCGCCGTCGGGCCAGACCTGGACCACCCACGAGGCGCTGGCGCGCCGCCATTGCAATTGCTTCCGCCAGCACGAACCGGGCCTGATCGGCATCGGCACGGTGCCGGCCTTCGCCATCGGCCAGCGCGCACTTGTGCTCATGACCGAAACGGGCAACGTGCTGTGGGACTGCATCTCGCTTCTCGACGCGGCCACCATCGCCCTCGTCAAAGGGCTGGGCGGGCTGATCGGCATCGCCGTTTCGCATCCGCATTATTATTCGTCGATGGTCGAATGGGCGCATGCCTTCGCCGCGCCGATCCATCTGCACGCCGGCGACCGCCAGTGGGTGATGCGTGGCGATCCGGCGATAAAATTCTGGGATGGCGAGACGCTGCCGCTCTTGCGCGGCGTCACGCTGATCCGCTGCGGCGGTCATTTTGCCGGCGGCACCGTGCTGCATTGGGCGAAAGGCGCGGGCGGCCGCGGTTCGCTGCTCTGCGGCGACATCGTCCAGGTGATCCCCGACCGCAAGTTCGTCACCTTCATGCGCAGCTACCCGAACATGATCCCGCTGTCGGCGCCTGCGGTCGAACGCATCGGCGCCACGCTCGAACCCTATGCGTTCGACGTGATCCACGGCGCCTGGTTCGATCGCACCATCCCTCACGGCGGCAAGGACGTGATCAAACGTTCGGTCGCGCGCTACGTGGCCGCGGTGCGCGGCGACGGCGCCGCCGAACTCCATTGACAAGAGGGAGGCAGCATGGCTCGCATCGCCGAGATCAAGCGCGAACGCTTGAGCCCGCGGCAGCAACAGCCGCACGACGCGTTTTTGCGCTCGCGGCCGCGCAAGATGCTGACCGGGCCGTTCTTCCAGGTCGGCGCCGCCGCCGCGAATTCCGCCGCTCAGTCGACCATGCCGATGACGTAAAGAATGACGCCGCCGAGCAGCAACACGTATTGCGGCAGCATCGCCGCTTTGAGCCGCGCGCTGCGCTTGCCGAACAAGAGGAAAGCCGGCGCCACGTCGAAGTTCGATTGGCCGGGACGCCGCGCCTCCTGGATGAGCGGGATCAGCGCCAGGGTGGCGACGCCGAACACGACCGAGAGCGTGAGGCAACCGATCG
>JASHQS010000194.1 GCA_030038995.1 Xanthobacteraceae bacterium
TGCGTGGGCGCGTAGAGGTCGAACGAGTCGCTCGCCGCGTCATAGGAGGCGGCGCACGATTTCGGCTCCATCGGATTGGCGGCGATGCGCTGCGCCCGCACCTTGACACGAGCGACGTGCGCCGCAGCGGCCATCGCTTCATCGACGGCCTGGCGATTGCCGTATTCGTAATCGAGCGCCAGATTGTCCGGTACGTCGTCGTGAATGCGCACGGCGCCCGTGGCGTTGGCGTCGGCCGCCTCGACCAGCACCGGCAGATCGGAATATTCGACTTCGACCTGCTCGGCGGCGTCCTGCGCGACGTAATCCGTCGCGGCGACGATCAACGCCGCCGGCTCGCCGACGAAGCGGACGCGCTCATGAGCGAGCCCGTAGCGCGGCGGCACGCGCAGCGCCGAGCCGCCGACGCCTTTGAAGAACGCCATTGCCGGCAAACCCTTCCAGCCGGCGGCCACGAGATCATCGCCGGTGATGACGGCGAACACGCCCGGCCTGGCACGCGCGCGGCCGGCATCGATCCGAACGATGCGCGCGTGGGCGCGGTCGCTGCGCAGAAACTGCGCCGCCGCGGCGCCGTCAAGGAGATGATCGGCCGTGTACCGGCCATGGCCGGTGACGAGGCGGATGTCTTCGCGGCGGCCGCTGAATTTTTGGCCGGACAAATCGTGCTCCCGTATTTTTGCTATTTTTTGCTATTTTTTGCGCGCGGCGCTCGGGCGGTCGGCTATGTCTTATGGAGGTCGATGATCTCGATGCAGTTGCCGTCGGCGTCGCTCCCTTACCGGTCGCCGCGAAGATGAGCCGGCGGTTGCTTGGTCGAAATGTCCCATCGTCGGCCGCTTTTGGCAACCGCCGTGCGCGCCGGCATAGCCTGAGACGATCCCGGATCAGCGGTGCACCGCTTCGCGCTGCACCGCATCCGGGAAGCAAGGCTATTTCAGCGCCTCTGTTTGACAGCGGGGCATCCAGCAGTCGCGGACGCATCGGCGCGAACTCGTTGATCTGCGGCTACTGGATCGTCCGCCTTCGCGGACGATGACAATGAGCACTGTGGACCCTGACAAATAACAGATCGGACACTAAGAGATCGGAGACTGGCTAAACCCCGCCGCAGATCATAGAATCAAGCGAACCGTGGAGGTAAGCGCAATGAGCCCCGTGACCGCCGAAAAGCTCGCCACCGTCAGCGCCTGCTTCGGCACCTATCCGCAGACCCAGGCGCTCAAGAGCGGCCGGATCAAATCCGACCGCGTGGCCTTGAACCTCACCGAGGTCAACCCGGTCTACAAGGCCTTCACCATGATGGTGCGCGAGCAGAAATTCGACGTGAGCGAGATGGCGCTGGTCACCTACCTGCAGGGCAAAGCCTACGGCAAGCCGATCACGCTCGTGCCCGCCACCATGATGGGCCGCTTCCAGCACGGCACCATGCTGTACAATTCCGAGCGCGGCGCGGTGACGCCGGAGACGCTGGAAGGCCGCCGCGTCGGCGTACGCTCGTTCGCGCAGACCACCGGCTGCTGGCTGCGCGGCATTTTGTGGAAGGATTACGGCGTCAATCTCGCCAAGGTGCGATGGGTGACGTTCGAGGACGCGCACATTCCCGAGTTCAAGGATCCGCCCGGCGTCGACCGCGCCGCCACGGGCAAGGACATGACCAAGATGGTGCTCGACGGCGAGCTCGACGCGGCGATCTTCGGCGGCGTCATGCCGACCGATCCGCGGCTCAAAAGCGTCATCCCCGATCACGAGGCGGCGGCCAGGGAATGGTACAAGAAATACGGCACCGTGCCGGTCAATCACATGGTGGTGGTGAAGACCGCGCTGTCGCAGTCCAATCCGGGCGCGGTGCGCGAAGTTTTTCGCCTGCTGCACGAGAGCAAAAAAGCCGCGGGCCTGCCAAAACCCGGCGCGATCGACATGCTGCCGTTCGGCTTTGCGGCGGTGCAGCCGGCGCTCGAGCTGATGTCGAGCTACGCGCTGGAGATGAAGATCATCCCGCGCCGCTATGCGGTCGAGGAACTGTTCGACGATACGACGCGCTCTCTTTAGTTCACCGTCATGCTGCGGCGGCCGCGCGAGGGCTCCCCATCGCGCAAAGCGTCGGCGCTGCCCGCCGAGCGCCTCAGGGTGACGGATATAAGTCACACAAATTCGTAGCCGGTATCGGGGGCCCGGAAAGCGCCCTCGCCGTGCTCACGCCGCACTCTCGGACGGCGCCTTCTTCGCCCAGTAATCTGGTTGCGCTTTGCTTGCTCGCAGCCGCTCTTCATCCTCGTAACCGGGCGCCATCGACGCCGAGGTGCCGGGGAGCACCTGATGATGCTCGATGTCGAGAAGCCGCAGCCAGCTCTGCTGGCCGAGCGTAAGCCCGATCATGCAGCCGAGCTCGACCAGCTCCGGCTCGCTGAAATGCCGGTGCATGCGCTCCCAGAACGCGTCGTCGGTGGCAAGGTGCCAGACGATGGCTTCGGCGTAAGCGAGCGCCGCCTTCTGCCGTTCGTCGTATTTGGCCGATTTCTCGAAATTGAGGAGATCGAGCATCTGCTCCTCGACCAGCGCGCCGCTCGTCGTCGCCTTCACCGAGCGCTGGTTGCCGCAATATTCGCAAGCCACCGAGCGCGACACATAGAGCCGGCACAATTCCTTGATCGGGTGAGCGAGGATGCCGTTGCGATAAATGTTGTTCCAGGAATCGGCGAAGAACCAGAAGCAGGCCGGCACGTGGGCGCGGATCGCCGAGCTTTCCGGCCGCGGCGTGCCTTCGCGCCGGCAGCGCTCCATCTCGGCGCGCATGCGCGCGTCCATCTTGTCGAGCGGGACGTAGCTGATCCTCTGCTTGGCCATGGTGCGTGTCTTCCTCGGGAGCGCGGTGTCGCGGTGCGCGCCGCCACGTTGTCCTCGACATTGCGCCGCGCGAGCGGCCGCCGCAACCGGCAAATATGCCATTTTTGCGGTCGCCTCGGCGGCCTTGTTCTGCGGTCCTTCAGGGGGGCGCGTGGCAACCGGCCGTTAGCCATAAACCATTGTGGCGGGCGCCCCAAGAATTCCTCACAATCCGACATAAAGCGTCATGCTGCCGCCGCCGCGGCGCAGTGTGATTGCACCCGGCTTTGGGGAGTTCAGGGTGCAAGGATGCGCGGCCGGCTTTCTGCCGTCGTTGTTTCCATTTTGCTGTGCGGATTTTGCGCGTTTGCCGCATCCGGCGCTGCGCGCGCCGCCGCGGCCGCCGCCGGTAGCGCCGATTCCGCCATCGCGGTCGTCGGCAACCGGCACGTCGGCACGGCCGCGATCCGCTCCTACTTCCACCCCGCGGCCGACGGCCGGCTCGACGGCGCCGCGCTCGATGCGGCGCTCAAGGCGCTTTACCAGACCGGCCTGTTTGCCGACGTCAAGATCAGCCATGACGGCGCCCGCGTCGTGGTCAAGGTCGTGGAGAATCGGCTGATTCGGCAGATCGCCTTCGAGGGCAACAAGAAGGTCAAGGACGCCGATCTGAAAAAAGGCCTGCAATCGAAGTCGGGTGGGCCGCTGTCGCGCTTCATCGTGCAGGGCGACGTGCAGCGGCTCGATGCGATCTACCGGCAGCGCGGTTACTTCCAGGTGCGCATCGACCCGCAGACCATCGATGCCAAGAACAACCGCGTCGATCTCGTGTTCCAGATCAAGGAGGGCGACAAGCTCGCGGTGCGCAAGATCCGCTTTACCGGCAACAACGCCTTTGCGGCCAACAAGCTTACCGGCGTGATCAAGACCGGCAAGACCAACTTTCTCAGCTTTTTGCTCGACAACGACATCTACGACGCCGACAAGATCGAGAACGACTGCGACCTCCTTCGCCGCTTCTATCGCGCCCACGGCTATGCCGACGCGCGCGTGCGCTCGGCGGCAAGCTACGAGCCGAGCGAGCAAGGCGTCGTGCTCACCTTCGCCATCGATGAGGGCCCGTTCTACCGCTTCGGCAAAGTTGATCTGCAATCGCACATGAAGACGGTCGACGGGGTGGCGTTCCGCTCGAATGTGCTGACCAAGACGGGCGATGCGTTCGATGCCGATGCCATCGACAAGTCGGTGGACGCGTTGACCATGGCGCTCGCCAGAACCGGCCAGCCGTTCGCCAATGTTG
>JASHQS010000195.1 GCA_030038995.1 Xanthobacteraceae bacterium
CTGCAGGCGTGGCTGCTGGACGCCACGCCGGCGCGCCAGGGCGGCACCAGCATCGGCATCATGTTCGGCAGCCAAGCGCTCGGCGCCGCGATCGGTCCGGTGAGCGGCGGCATCCTCGCCGACCATTACGGACTGAGCGTCGTGTTTCTGTTCCTGGCCGGCACCATCGTCGTCGCCAATTTGTTTGTCTTCTTCACGCCGACGCCGGAACGGCGCATGGTGTGAAAAGTCCAGTTATTTAATCAGCCTTGGACGTCCCGGCTTTTACGGCTTTCACCGGCTATTTGCTGCCTTGCGGGCTAGAGCAAATTCCGTTCGAATCGACTCGAATTTTCCACTCGTCATTGCCGGGCTTGACCCGGCAATCCATGCGGCAGAACCGCTTCCGCGGCCATGCGACAATGCCTTCAATCGCGACAGCTCAGCATGGATGCGCGGGTCAAGCCCGCGCATGACGGGGAGGATTGCTTCAAGATGAGCGGAACATGCTCTAATTCCTTGCGATCCCTAGCTGGCCCGTTAGGCAATCGGATTTTCCGCATTCAGCTTTGATTCGGACAGGCATTGAAGGGCGATCGCAATCACACGTTCATCGAATAGCTCAAGTTTCCGTGCGGCCGCCTTGCCTTCATCGCCGGGCCAATTGGCTAACGCTTCACGCACTGCTTTAACTTCTGACTGCACTCCTTCATGGTCGATCAGCCAATCAACCGTTGAAAGAAGCTCCATCCCGAACGGCGACTCTAAGCCGTCAATAAGTGTGGTGGTCGCCTCCAATGCCGGACCATAGACCTTCGCTTTTGAGGTCGTGAGGAACGCGGTAATCTTGTCCTTTTTCGCATCATCAAACTGAATAGGCTCGAATGGCCCAGCATCGGCGATGCGTTTATCGCAATGCAAGTAGCTACCATCCAGGCCGTTCAGTAGATGATTGAGTTTGTTTGAGTACGGACCAAATTTGTTGGCGCCAAATTCGAACTTGAACTTGTTATCCAGGTTGAGCGCATTCACAATGCGCTCCAAGAAATAACCAAGCTTCTGGACCTCAAGCAGGGAGCATTCGATTCCCAGGATCGAATAACGCCTCACCATTTCAGCGATAAGCGCCCGGGGCACCGTCAACTCCTCAACGCCAGCCCGTTTTGCCACATTCTGGTACTTAGCCGTTGGTTCATAGACAATCACTTCTACGGCCTTAAGCGGCCCAAGAATCTTCTCGATCAGGGGGCGAACCTCAGTCCATTTGAGACCACCGTTTCCGCTTCCAAGTGGCGGAATGGCAATTGATTTTATCTTCCTTTCCTCAATCACACGCACTAGGTTTTTCAAGCCGTCTTCGATCCACTTTATCTGTGACGGATATTTCCAGTGCCCCTTAGTTGGAAAATTGATTATCCATTTCGGTCCTAGAAGATCCTCGCGCTCAGTCACAAACATTTCACCCAGCCGCACACGTTTCTCTTTGCATGCTTTTTCATAGGCCTTGAAATTCTCCGGGAAGGCCTCCTTGAACATCAATGCGATGCCCTTCCCCATGACACCAACGGTGTTCACGGTGTTCACCAATGCATCCGCATCGGCTTCCAGAAGGTTCCCTTCCGTAAAGTTTATCATCAGAGGTACCAATTCGGTTGCGCGAGGATTTTCACGGTCACGTTGCGCTCATCGGCAGCGGCCTGCATGTCGGCTCTTACCGAATCATTGTAGCAGACTATGCCATGTAGTGCGGTAAGCGGCATGTGCCTGTGGATCAGGGCTTCCGCCTGATATTTCTCGAACCTGTCGAGATCGTCCTTCCGAAAGCTACGGGCCTGAAGAGTTGGCCAGATGATCCGATCCAGGTCGGCAAGATTATCCGAGAACAGTGCCGTTTTCAGATATGCGTGCCTGTCCGAGAAGACAAACGGGATGCCGAGCTTCTTCAGGGTATGTAACGAAGAGATGAGGATGACGATTTCTTCAACTGCACGTTTTTGTATCCCATTGTGCCCGGTCTTGATGTTGTAAAGCATCGGACTGTAGGGCGTAAAATAGAACGGAACGTAGTCGCTTAGGGTGCCGCCCGGGGCGCACGGAACCGCTCTGATATCTCGCCTCGAAATTAGCTCCAGATTTCCGATTTGTGTGAATGGCCTGCCCTTGGTTGCACTCCTGCAATGACATCCGCGTGCGAGCACGTCAGGCATATTGTTCCGGTGAACAATACGAAAGATCAGCGCTTTCTCCGGGTTTAGGTCTTTCGACATGTGGCCGCCTTATATACGGACCAACGGCGCAACGGAACCGCGGCTGAATGTTCAACTGAACCAGCGCGAATCTAAGCGTGCAGCCGCCGCGGCCGGGACGGCCGGGACGGTCGCGCGGCGTGCTCCTCGGCCGGCTGTTCGGCGAACAGCTCGGCGAGTTTTTCGGTCATGACGCCGCCGAGCTCTTCGGCGTCGACGATGGTGACGGCGCGGCGGTAATAGCGCGTCACGTCGTGGCCGATGCCGATGGCGATCAACTCGACCGGCGAGCGGGTTTCGATGTCCTCGATCACCCAGCGCAGGTGGCGCTCCAGATAATTGCCGGGATTGACCGACAGCGTCGAGTCGTCGACCGGCGCGCCGTCCGAGATCATCATCAGGATTTTCCGCGTTTCCGTCCGCGCCAGCAGGCGCCGGTGCGCCCAATCCAGCGCCTCGCCATCGATGTTTTCCTTGAGCAAGCCCTCGCGCATCATCAGCCCGAGATTCTTGCGCGACCGCCGCCACGGCGCGTCGGCCGACTTGTAGATGATGTGGCGCAGATCGTTGAGCCGGCCGGGATTGGCCGGCTTGCCGGAGGCGAGCCACGCCTCGCGCGACTGGCCACCCTTCCAGGCCCGCGTGGTGAAGCCGAGAATCTCGACCTTGACGCCGCAGCGCTCGAGCGTGCGGGCCAGAATATCGGCGCAGGTCGCGGCGACGGTGATCGGCCGGCCGCGCATCGACCCCGAATTGTCCAGGACCAGCGTCACCACGGTGTCGCGGAAATCGGTGTCCTTTTCGCGCTTGAACGACAGCGGATGCATCGGATCGACGACGACGCGCGACAGCCGCGCCGGATCAAGGAGCCCCTCCTCGAGATCGAATTCCCAGGCGCGGTTCTGCTGCGCCAAGAGGAGCCGCTGCAGCCGGTTCGCCAGCCGCGCCACTACGCCTTGCAGATGCGACAGCTGCTTGTCGAGATAGCCGCGCAGCCGGTCGAGTTCTTCGGGCTCGCACAAATCCTCGGCCCCGATCACCTCGTCGAACTTTGCGGTGAACGGCCGGTAGTCCGGCCCGCGCGGCTCGTTGGCACGATGGCGCGGCCGCCATGGTTCGGCCGCCGTCTCCGAATCGCCCATCTCGGCGTCGTCGGCCATCTCGGCCGCCGGCGCATCGACCGCCTCCGAGGCGCTGTCGGGCAGTTCGTCGGCGGAGGCTTCGGCCTCCATGCTCATGCGCTCGGCATCGGCGGAATCGGCTGCGTCGCCGTCCTCGCCCTGCTCATCGTTGCGGCTGTCTTCGTCGCCTTCTTCGCCTTCGTCCTCGTCGGCCTCGCTGGAGCGATCCTCGCCCATATCGAGGCAATCGAGCAGATCGTGTACGACGTCGCCGAAGCGGCGCTGGTCGGTCAGCACGCGCTCCAAGCGGTCGAGATTTTTGCCGGCGCGATCCTCGATCAGCGGACGCCACAGATCGACCAACTTGCGCGCCGCGGCCGGCGGCGTCTGGCCGGTGAGGCGCTCGCGCACCAGCATCGCCAGCGCGTCCTCGATCGGGGCGTCGGCGCGGTCGGTGATCTCGTCGAACTTGCCGCGATGAAAACGGTCGTCGAGCATGGCGGCGAGGTTTTTGGCGACGCCGCCCATGCGTCGCGCCCCGATCGCCTCGACCCGCGCTTGTTCGATGGCTTCGAATACCGCACGCGCCTGCTGGCCGCCGGGCGCGAGCTTGCGATGCACCGCCGGATCGTGGCAGGCGAACTTGAGCGCGATCGAATCGGCGTGGCCGCGCACGATGGCGGCCTCGCGCTCGTTGAGCCGGCGCGGCGGCTCGGGCAAGCGCGCCTTGCCGCCGGCGAGGCCGGGCCGCTCGGCCGCGAACGACACTTCGAGATCGCCTTTGCCAGCAATGGCGCGCAGGCAGACGCCGACCGCGCGCTTGAACGGCTCGGTCGGTGCGTCCTTTACGGCGGGCTTGGGCTTGATGTTGGAGGACATTTTCAACCGTCATTCCGGGGCCGAGCGAAGCGAGGAACCCGCAATCCATATTCACAGGACTTGCAAAACAATCTCGTCACTGGGGTTATGGGTCCCCGCTTTCGCGCATAGGCGCTAACATCGGCCTCTGTTTCCCGGATGCGGTGCAGCGCGAAGCGGTGCACCGCTGATCCGGGACCGTCCCAGACTCCGCAACTTGTTACGATCCCGGGTCTGCAGCGCACCACTTCGCTGCGCTTCGTGCTGCGCTGCGCCCGGGAAACAAAGCTATGTTAGCGCCTATGCGCTTTCGCGGGGACGACCCTTTCTAACTCAGCGCCACGTTCACCGCGCTCTCCGGCAATTCCTGACCGAAGCAACGCTGATAGAACTCGGCGACCAGCGGCCGCTCCAATTCGTCGCACTTGTTGACGAAGGTGAGCCGGAACGCAAAACCGATATCGCCGAAGATTTCCGCGTTCTCGGCCCAGGTGATCACCGTGCGCGGGCTCATCACCGTGGAGAGGTCGCCGTTCATGAAGGCGTTGCGGGTCAGATCGGCGACGCGCACCATCTTGGCGACGATGTCGCGGCCTGCCGCGCTGCGGTAATGCCTCGCCTTGGCGAGCACGATGTCGACTTCGTTGTCGTGCGGCAGATAATTGAGCGTGGTGACGATCGACCAGCGGTCCATCTGGCCTTGGTTGATCTGCTGCGTGCCGTGGTAGAGGCCCGACGTATCGCCGAGACCGACGGTATTGGCGGTGGCGAACAGCCGGAACGACGGATGCGGCTTGATCACCTTGTTCTGGTCGAGCAGCGTCAGCCGCCCGGACGATTCCAGCACGCGCTGGATCACGAACATCACGTCGGGGCGGCCGGCGTCGTATTCGTCGAAACAGATGGCGACGTTGTTCTGCAGCGCCCAGGGCAGAATGCCGTCGCGGAACTCGGTGACCTGCATGCCGTCGCGGATCACGATGGCATCCTTGCCGATCAGATCGATGCGGCTGATATGGCTGTCGAGATTGACCCGCACCAACGGCCAGTTGAGCCGCGCCGCCACCTGCTCGATGTGGGTCGACTTGCCGGTGCCGTGGTAGCCGGTGACGATGACGCGGCGGTTGCGGGCGAAGCCGGCGAGGATGGCGAGCGTGGTCGGCTTATCGAAGCGGTAATCCGGATCGATGTCGGGGACGTACTCGTCCGGCTCCGAATAGGCCGGCACTTCGAGATCGCTGTCGATGCCGAACAGTTGGCGGATCGACACTTTCATATCCGGCAGGCCGGATTGCGTTTCTGTTGCGAGAGTCATCGCTCCTCCGTGACCGCAGCAACCTCGCGGCGACCCGCTTGCGCTCCCGTCGCTTGCGGGGCGCGATGCGGGTGGCCGGCAGCCGGCGGTCGAATTGCGCCGTACATCTAGCAGAAAGGCTCGGCGCTGCGAAAGCCACCGCCCACCGGGGAAACTCCACGGCTCGCTTGCGGTTTTGCATGGCAGCCGCCGATGCGAAAACCTGTACGAGATGACGTTACCGGGCAATCGCGCCAAACGACAGCCCCCTCCTCGGACGACGAAAGGCTCAGCAAAAACCGGCGGCCTTCAGGTAATTGTACGCCGCGATGATATCCCGCAGCCGGTCCTCAGAACCGCGGTCCCCGCCATTGGCGTCGGGATGATGCCGTTTTACCAGCATTTTGAACCGCTTCTTGATATCGGTTCGCGAGGCATCGGCTTCAAGGCCAAGCGTATCGAGGGCGCGCCGCTGGGCATTGAGAATCCTGCGTCCCTCGGATACCGGCTTTGCACGGCTGGCATGACCGTCGCCGAACAAGTCGAACGGGTCCTCGGCCGCCCAGCCGGTGCCACGGAAACCGGCGCGGCCCGCCCGGCTGCGCTGGCCGCCCAATGAGCCCATCTTCCAGGTCGGACGGTGGCCGGTGACGTCTTCCTTCTGGTATTTGGCGATGGCGTCGTCGCTCATGCCGGCGAAGAAATTGTAGGAATTGTTGTATTCGCGCACGTGTTCGAGGCAGAACCGCCAATATTCGCTGGCGCGCAGGCGGCCCTTCGGCGCCCGGTGGGTGGCCGGCTCACCGCAGCCCGGCCACTGGCAACCGGGCAACTCCGCGCGCAGCCGCCGGTCGCGGTCGGGCTTGACCCGGATGCGGTCGAACAGCGGTGAATTCGTCGTCATCGATCTCGATTATGCGGGCGCACTCGGCTGCGCCGCAAGACTTGACAGGCGGCAAATGCGCGCGTCGCGGCCATGGTTTGCAGCCTTGACGGTTGACGCCTGCGATGGGCGCCGGCTAACGCTGCCCGCCATGGCAACGCGCGATATCATCACGGAAAAGTTGCGCAAGGCTTTCGCCCCCGAGAGCCTGCGCGTGGAGGACGAATCGCACCGACATGAAGGCCATGCTGGACACCGCCCGGGTGGCGAGACTCATTTCCGGGTTTATATCGTGTCGGATGCGTTCCGCGGAAAGAGCCGGGTGGAGCGGCACCGCATGATTAACGCCGCACTCGCGGCCGAGCTTGCCGGCGGCATCCACGCGCTCGCCATTCACGCCGCCGCGCCCGGCCAGGGTTTTTAGCGGCGGCAAACGCAGCGGCGGTTTGTCGCCTTATGATCGCGCCCTTTCCAGCTCGCCCAACAAATCACGCAAGTCGAGCCGTTCGGTGACCATGGCGAGCTTGCCGTCGGCGGTGCGCGGCCAACGCTCTTGCGGCCGATCCCAATAAAGCTCGACGCCGTTGTCGTCGGGGTCGCGCAGATAGAGCGCTTCGCTCACCCCGTGGTCGGAAGCGCCTTCGAGCGGAATATCGGCCTCGATCAGCCGGCGCAGCGCGTCGGCGAGTTTGGCCCGGGTCGGATAGAGAATCGCGAGGTGATAAAGCCCCGTCGTGCCGAGCTGCGGCGGCGTGCCGCCGCGGCTTTCCCAGGTATTGAGCCCAATGTGGTGATGGTAACCGCCGGCCGAAATGAACGCCGCGCCCTGCAGGCGCTGGGTCAGCTCGAACCCGAGCACGCCGCAATAGAACGCCAGCGCGCGTTCGAGATCGGCGACTTTGAGATGCACATGGCCGATGCGGACGCCCGGATCGATCGGCGCCGGCGCCGGCCCGATGTCGAAAGTTTTTGGCTTCGTCTGGGTATCCATGATGGCTTGCCTTTC
>JASHQS010000196.1 GCA_030038995.1 Xanthobacteraceae bacterium
GGGCCCGCATAGGTGCCGAGATCGACCTGCCGCGCCACCATCTGCTGCATGGTGATGTTGCCGGACGGCACGGCGTATTCCTCGACCGTCAAGCCGTGCTTCTGCAGATAGCCGGACTTGATCAGGTAATAGGTCGGCATGCCCCAGATGTTGGTCTGGTAGCCCTGGCGGATGGTTTCGGCCGCCGCCACAGCGCGGCGCGGCGCGCCAAGCCCGGCGGCGAGCAGGCCGGCGCCGGTTGCCGCGAGCGTGCGCCGGCGGGTGAAGAGCGATTGCTTGGTCATGGGCGTCCTCCAGGCTTTCTTCGCAAGTCCCGTATCCTAAACGATGCTGCATCGTGCGACTAAAGCATGGAGCAACATGCACTTTCCAGACGGGCTGCTTCGGGCCGTTTTGTTGTCGATCAGAGAAAGCCGTCGATCGCAATGGCTGTCCTGTGTTTCGAAAGGATTATTCTGTCAAGGGCGCGCGGGGTCCCCATCGCGCTAAAGCGCGATGGGGTGCCCCGATGCGCCGCCTTCGGCGGTTGAAAACCCTTGACAGAATAATCCTTTCGCAACTTTTTGCAGCCATTGCGATCGACGGCGACACGCGACGCGCTGAAAAGCGGTCCAGTCATTTCCTTGCTTCACCATCGGCGGAGCTATTGCGCCCCCGGCTCATGCCCGAGCAGGCGCAGCAGCTCTTTTTGTTGCTCCAAGAATTCGACGCTCAACGGGTCGCGCGGCCGCGGCAGCCGGATCTTGATCTCGGTCTTCACCGTGCCCGGATGCGGCGTCATCACCAGGACGCGGTCGGCGAGGTAAACGGCTTCGGCGACGTTGTGGGTCACGTAGATCACCGTCTTTTGCGTGGTGCGCCAGACCTCGGCAAGGAGCCGCTGCATGTCGTCGCGCGTCAGCGCATCCAGGGCAGCGAACGGCTCGTCCATCAACAGCACTGCCGGATCGTAGGCCAGCGCGCGGGCGATCGCGACCCGCTGCTGCATGCCGCCGGAGAGATGATGCGGATAGGAGCGGGCGAAGTTTTCGAGCTTGACCAGGCGCAATTGCTCGAGCGCGATGCGCTCGCGCTCGGCCTTGGCCACTCCCTTCATTTCCAGGCCGAAGGCGACGTTGCCGAGCGCGGTGCGCCACGGAAACAGTTGGGCGAAATCCTGAAACACCACGCCGCGGTCCATGCCGTAGCCGCGCACCGGCTGGCCGGCGACGCGAATTTCGCCGGCGCTCGGCGTGAGAAAGCCGGCGATGATGTTGAGCAGCGTTGATTTGCCGCAGCCGCTCGGACCGACGATGCAGAGGAATTCCGAGGCCTCGATGGCGAAGCTGACGCCACGCACGCCCGGCACGGCGCCGCCCGGCGTGTCGTAGACCAGCGAGATGTCGCGCGCCTCGATATGGGGCATCGCGGTTTCCTTGGACGCTTCCTCGATCGCTTCCTCTCGCCTACCATGCGCGTTTCCATAAAGGCACGCGGTGCCGGCAGACGCCGGTTTGTGCCAGAAGCCGCCGCAGCGAGCCAGTCGGGGAAACGGGAGAGCGCCATCGTGCGTAGGATCATCAACGTTAGCGGCCTTGCGGCTGCGGTGATCGCGCTGGGAATTGCCGCACCCCTTGCGGCGCGCGCGCAGACCTATCCGAGCCGGCCGATCCGCCTCATCGTCAATTTCCCGCCCGGCGGCGCCGGCGACATTTTGGGCCGCATCATCGGCAATCAGCTCTCCGTCGAGCTCAAGCAATCCGTCGTGGTCGAGAACCACTCCGGTGCCGGCGGCACGATCGGCGCCCGCGACGTCGTCAACGCAGCGCCCGACGGCTACACCTTGGCGGTCGGACAAACGCCCGAGATCGCCATCAATCCCTATTTCATGAAAAACGTCGGCTACGACGCGCTTACGGATTTGACGCCGATCGCGCTCGCCGGCGTCATGCCGCTGGCGCTGGTGGTGCCGCCGCACTCGCCGTATTCGACCGCGGCGCAATGGGTGGCGGCGCTGCGCGCCAAGACGCCGATGAATTTCGCCTCCGCCGGCGTCGGCACGCCGAGCCATCTCGCCGGTGAATTGTTGAAGCTGAAACTCGATCCGAAACTCGTGCACGTGCCCTACAAGGGCGCCGGCCCGGCACTGAACGACATCGCCGGCGGCCAGGTCGATTGGTATTTTCCGGCCTACGCGAGCGGCATGCCGCTGGTGCAGGGCGGCAGAGTCAAACTGCTTGCGGTGTCGAGCAAAAAGCGCGCGGCGCTGACGCCCGACACTCCGACCGTCGCCGAAGCGACCGGCATCGCCAATTTCGACTTCACGCTCTGGGTCGGCTTCTTCGCGCCACGCGGCCTGCCGAAGCACATCGCCACGCAGCTCAACGCCGCGATCAACCGGATCATCCTCGAACCCGCCATCAAGAAAAAACTCGAAGCGACCGGCGCCACGGTCGAGGCCCTGTCGATCCCGCAATTCGACGCCTTCGTCCGCACTGACATCGCGCGCTACCGCGCCATCATCGAGCAGGCGAACTTGAAGGCGGAGTGAGCTGCTCGCATTTCCCGGATGCGGTGCAGCGCGTAGCGCAGCGAAGCGGTGCACCGCTGATCCGGGACCGTCGCAGACGCGGTGTTTGTAACGATCCCGGGTCTGCAGCGCACCACTTCGTGCCGCGCTGCGCCCGGCAAACGCTTTCAATCACCCCTTCCCCACGCGCGCCATGCCCCAGCGGTAGATGGTGGCGCGCTCGAGCGAGCCGAACACCAGGCGCTCGGTGGCAAAGCCGATCAGCCCGATCACCACGATCGAGGCCAGCATCACGTCGGCGTTGAGGAATTGCTTGGCGTCGAAGATCACCCAGCCCAGGCCCCAATCGGAGGCCGCCAGCATCTCGGCACCGATCACCGCGATCCAGGCGCGCAGGAACGACTGCCGCAGGCCGGCAATGATGAAAGGTGACGCGCCGGGCACGATCACCTTCCAGAACAGTTTGCGCTCGGTGGCGCCCATGGCGCCCGCCGCACGCAGCCAGATCGGATTGACCGAGCGCACGCCGGACCAGGTGTTGAGCAGCATCGGGAACAACGCGGCGTAGAACACGATCAGGATCGTCACCGTGTTGCCGAGGCCGAACCACAGGATGAACACCGGAATCCAGGCGAGCGACGGGATCGGCATCAGCGCGCTGGCGAGCGGCAGCACGAAGTGCTCGACCGGGCGGAAGCGGCCCATCAGCACGCCGACGATCAGCCCGGCCGCAACCGCGAACGAAAAGCCGAGCAGCACGCGGGCGAGCGTCGCCGCCGCATGGTGCAGCATGCTGCCGTCAGCGAGCATGCCGGCGAAGGTTTGCGCCACGGTCGGCAGCGTCGGCATCAGCGCCGGCGCAAAGGCGCCGCT
>JASHQS010000017.1 GCA_030038995.1 Xanthobacteraceae bacterium
TCACCATCGGCGAGGAGCTGAAGGTTTTGCATGAAAACGAGTCGATCTACGTTCCGAGCGGGGCGCGGCATCGCCTGGAGAATCCCGGCAAGATCGATCTCGAAGTGATCGAGGTGCAGACCGGCTCGTATCTCGGCGAGGACGACATCGTGCGCTTCGAGGACGATTACCATCGGTCTTGAACCGCGCCGCCGTCCTGCCCGCGCAACGTGCGTTCGCTGGCAAAATCGGCGCCGTCGCCGCGTAAACGGACCGTTAATGTTTCGGCTATGTTCCGCCACGGAACCGCTGTAAGCCTCGGCTGCAAAATGTGTTCGCGTTCGCTCACGGGGAAGGTCGCCAGTTGGCGCAGGCCGTGCTAGGGAAGGACCGGCTGGCGCAGGCGGGCAGGGGGGCCCCACGCGCAAGGGTGAGGGTGTCGCAGTGGCGGGGAACGGCAGGCTACGGGTAGGCGTCATCGGTGTCGGCGTCATGGGCAGCAACCATGCGCGGGTGCTCTCCGACATGGCCGGCGTCGAACTGATCGCGGTCGCCGATCCCGACCGCAAGCAGCGCGATTTCGTCGCCGGCACGCTCAATTGCGGCGCCGTTGCCGATGCCACGGCGCTGCTCGCCTGCGGCGTCGATGCCGCGACCATCGCGGCGCCCACGCACCTGCACCACGACATCGCTCTGCAATGCATTAAAGCCGGCGTCCATGTGCTGGTCGAGAAGCCGATCGCTTCGACCATCGAGGAAAGCCGCGCCATCGTTGCGGCGGCGCGCCGCGCCGGCGTCACGCTCATGGTCGGCCATGTCGAGCGCTTCAATCCGGCGGTGCAGTCGATCAAGCGCGCCATCAAGGACCAGGACATCCTGTCGATCGCCATCACGCGGGTCGGCCCGTTCCCGCCGCGCATGTCCAATGTCGGCGTCGTCATCGATCTCGGCGTCCACGACATCGACCTGATCCGCTGGTTCACCGAATCCGAGATCGTGGACATTCAGCCGCAAATGTCGAGCGCGGTGGCCGAGCGCGAAGACATCGCGCTGTTGCAATTCCGCACCGCCTCCGGCGTGCTCGCCCACATCAACACCAACTGGCTGACGCCGTTCAAGGCGCGCAACGTCCATGTCGCCACCCGCGACAAGTATCTGATCGCCGATCTCTTGACGCTGCAGGTCACCGAGTGCTTCGGCTTCCAGCCGGACGGCAGCTATTCGATGCGGCATCTGTCGGTCGGCTATGCCGAGCCATTGCGCTCCGAACTGGTCGCTTTCGTCGATGCAGTGCGCAGCGGCGAGCGTCCGGCCGTCACCGGCGAGGAAGCGGTTGCCAGTCTCGAAGTCGCGATCCGCTGCCTCGATGCCCGCGCGCCGCAGGCCGCGGCGCCGCGCAAAGGGCCGCGGCGCGTCGCCGGCTGAACCACGAACGATGAATCAACACGCCCGCCTCGACGACCGGCCGATTCCGTTCATCGACGTCGGCGCGCAACGCCGCCGGCTGGGCCGCGCCATCGACGACGCGATCGGCCGCGTGCTGGCGCACTGCCAGTTCATCCAGGGACCCGAGGTGCGTGCGCTCGAGGCCGAACTCGCTGCGTTCGCCGGCGCGCGCCACGTCGTTGCCTGCGCGAGCGGTACCGACGCCCTGCTTTTGATCCTGATGGCCTGGGGCATCGGCCCGGGCGACGCGGTGATCTGCCCGGATTTCACGTTTTGCGCCACCGCCGAAATGGTGGCGCTCCTCGGCGCCACGCCGATCTTCGCCGACGTGCAGGCCGAGACGTTCAACCTCGATCCCGACAGCTTGCGGCGCGCGGTGGCTACCGCGAAGCGGCTTGGGCTCAAGCCGAGAGCGGTCATTCCGGTCGATCTGTTCGGCCTGCCCGCCGATCACGACGCCATTGCCGCGGTGGCCGCCGAGCACGGCCTCGCCGTGCTCGACGACGCCGCGCAGGCGTTCGGCGCGGCCTATCGGGGCCGCAGGCTCGGCACGTTCGCGACCGCGACGGCGACCAGCTTTTTCCCCGCAAAGCCGCTCGGCTGCTATGGCGACGGCGGCGCGGTTTTCACCGACGACGACGCGCTCGCCGCGCGGATCAAAAGTTTGCGCGTGCATGGCGAGGGCGTCGACAAATACGACGCGGCGCGCATCGGCATTACCGGCCGGCTCGATTCGATCCAGGCGGCGGTGCTGTTGGAGAAGCTGAAAGTCTTTCCCGACGAGATCGCCGCGCGCGACCGGATCGCGGCGCGCTACGGCGCCGGCCTCGCCGAGGTTGCCACGGTGCCGCGGGTCGGCAACGAGTCGACCTCGGTGTGGGCGCAATACACGATCCGGCTCAAGCCCGGGCGGCGCGACGGCCTCGCGGCGGCGCTCAAAAGCCAGGGCATCCCGACTGCGATCTATTACGCCAAGCCGCTGCATCGGCAGCAAGCGTATCGCAGCTTTCCGCTCGTCGACGGTGGAACCCCGGTTACCGAGCGGCTGTGCGACGAAGTGATCAGCCTGCCGATGCACGCGTATCTCGAGCCGCCGGTGCAGGATCGCATCATCGCCGCGGTCCGGCGCGCGCTGGCGAGTTAGTGCCCTGATGCTCTCGCCCCCCACGGGTGGGTGAGCTACTAAAGGCGCATGATCGGCAAAATCCTCACCGTCGGCGGTTATACGCTCTTATCCCGGCTCACGGGCTTCTTCCGCGACGTGATGCTGGCGGCGATCCTCGGCGCCGGGCCGGTCGCCGATGCGTTCTTCGTCGCCTTCCGCCTGCCGAACCATTTCCGCGCCATCTTTGCCGAGGGCGCATTCAATGCCGCGTTCATTCCGGCCTACGCGCGCATCCGCGCCCAGGGCGGGCCCGAGGCCGCGCAAAAATTCGGCGACCGTATCTTTACGCTCTTGATCGAGTCGCAGGCGGTCCTGCTCGTCCTCGCGCTGGTGTTCACGCCGCAAGTCATCGCGATGCTGGCGCCGGGTTTTTCGCGCGAGCCGCAGCAGTTTGCGCTCGCCGTGTCGCTGACGCGCATCACGTTTCCGTATCTGT
Source organism: Xanthobacteraceae bacterium (assembly GCA_030038995.1). GTDB lineage: Bacteria > Pseudomonadota > Alphaproteobacteria > Rhizobiales > Xanthobacteraceae > BOG-931. Next base: position 3,027 of record JASHQS010000017.1, read on the forward strand.
TGCTCATTACGCTCGTGACCTTGTGGGGCGGCATGCTCAACGCGCTGCACCGCTTTGCCGCCGCGGCGGCGGCGCCGATCCTCTTGAACCTCGCCATGATCGCGACATTGGCGCTCGTCGTGTATTTCCCGGGCGCCGGCTACGCGGCGGCCTGGGGCGTGCTGATTTCCGGCGTGCTGCAGGCGCTCGTGGTCGGCGGCGCCGCGCTGCGCAGCGGCGTCATGACCTCGTTTCGCGCGCTCCGTTTCGACGACGACGTGCGCCGCTTCTTCAAAGCGCTCGTTCCGGCGACGATCGGCTCGGCCGGCACGCAGCTCGCGCTGTTCGCCGACACCATCATCGCCAGCTTCCTCTCGGCCGGCGCCATCTCGGCTTTGTATTACGCCGACCGCATCGATCAACTGCCGATCGGCGTCATCGGCATTGCGGTCGGCACGGTGCTGCTGCCGGAGATGACCCACCGGCTGGCCGCCGGCGATGCGGCCGGCGCGCGCTCGGCGCAAAATCGCGCCATCGAGTTTGCGCTATTGCTCGGCGTGCCGTGCATCGTAGCGTTTCTGGCGGTGCCCGATCTGATCATGCGCGGCCTGTTCCTGCGCGGCAGATTCACCGCGGGCGACGCGCACGCCGCGGCGATGACGCTGATGGCCTACACCATCGGGCTCATTCCGTTCGTGCTCATCCGCAGCGTGGTGGCGCCGTTCCTCGCCCGCGGCGACACCGCGACGCCGGTCAAGGCGGCGCTGACCGGCACCGCGGTCAACATCGTGTTCAAGATCCTGCTGATGGGGCCGTTGGCGCAGGTCGGGCTCGCGCTCGCCACCTCGATCGGAGCCTGGATCAATTTTGTGCTGGTGCTATGGCTTGCGGCGCGCTCAGGCTTCATCGCCGCCGACGCGGAGTTGAAAGCCTCGCTTGGCAGGCTGGCGCTGGCCGGGATCGGGCTCGCCGTCGCGTTGCTTGTCACAGCGCCGCTCGCCAGGTCATTGCTGGGCTCGCTGCCGCGATTCCGCGACCTGTCGGAACTCCTGATCGTGGCGCTGGTCGGCGGCCTCGTCTACGGCGTGCTGGTTCTGGTCCTGTTTGGACGCCGTTGGCTTTCGCTGCTACGTAGCGGCGGCAGGAATAAACATGGCGAAAGCGATCGCGCGTCCACGCCCGCGATCGATGTGCTCTGAATTGCGACGGAGGCTGGTACGATGCGCGTGAGCATGATCGGCGTCGGATATGTTGGGCTCGTGTCCGGCGCCTGCTTCGCCGATTTCGGCCATCACGTCACCTGCATCGACAAGGACCGCCGCCGCATCGCCGCGCTCAATAACGGCGAACTGCCGATCTACGAGCCTGGGTTGGCCGACATGGTGGCGGCCAATCTTCGCCAGGGCCGGCTCGAGTTCACCAGCGATAGTGCGCGCATCGGCGAGGCCGATGTCGTGTTCCTTGCCGTCGGCACGCCATCGCGCCGCGGCGACGGTCACGCCGATCTGAGCTACATCTTCGCCGCCGTGCGCGAGATCGCGCCGCTTCTCTGCGCTACCGCCGTCCTCGTCACCAAGTCGACCGTGCCGATCGGGACCGGCGACGAAATCGTGCGCATGCTGCGCGAAGCGCGGCCCGACGCCGAGATTGCGGTCGCGTCCAACCCGGAATTCATGCGCGAGGGCGCGGCGGTCTACGACTTCAAGCATCCCGACCGCATCCTGATCGGCAGCGACGATTTACGGGCGCGCACCGTGCTCGCCGAAATCTACCGGCCGCTTTACCTCAACGCCGCGCCGATCCTCTATGTCGGCCGACGCACCGCCGAGCTGATCAAATATGCGGCCAACGCGTTTTTGGCGGCTAAAATCGGCCTCATCAACGAAATTGCCGATCTGTGCGAATGCGTCGGTGCCGACGTGCAGGACGTGGCGCGCGGCATCGGCCTGGACAACCGCATCGGTGGTAAATTCTTGCATCCCGGTCCGGGCTTCGGCGGCTCATGTCTGCCCAAGGACGCGCGGGCGCTGATCAAGACCGCGCATGAGCACGGCGCGCAACTGCGCATCATCGAGACGGTCGCGGCCGTCAACGAGGAGCGCAAGCGCGCCATGGCCGGCAAGGTGGTGGCCGCGCTCGATGGCTCGGTGCGCGGCAAGACCGTCGCCGTGCTCGGGCTCGCCTTCAAGCCGAACACCGACGACACCCGCGATTCGCCGGCAATCCCGCTGATCGAGGCGCTACAGGAGCTCGGCGCCGCGGTGCGCGCCTACGATCCGGCCGGCATGGAGCAGCTCAAGGCGCAGCTGCCGACGGTGACCTTTTGCGGCGGCGCCTATGCGGCCGCCGAACGCGCCGAGGCGCTGGTGATCGCCACCGAGTGGGAGCAGTTCCGTGCGCTCGATCTGGCGCGGCTCAAAAACATCATGGCGCGGCCGGTCATCGTCGATCTGCGCAACGTTTATCGCGTCGAAGAAATGCGCCGCGCCGGATTCCGCTACGTGGCCATCGGGCGCGCCGGCGTCGCATAGGTCTTATTATCATTCGCTTTGCGCAAGCGAATAGCTCGTGCTGCGGCCGTCCGCGTCGGAGGACGGAGGCTAAAATTGTCGCCGCGCCATCGAACGCGCGATCGAGGCAGCGGTGCCGACGATCGGTCCTTCGATGCGGCCGAGGCCGCCGATCACGGTGATGAAGACCACGAACGCGGTCCAGTCGTCGACCGAAAACGCCGCGTCCGGCGAGACACGCAGCCGCCGCAAAAAGATGAAGGCGCCGATCATCGCGGTGGCGCCGGCGGTGAAGCCTTGACGATCCTTTAACCACAAATGGATCGGCCGGCGCACACCCGATGCTCGCTGCGTCTTGGCTCAACACAACTGCAACTACAGCGTCAAATACACGCACGCGGGGCGGCGCCATTTAACGCGATGTCAACGCTGGCGATCGATTAATACCGGCATGACAAGGTTACCTGATCCGCCTGGTGCAGGCCGAAAGGCCACTCGGTGCGCGGCGGCGCTCCTGCTCCTCATCGGCACAACCGGATCGATCGCCGGTGTCGCCCCGGCGGCCGAACTGCCGTTGCCGAACAATTGGCAGGAGAGTTGGCATCACAAGTACGCACGGCCCCGCGCCATACCGTTCCCGAAAGACGATCCATACACGCCGGCCAAGCTCGCGCTCGGCCGCATGCTGTTCTTCGATCCAATCCTTTCCGGCGCGAGAATTCGCTCATGCTCCACGTGTCACGATCCCGGCCTGTCGTGGGCCGACGGCCGGTCGCGC
>JASHQS010000197.1 GCA_030038995.1 Xanthobacteraceae bacterium
GGCGGCGCCGCGCGGCGGCGCGCCCGCAGCGGCAGCGCCAAACGCGAAGCCCGCACCGGGCGCACTTGGCGTGAAGGGAGCGCCGCCCGCGCCGCCCATCGACGGTACGGTCATCCCGCTCGAAGGCGCGGCGCTACCCTCGGGCGCCGAGCGCGCCATTCTCGAGCGGCTGCAGCAGCGCCGCGAGGAACTCGACGCACGCTCCCGCGAGCTCGATATCCGCGAAAATCTGATCAAGGCCGCCGAGCAGCGCATCAACGCGCACTTGGCCGAGGTCAAGGAGGTCGAGAGCCGCATCAAGGTCGAGACCGCAGCGAAGGATCAGGCCGAGCTGGCCCGCTTCAAAGGCCTCGTCACCATGTACGAGAACATGAAGCCGCGCGATGCCGCCAAAATTTTCGACCGGCTCGACATGGACGTGCTGATCAAGGTCGCGTCTCAGATCAATCCGCGCGCCATGGCCGATATCATGGCGCAGATGACGCCCGACGTGGCCGATCGCCTCACCGTCGCGCTCGCCAGCAAGGCGCAGGGGCCGGCCAAGAGCGCCCCCGCCGAGCTGCCGAAGATCGAAGGCAAGCCGACCGGGCAATAACTCGCGTCAATAAATCTCCAGGCAGGCCGCCGGACCGGATTCGAAGGCCGCAATAGGTTCCGCGCGGGCCCGCAGCAGGTTCTCAATGAAGCCAGTCCGCTGATTACCGCAGCGCAGCTAAATCAATCGCGGCGGTGGACCGAGCAAGGCCGCCAAATCCGCAAAATCGGCGTCCAACGAGACGAGCGTGTAATCATTGCTCTTGGCAAACTCCCACCGCGCGCCCGGTTCGATGGTGATGATGTCGCGGTAGCTCATCGGAACTCCGGCATGCTTGTTTTGTCGTTCGTCTCTCCGCAACGGTACTCTTGGAGTGCAGATCAGGCGGCCAGCGCTTTTAGTGCCGCCTTGGGCTCACGATCGATGATCCGCAACAGCGCGCGCATCGCGCCGTCGAGATTGCGCCGCCCTTGTTCGTAAGCTTCCATCGTGCGTGCCGGAATCCCGAACAGGCGCTCAAATTCCTTAGTCGATGAGGCGACCTTCAAGCGGATAGCCTTTATCTGGGCGGGCGTCATGGCGCCGCCGGGCACGTCATGGGCGGGTAGCTCAATTTCACCGCGCAGATGTTGAGCCATCTCTTCGATGGCGGCGACGAGATCATCACCGACGCGCGATCCCTTGCCCGCCAGGCGGCCGACCGCCGCCGTCTCGCGATGGCTACGCGGTCGCGACGGTTTGACGATCAGCCTGCTTGTATCCGGCGGCACCATTGGCCTGCGGCGATTGGTCCGAGCTTTGTTTGATAGTACCATCGTCAGCTTCCTGTTTTCTTGATGCTCTCAAGAGCTTGCAGAATTCGCCGGCGCTGCTCATTGGATAGACCGTCCCGTTCGCTCTTGGGGTATGCGGCCATCATGTAAAAGCGGTCGGTCCCGAGCGCCACATAGTAGATAACGCGGCTGCCGCCCCGTTTACCCATCCCCGGCCGAGCAATTCTCGCCTTGCGCACGCCCCTGAGACCACTGATGACCGGATGGTTCGGATTGGCAACGATTTCGGTCTCGGCTGCGATCATCCCGGCTTCATCGAAGCCCATATCGCGCATGCCGCGCAAATACGGCTTCAGGCGGAAGACCGGCATGGGGCTTCATACTACAGTGTAGTACATACGTCAATGAGTGAACACGGCGTTTGCGAATCCGGACCTACGCGGGCAGGTCGAACCGAATTATACTGGGGCCGAGGCACGGGCTCGCGAGGGGCCGCCGTCTGGATGACGCCAGGAGGCGTACGGGAGAAACGCTCATGTTCCTGCGCAATTATTGGTACGTCGCCGCGAGCGACACGGAGATCGGCCGCAAGCCGCTGGCGCGCATGATTCTCGGCGAGCCGGTCGTGCTGTTCCGCAGCGAGGCGGGCGCCCCTATCGCGTTCGCGGACCGCTGTCCGCACCGGCATCTGCCGCTGTCCATGGGCAAGCTGTTCGGCGACGTGTTGCAATGCCATTATCACGGCCTGAGCTTTGCGACCGACGGCCGCTGCGTGCGCATCCCCGGCCAGGAGCACATTCCGCACGGCGCCGAGGTCAAGACCTATCCTGTGGTCGAGCGCTACCATTGGGTCTGGATCTGGATGGGCGACCCGGCGCTGGCCGATCCGGCAACAATCACCGACTTCCATTGGCTCGACGACCCGAATGATTGGGGCGCCAAGACCTCGTACCTGCACGTCGAGGCCAACTGGCAGCTCGTCGTCGACAATCTGCTCGATCTCACGCATCTCGCTTTCGTGCACGACACCACCATCGGCAATCTGGCGCTCGCCGAGCACGCCAAGGTGAACGTGACGCGCGCGCCCAACAACGTAGTGATGACGCGCTGGATCATCGACCAGGAGCCGCCGCCGACCTTCAAGAAAGTCGGCGGCTTCACCGGTAACGTCGACCGCTGGCAGATCATCGACTTCACGCCGCCGGCATTTCTGCGGCTCGACGTCGGCGCCACGCCGACCGGCACCGGCGCGCCCGCGGGCCGGCGCGTCGGCGGCATCGGCATGCGCAATCTCAACGCCATTACGCCCGAGACCGAGACCACCGCGCATTATTTCTGGGGCCAGGCGCACGATTTCGACGTCAAAAACGCCGAGATGACCAACCGGATTTTCGAGCAGATCCGCACCGCGTTCGCCGAGGACGTCGCGGTGTTCACCGCACAGCAGAAAAATTTGACTATTTTCGCCGACCCGCCGCAGGTCGACATCAATGCCGACGCCGGCGCACTCGCTGCCCGCCGCATCCTCAAGCGGCTCTACGACGAGGAGCAGGCGATGGGGCAGGTGGCGGCGGAATGATCAATGGCGAATGGCGAATAGCGAATGGAGCAATTATCCCTGGTTATTCGCTGGTCGCCGGCTCGCGCCCATTCGCTATTTGCCATTCGCGTCACAACCCTTTGTAATTGCGAGAGAAGACGTTAATCAGCCGTTAAACGCACAGCTTTAGGGTCGCTGGCCTCTTCTGTTCGTCGAGTCCTGTTCCATGGCGTGCGGCCGCGTTGCGTCAGTTTCCGCCAGCCTCGCCGCGGCGGCGTTCGCCGCTTTATTGGCGCTGCGCCCGGCGATCGCCGATCCGATCCAGGCCGAGCTGACCGCGAGCGATGCCGACGGCTATGCGCGCCTCATCTTCAGCATGAGCGACTACGACCCGGCGAATGTCCGCCAGGCCGGCAATGTTCTGATCATCAGCTTCCGTGCCCCCGTCGACGTGTCGGTCGAGCGGCTCGCGCTCGAAGTGCCCGATTACATCGGCGGCGCGCGGCGCGATCCCGACGGCAAGGCGGTGCGCTTTGCGCTCAAGCGCCCGGTCACGGTCAACGCCATGACCGCGGGCGAAAAATATTTTGTCGATCTGTTGCCCGATACGTGGCGCGGGCTGCCGCCCGGCCTGCCGCAGGACGTGGTCGAGGCCTTGGCGCGCCGCGCCCGCGACGCCGAAAAGTTCGCCGAGCGCGAGCGCCGGCTGGTGGCGCTGCAACACATTGCGCCGGTGCGCGTGCACGTCGCCACCCAGCCGACCTTTACACGCTACGTGTTCGACGTGCCGGGGCAGATCAAGGTCGCCGCCGAGCGCGCCGACAAGGCCTTGACGCTGACCTTCGACGCGCCGGTCAAGTTCGACCTCGGCGATGCGGTGGCGACGCTGCCGGCCACCGTGAGCGGGATCGAGCCGCAAACCCACGACCAATCGGCGGCGCTGCGCTTTAGTTTCACCGGCAAAGTGGACGTGCGCAGCTTCCGTGACGACAGCGGCTATGTGGTCGACGTCGTCAATCCCGACGCCAAGCCGGCGCAAAACACCGCCGTATTGACCTTGCCGCCGGGCGCGCTGCCGCCGCCGGCAACTGCCGCGCCGCCGGCAAAACCGCCGCCGGCGCTGCCGCCAGCGCCGCCGCCGCCGAAACCCGCGGCTCAGGTCGCACCACAGCGGCCGAACCAGCAGGCCGCGCCGCCGCGCGAGCAGGCAAAGCAGCAACCGGCGGCACAGCAGCCGGCGCCGGCTGAGGAAGCCGCGGCACCGGCGCCACCGGTAAACCGATCGTCTATGCCGTCGCCGCTAGCCGATGCGCATGTGCCAGCCGCGCCAGCCGCCGCGCCGGCCGCGGCGGCAAACGTCAAGAAGCCGCCCGCAGCGGCAGCGCCGCCGAAGCCGGCAGGCGCAAAACCGGCTGCGGCGGGTCATGCCGTTGCCGCCGCCGCGCCGCCGCGCATCATGGAGCCCAACGGAAGAGTCCCGGTCGAACTGGCACGCCAAGGCGCCAACCTGAAAATCTCGTTCGACTTTCTGAGGCCGGTTGCCGCCGCGATGTTCCAGCGCGCCGACACGCTGTGGATCGTGTTCGATGCCAAGGCCGACATCGATCTCGACGCGCTGCGCGACGAAGCAAGCCGCACCATCCGCAGCGCCGAGCTGACCCGCGCGCCCGACGCCGACATCGTGCGCATAAAACTCGACCGGCCGCATCTGTCGAGCGTCGCCGCCGAAGGGCCGGCGTGGACCGTCGAGATCGGCGATACGGTGCTCGAGCCGACCTACGCGCTCGATCTCACGCGCAACCTGATCGGACCCAACCGCTCCAGCGTCAGCATCGCGCTCGATGCCGCGCACGCGCTGCACCGCATCACCGATCCGGAGGCCGGCGACCAGCTCATCGTCGTCACGGCGTTCGCGCCGGCGCGCGGTCTCATTCACGCCCAGAATTTCATCGAGTTCCGGGCGCTCGCCTCGCAGCACGGCGTGGCCATCGAGCCGCTCGCCGACGACCTCAACGTGGCGCTGGCGCCCGACCAGGTCGTGATCAGCCGCCCCGCCGGCTTGACGCTGTCGAGCACGCTGCAGGCGCTCTTACGCGGCAACGCGCTGCAGCCGCAAACCTTCGACGCGCAGGTCTGGGGGTTTGACCGCCGGGCTTCCTATGTCGAGCGGCAATCGCGCCTGATCGCGGACGCCGCGGCCGCGCCGGCCAACAAACGCACGCAGCCGCGGCTCGAGCTTGCCCGCTTCTATATCGCCCGCGACATGTACCCTGAAGCCAAGGGCGTGCTCGATGTCGAGCTCGCCGAAAAGCGGCCGGCGTCCGAAGACGTTTCGGCGATCGTGTTGCGCGCCATTGCCGAGATCATGATGAACCGGCCGCAGGCGGCGCTGAAGGATTTGGCCGATCCGGCGGTCGGCGACCAGCACGACGCGCCGCTGTGGCGGGCGCTGGCTTATGCGCGGCAGGGCCGTTGGGGCGAGGCGCGCGCCGGCTTGAAGACCGCGGATGCCGCCATCGCCACCCTGCCGGTCGAGCTGCAGCGCTTCGCGCTCAAGAACGAGATGCGCGCGGCGATCGAGGTCGGCGACTTCGGCGATGCCGAGAACGCGCTCAACGATCTGGAGACGGTCGGCATCCCCCACGACATGCAGCCGGCGGTCGCGGTTTTGATCGGGCGGCTCGACGAAGGCATCGGCCGCAACGAGGACGCGCTCGCCGCCTATCGCACCGCCGCCGATTCCTGGGACCGGCCGGCGGCGGCGCAGGGCCGGCTGCGCGAGACCGAACTGCGCTACTCGCTCGGCGACCTCAAGCGCGACGACGTGATCTCCGACCTGGAATCGCTGACCACGATCTGGCGCGGCGACGAGACCGAGATCGAGGCGCTGAAGGTCCTCGCCGAGCTCTATACTCAAGAGGGCCGCTACCGCGATTCGTTCTACGTCATGCGCAGCGCCATGACGGCGCATCCGGATTGGGACATGACGCGCAAGATCCAGGAGGAGGCGGCGAAGACCTTCGATTCGCTGTTCCTGGCCGGCAAAGGCGACTCGCTCTCGGCGATCGACGCACTGTCGCTGTTCTACGATTTCCGCGAGCTGACGCCGATCGGCAGCCGCGGCGACGAGATGATCCGCCGGCTCGCCGACCGTCTGGTGTCGGTCGATCTGCTCGATCAGGCCGCCGATCTCCTGCAGTATCAGGTCGACAAGCGGCTGCAAGGCGCCGCGCGCGCCGAAGTGGCGACGCGGCTTGCGGTAATTTATCTGATGAACCGCAAGCCGGACCGGGCGCTGGCGGCGCTGCGCACGACGCGCGTTACCGACCTGTCCACCGAGCTGCGCGATCAGCGCCTGCTGCTCGAGGCGCGCGCGCTGTCCGATCTCGGCCGCCACGATCTGGCGCTCGACGTCGCCTCCGACGTCAAGGGACCGCTGGCGATCCGGCTGCGCTCGGACATCTATTGGGCGGCACGCAAGTGGCGGCAGGCGGCCGAGCAGATCGAGCTGCTTTATGGCGAGCGCTGGAAACAGTGGCAGCCGCTGACCGACGTCGAACGCTCCGACATCGTGCGCGCCGAGATCGGCTATGCGCTGGCCGAGGACAAGCTCGGGCTGCAACGCTTCCGCGACAAATATGCGGCGAAGATGGCGGGCACGCCGGATGCGCGCGCGTTCGAGATCGTGTCGGCGCCGCTCGGCACCGGCGGCACCGATTTTCAGAACATCGCCCACGTCGCGGCCGCCGCCGACACGCTCGACGATTTTCTGCGCGACATGAAGGCGCGCTACCCGGAATCCAATCCGATCTCCGCAGGCCCGACGGCGGCGACGCCGGCACCGCCGGCTGCGGCGCCTGCCGCGGCGGCGGTGGAACAGCCAAAGGCCGCAGCACCGGCGCAGCCGAAGGCCGCCGCGCCTCCGGGACGCACGGCGATGCGCTGAGAGCGCTTGCTGCTTGATTTTCGCTCGGGCACACTCGCACCCGATGGCGTGGAGTGGCCTCGTATGAGCGTTGTCGAACAATCCGCCAAGAAATCCGACTTGGCAAAAATCCGCACCGACGTGGTCGGCAGTCTGTTACGGCCGCCGCGTCTGAAGGAGGCGCGGGCGCGGTTCGACGACGGTGCGATCGGCGCCGCG
>JASHQS010000198.1 GCA_030038995.1 Xanthobacteraceae bacterium
AGGTCCAAGAACTTCTTCGACATCGCCGCCATGCCCTCCTGCGCCGTGAGCGCTTCGCCGGCGACCGCGCGCTTTTGCGGGTCGTTGAGCGTCGCGGCGTAGTCGCGCACGTCCTGGGTGATCTTCATGGAGCAGAATTTGGGGCCGCACATGGAGCAGAAGTGCGCCACCTTGTGGGCTTCCTTGGGCAGCGTTTCGTCGTGGAAGCTTCGCGCGGTGTCGGGGTCGAGCGACAGGTTGAACTGGTCGACCCAGCGGAACTCGAAGCGGGCGCGCGAGAGCGCGTCGTCGCGCAGTTGCGCGGCGGGATGGCCCTTGGCGAGGTCGGCGGCGTGGGCGGCGATCTTGTAGGCGATGACGCCGTCCTTCACGTCGTTCCTGTCGGGCAGGCCGAGGTGCTCCTTGGGCGTGACGTAGCAGAGCATGGCGGTGCCGAACCAGCCGATCATGGCGGCGCCGATGGCGCTGGTGATGTGGTCGTAGGCCGGCGCGATGTCGGTGACCAGCGGCCCGAGCGTGTAGAACGGCGCCTCGCCGCATTCTTTGAGCTGCTTGTCGACGTTGATCTTGATCTTGTGCAGCGGCACGTGGCCGGGGCCTTCGATCATGACCTGGCAGCCCTTGGCCCAGGCGATCTTGGTCAGTTCGCCGAGCGTTTCCAGTTCGGCGAACTGGGCGCGGTCGTTGGCGTCGCGGATCGAGCCCGGCCGCAAGCCGTCGCCGAGCGAGAACGACACGTCGTATTGGCGCATGATGTCGCAGATGTCGCCGAAGCGCTCGTACAAAAAGCTTTCCTTGTGGTGCGCCAGGCACCACTTCGCCATGATCGAACCGCCGCGCGACACGATGCCGGTGACGCGGTTGGCGGTGAGATGAATGTAGCCGAGCCGCACGCCGGCATGGATGGTGAAATAATCGACGCCCTGCTCGCACTGCTCGATGAGCGTGTCCTTGTAGCACTCCCAGTCGAGCTTGACCGGGTCGCCGTTGACCTTCTCCAGCGCCTGGTAGATCGGCACTGTGCCAATGGGGACCGGCGAGTTGCGCAAAATCCATTCGCGGGTGTTGTGGATGTTGCGGCCGGTGGAGAGGTCCATCACGGTGTCGGCGCCCCAGCGGATCGCCCACACCATCTTGTCCACTTCCTCCTCGACCGAGGAGGTGACGGCGGAGTTGCCGATATTGGCGTTGATCTTGGTCAAGAAATTGCGGCCGATCGCCATCGGCTCGAGTTCGCCGTGATTGATGTTGGAGGGGATGATGGCGCGGCCGCGCGCCACCTCGTCGCGGACGAATTCGGGGGTGACGAACAGCGGCACCGCGGCGCCGAAACTTTCGCCGTCGGCGCGCGCGGCCGCGGCGCAGTCGAGCATTTTTTTCCGCCCGAGATTTTCGCGCTCGGCGACGTAGATCATTTCCTTGGTGATGATTCCGGCACGCGCCCATTCGAGCTGGGTCAGGGGGTGATGATCGGTATTCCGCTCGTCCCCGCGCAAGCGGGGACCCAGTTCTGGATTCCCGCTTGCGCGGGAATGAGCGGAAGAGGATTCGGCAGCGCGCAGCGGCTTCGGCGTGTTGGGAAAGCGGCGCGCCAAGTGCTTGCCCGCGGCGTTGCCGTTGTCGACCGGCTGGATTGCGCGGCCGTCATATTGCTCGACGCCGCCGCGCTCCTTGACCCATTCGACGCGGGAGCGCTTCAGCCCCTTCTCGACATCGATGACGGCGTCGTTGTCGGTGTACGGACCGGAGGGGTCATAAACCCGCACCGGCTCCTCTCCGGAACCTTCCGTGAGCGGGATCTCGCGCAGCGGCACGCGCAGGTCGGGCGCGGCCTCGGGCGTCGCGTAGATCTTGCGCGAGCCGGCGATCGGGCCGGTGGTGACCTTCGGGGTGGCGAAATCGGCTTCGGACAGGGGCTTATTCATCGGGCGCTCCTTTGCGGTCGCTCCATTATGCGGCGATCCGGACGTAACGCGGATTTTGGGGCGGCTTTGCCGGAGGTTTCCGTCCCTTCGCCGGCATGACCCGGATCAGGTTCAAAGGGTCACCGCACAAAGCGGCCTCTCAGCGCCTATCGGCGCTCCCCTCGGAACAGCCTTAATGTAGACCCGCCGCGGGGCGTGTCAACGCGGGGGAGAAGGTAGTCCAGAATTGCGATCGCATCGGCATCCGCCTCGGCCGTAACAATGAGGCACGTCATTCCGACAGAAGAGAGCCGGCTTTAGCGTTAAGACGTTTGAAGAACTCTTGGGAGTGAAATATCCATGATGCCCATGGTGCTGTCATAGCCGTATTCGTGCGCAAATCCACGTGCCGCCGGACGCGAACAGAACTCAATAATTCTTCAATAGCCGCTCGATGTAATCGAGCTCTTCCTGCGGCCGTCCGATCTCGCCGAAACGCTTGCGCAATTCTTCGATGATGCGGCGGGCGCGCTGCACGTCGATGTCGCCCGGGACCTTCACGGTGGAGCCGTCGTCGTATTCGTGGCCGCGCAGCGGCCGGCCGAGCGGATCGGTATCCTGGTCGGCGCGCGGCCGGCCGAAACGGCCGACCCGGCCCGAGCCCTGCCCCATCTGCTGCTGCATGGATTGCGCCAGCGACTGCGCCCCCTTGCGCAGCTCCTCGAGCGCGCGGCCCTGCGCACCGACCGCGCCATCGGTGTCGCTGTTGCCGAGATCGCTCTCGGCTTGGCCCATATCCTCGCCGGCGCGGCCGAGCTGCTCCAGTTGGTCTTGGCCCTGACCTTGGCCCTGACCTTGGCCCTGACCCTGGCCTTGCTCCTGCCCCTGCCCCTGGTTTCGGCCTTGCTGCTGGCCTTGGCCGCGGCCCTGCTGGCCCTCCCGGTTCTGGCCGAAACCGCGGTTCTTCAGATCCTCCAAGAGTTTGTTGAGCCGGTCGCGCAACGCCTGCTGGTTCTGTTGCAGCTCGCCGAGGCCCTGGCCCTGTTGGCCTTGCTGGCCCTGCTGGCCCTGTTGATTGAGCCCGCGCTCGCCAGGCTGCCCGTTGCGCCGGCGCTGCTCCTGGCCCTGCCTAAAGGTTCGGTCGCGCAATTCCTGCTGCTTGCGAATCATGTCGTCGAGTTCATCGAGCTTCGACATCATGTCGTCGTCGCCGCTGCCGGGCGAGGCCATCTGCAGGTTTTCCATCATCTGCTCGAGCTCGGAAAGAAGCTGCTGAGCGGCCTCGCGCGAGCCGCTGCGCGCCAGATTCTCCAGGCGGTCGAGCATATTTTGCAGATCGCGCTGGCTCAGCGTGCGCGAATTGCGGTCGAGCGGCCGCATTTCCTGGCCGTTGTTGCGCAATTGCTGCGCCAGCGCCTGCATGTAGCGGTTCATCGCCGCGCGCAGGCGGTCCATCAGCTCCTTGATCTCGCGGTCGCTGGCGCCGCGCTCGAGCGCCTGGCGCAGCGCCTCCTCGGCATTGCGTAACGCGGTCTGCGCGTTGGCGACGTCGCCCTCTTCGAGATCGACCGCCATCGACCACAGCCGCGCCACCACGTTGCGCAGATCGTCGTCGGTCTTGGCGTGCACCAGCAGCGAAGCGATCGAGGTCAGGCCGAGATAGATTCCGGCGTCGGGGGTGAATTTTTCGGGCGCCAGCATCAGCGCTTCGAGCGCGGTGAGCACGCGCGGCCGCGCATTGGCGTCGAGCGCCAGAATGCGCCGCTGCTCGACCAGCGCCCGCGCCAATGGTTTGGTGAAGATGCGCTCGGGCAGGCGCAAGCTGAACGGCTCGCTCTTGCCGACATTGCCGCCGTCGTCATGCGCGACCAGCGTCATGGTCACCTCGGCGCCGGCCCAGGGATGATCGGTCAAATCCTTGATGGTTTGGCCGACACCCTTTTTGGTCCGCGCCTGCGGCAGGATCAGCGGGAAATCAGGCGGGCCGTAGAGCGGACGCGGCGCCTCGCCTTTTTGCGCGGCGGTCTTGTCGTCCTTGCGCACAAAGGTCGCCTGCGCCGAGGTCACGCCGTAATCGTCCTCGAGACGATACGAGAGCAGAAGCGAGCCGCGGCTCTGCTCTTGCGGATCCTTGGTCAGCGCAATGGTCGGCGGCTTGTCCGCAATGGCGTTGAACGACCAGGCGACGTCGTCGCCGAGGCCACGCAAGGTCGCCGTGCCCGCAGCCGTGATGGTGAAGCGATGCTCCTGGGTGCCGGCGGGCGCCGGCGCCTCGGTCTTGGCGGCGACGACGCCGCCCGAGCCGGAGACGTCGACATCGATGTTGCCGGTGCCGCGCACCACGAGCGTCGAATTGACCGGCACGGCGAGCGGCGCGCCAAGCCGCGCGAAAGCTTCGCCCGGACGAATGCCGGGCAGCACGACCGGCGGCTTGCCGGTATAGAGCGGCGGGATCACCCAGGCATCGACGCGGAAATTCGCCGGCACCACGACGCCATGCCAATCGAACGCCGCCGCGATGCGCTTTGCGCGCTCGCCGCCGGCGGCGAGGAACGTGGCAATGCAGGCGATAAGAACGAGGCCGCGCAGCGCATAGGGATCGCGCCAGGCGACGCGCGGCGACGGCCGCCCCGCCTTGAGCGCACCGGCGACGCGGCGGGCGCGTTCGACATGGGCGTTCCACAGCGCCAGCGCATGCGGGTCTTGCGCCGGAACTGCAAGCGCATCGGCCATCGCGGTCGCGGGACGATGGATCAGCCCGCTGGCGTGGTCGAGCCGGCGCAGCCCATCGGGCGTACCGGGCAGGCGCAGAGACACGAACGGGATGGCGGCGGCAATGGCGAGGGCAGCGAAGAGCAAGAGTCCGGCGGCGCGGGCGAGCGGCGGCAGCCAGAGCCAGAGTCCGAGCCACGACACAGCGAGGAATAGCCCGACCACCGTTGCCAGCGTCGCCAGCACCGGCCACAACCGCTCCCAAAAAATCGCCCAGCGCGCCCGCCTCAGCGCGCGCGCCAGGAGCGGGCCGCTCGGCTCGCCGGCCGGCGGCACGGAAGCCTGATCGGGCGACATCGCTTCGGTCACTCAAGGCTCCGCAAGGCCAGCGGCCGGGTGGCCGGCGGCCGCACGCGCCGTCAAACGTTACACGACAACACGTTAACATGAGGGCGGGTTCAAGGCACGCACAGGCCCCGCAGCCGAGACATGCAAATTCACAACCGGCGCGGCAGGCGGCGTTCGAACGCGACCAATCGGCCGGCTGCAAGACACGGCCGCACCAGGGCACATTCGTCAATCTTGACAAGCACTTCCAAGCTCTCATCGGAGCGTTTGCAACGAGCCATGGCTCGTCGTCGGTTATTGCGGCGGGTCGATCCCGCGGCTCCCTGTCGTCGACGGATCGAGGCACGTCCGGCAAGGTCCAACGGCGCCGATTTCGCCGAATCAAGCGCCGTCAGTTGCCCAGAGGCAGCACTCGCAGTCTTGCGCGCGCCGCATCGAGCGACAGCAGCGCGCCGCTTTCCAGTTCCATTCGCGCCTGGTTAAGCGCGGACAGCACTGTTGGGCCCATCGCCTCGGGCGTCAGAAGGCCGTTGCGCAATTGCAGCACGCTCGGTCCTCGCTCCTTTGTCGCCGCCAAGATCGCGCCAAAGTCCAAGTCGCTCGTGAGAACAACGTGGTCACGCGCCGCAGCCCACCGCATCAGCTCATCGTCATGAGCATTCGCCAGGCCAACTTGCGACCAGTGCACCGCTTCGAACCCAGACGACGCGAGAAAATCAACTCAGCGCGGCGACAGGTTCATATCGACCAAGGTTTTCATTTAGCGCTGGCAAGATCGATCTCGCGCTCCTGTGCGCGCCAAGCGGCGTAGCGCAGCGCTTCAAGAACATCCTCACGTTCGAGATACGGATAATCAGCGAGCAACTGATCGATCGTAACGCCTGCGCCGATCTGGCCGACGATCATCCCCACGGTGACGCGCATGCCGCGAATGCACGGCTTGCCGCCCATGACCGCGGGATTTTGCGTGATGCGTGCGAAATTGCTCATGATGAACTCATGCGACAAACGTTGCGCACTCAATATACACACTTGGCTCGCGCGCCGGAATGCGCTTTACGATCGGCTAAAGCCAAGGCGGCAGGCGGTCGAGCGCGATCAATTGCTCGGCGGTGACGCGCGGCCGCACCAGCGCCCATTCGGCTTTGCGCACAAGCACTTCGGGGACGAGCGGGCGGGTATTGTAGGTGCCGGATTGCACCGCCCCGTAGGCGCCGGCGCTCATGACGGCGAGGAGGTCGCCGGGCCGCGGCGCAACGAGCGCGCGGTCGAGCGCGAGGAAGTCGCCGGACTCGCAGACCGGGCCGACCACGTCGGCGATGATTCGCGCGGCGCCGGCCGGTTTGGTTTTTTCGGGCTCACGCACCGGCCAGATATCGTGATGCGCATCGTAGAGCGTCGGCCGAATCAAATCGTTCATGGCGGCGTCGACGATGACGAAGGTCTTGGCCTCGCCCTTTTTCAGATAGAGCACGCGCGTGAGCAAGATGCCGGCATTGCCGACGATCAGCCGGCCGGGCTCGAAGATCAGCTTGCAGTCGAGGCCCGCGGTGGCGCGCTTGACCAAAGCCGCATAGGCGTGCGGATCGGGCGGCGGCTCGTTGTCGTCGCGATAGGGAATGCCGAGCCCGCCGCCGAGGTCGAGATGCGCGATGCTGTGACCGTCGGCACGCAGCGCGCGCACGAAATCGGCGAGCAGCGCGAACGCCTCGCCGAACGGATCGAGCGCGACGATCTGGCTGCCGATATGCATGTCGACGCCGGCGACG
>JASHQS010000018.1 GCA_030038995.1 Xanthobacteraceae bacterium
AGCCCGGATTGAGTGAAACGAAATCCGGGATATCTTCCCGGCATGGTTCGCTACCGACGAAATTTGCTCGCGGGCGGATGTTTTTCATTACCGCAACGCTCTTCGACCGAAGGTCGCGTGTGCTTGTCGACCACATTGGGGCGCTGCGGACTGCAATAAGATTGACGCGTCGGCGATATCACTTCGGCATCGACGCCATCGTGGTGTTGCCTGACCATCTGCACATGCTCATCGCTTTGCCGGATGGCGATGCCGACTTCTCGATACGATTGAGTTTCATCAAGCGGCGGTTCACCCGTGCCGTCGTGTCGGCGGGTACGCCGCTCGCCCGGCATGCCAACGGCGAGGCCGCGCTTTGGCAGCGTCGATTCTGGGAACACACAATCCGCGATGATGGCGATTTCGCGCGGCACGTTGACTATATCCATTACAATCCGGTGAAGCACGGCTTGGTCGAGTGCGTATCCGACTGGCCTCATTCATCCTTCCACCGCTACGTCCGGCTCGGCATTCTGCCGCAGGACTGGGACGGCGATGTCCGCCAAGGTCTTGGAAGTTTCGGCGAGCGGGACCGCTGAACCCGGATTTCGCTCCGCTCAATCCGGGCTACGCCTGCTACGCCTGCTTCGCTCGTCAGTGCGGAAGCGCTTCGACGTAGTTCGGTGCGCGGCCGGCAGCGAGCCCGCGGTTCGCATCCGGCGCGGTGGTTGCGAGCTTGGCGGCAAAGCGGGCGCGGTAGACCTGCAGATTTTCGAGCACGCGCTCGACGTAGTTGCGCGTCTCGGCGAACGGGATGCGCTCGATCCAGTCGACCGCGTCGACCTTGGGATCGCGCGGATCGCCGTGGGCCGCCAGCCATTGTTTGACGCGGCCACGGCCGGCATTGTAGGCGGCGAACGTCAGCGCGTAGCAGCCGCCGTACTCCTTGAGCAGCGCGGCAAGCTCGCCGGCGCCCATCTCGGTGTTGTAGGCCGGGTCCGTCACCATGCGGTGCCAGTTGTAGCGGACGCCGAACCGCTTGGCGGTGTCGCGCCCGGCTCCCGGCGTGACCTGCATGAGCCCGACCGCATTGGCCGACGATTTGTCGCGCTGATCGAAGGCGCTTTCGGTGCGCACGACCGCATAAACGATGGCGCGGTCGAGCGCCGGCCCGACGGCGCTGTAGGACGGCACGCCGAAATCGGGGAACGCGAGGCGGTCGAGCGGCATGCCGCGCGCCAGTGCGGCGTTGCCGATGATCAGCGTCGCCGGGGCGTCGTGATATTGCGCGGTGAGTTTCCCTAAAGCGGCGAGAGCGCCGACGTCGCCGCTCTCCTTGGCCATGTCGGAGATGAAACGCAGCGCCCAGTCGCGCTCGCCGATTCTGTAGAGCATGGCGGCAGCGGCGATGGCGTCGGTGCCGCTCGAAGCCGGCAATTGCGGCAGCGGCGGCAACCGCATGGTGTCGAGGCCAAGCTCGCCGCGCGCCAATTGGCCGTAATAGGCGGTGGGATAGTGGCTGGCGATCTCGTATTGGGCGCGCATCTGGCCGGTCTCGCCCAGAACTTCGGCGGCGCGGCCGCGCCAGTAGGCGGCGCGCGCCAGGATGCGCGGATCGCTCTGGCCGTCGTCGATGTGCGAAAAATGCGCGGCGGCCGTCTTCGCATCGTCGAGAAAGCGCAGCGCGATCCAGCCGGACATGAAATGCATTTCGGCGCGATAGTACGGATTGACCGGCGGCGCCGCCTTGGCCACGACCTGATACGCGGTGGCCGGATCGCCGAGGTCGAGCAGCTTGCGCGCCAAGGCGCGGCGCTCGCGCCACCATTCGTCGGTGTCCTGCTCGCGCAAATCCTGCGGCGCGGCGGCAAGCGCGAGCTTCGCCGCCAGAACCACGTCCTCTTTCGGCGTGACGATGCGGCCGCGAATGTTGGAGCCGGGCGAATCGTTGCGCATGAGCCAGTGGATGCGGCACAGCGCGTAGCCCAGATCGTCGCGCGCCGGCGCCGGCACGGCGTCGAGCAGCTTGCCGCCGTTTGCGGATTTCGCCTCGGCGGCGGCGCACGCCTTGACGATGGCGACCTGATCGTCGCCCACGCGCTTGGCTGCGCGCAGCGCGGCGCCGAACTCCTTGGCGCCGATGCGCCGGTCCATGCGCGCCAAGTGGTCGGCGCGCGTCAACACGTCGGGAAACGCATCGAGCACCGCGGTTTCGACATCGCTCGACAGCGGCGCCGACCGCCACACCGCACGGACCTCGCGCTCGGCGTTGGCGCGGTCGCCCTCGCTCATCAGGACGCGGGCAAGGGCAAGTCGGCCCAGCGCGCTCTGCGGTCCGTGCGCCGGTTCGCGCGCCAAAAAGCGGCGCACCGTGGCGGCGTCGGGATGGCCGCGCCACAGCGCGGCTTCGGCGCGGCGGCGGAACAGCGGCAGGCTCGGCCAGTCCGCATTGGCGGTGATGAAATCGTCGTAGCGCTGGAAGCCAACGTCGAGGTCGGCGCGGCGTAAGAGCGCCCACTCGACGAGCTTCTGCGCCACCGGATCGGCAATCGACTTTTCGCGCGCCGTTGCGTCGGCGAATTTTTCGCGGCCGATCAGCTCGAGCGCCTCGCGCAGCGCCGCAAGGCCCGGCGGCAGATCGGCCGCCGCCGGCCGCTCGACCGGCAGTGGAATCGCGGCCTCGTCCGCCTTTTTTGTTGTTTTTGTTTTCCTTGTTTTCCTTGTTTCTCCTGCTCCGCGCGAACCGTGCCTGGAATGATCGGCTTTGGCAACGCGATGATGTCGCGGATGGTACGCCTGCTTCACACGAGCACGCGCGTCAGCAGCGCCGGGCAAAGCCGCCGCCGCGGCGAGCAGGCAAACAAATAAAAAGAGACAAAATCGCGCGCGCCATATCTGAATGCCGGCCGGCCGGCGCGGGGCGCGAGTAGAAATGCGGAGCCAATCCCTGCTCAGGATCGAGGAAATTGTCCCCTCCTGCAAAAGCCGAATCCAACGCGGCGCAGGCTAGCACGATTGCTGCCGAAGAAAAGCGCATCGCCAATGTCTTTATGCTCAATACATGTGAGATGAATACACGTTCATCATCATGGCGAGGCGCGCCTTCGGCGCGCACCTCAGGATGACGGATAATTTTCTCAGGAGCCCAGCCCGCCTTTGCGCTCGATGAAGTCGACGATGGTTTGCAGACCTTCGCCGCGCCGCAGGTTGGTAAGCACGAACGGACGCTCGCCGCGCATGCGTTCGGCGTCGGCCTGCATCTTCGCCAGTGACGCGCCGACATAGGGCGCGAGATCGATCTTGTTGATGACCAAGAGGTCGGAACGCGTGATGCCGGGGCCGCCCTTGGACGGAATTTTGTCGCCGGCAGCGACATCGATGACGTAGATCGTCAGGTCGGCAAGCTCCGGAGAAAACGTCGCCGCCAGATTGTCGCCGCCGGATTCGATCAGCACCAGGTCGAGATCGGGAAATCTGGCGCGCATCTGCGCCACCGCGGCGAGATTCATCGAGGCGTCCTCGCGGATCGCGGTGTGCGGGCAGCCGCCGGTCTCGACCCCCATGATACGCTCGGCGGCGAGCGCGCCCGAGCGCAGCAAGAATTCGGCATCCCACTTGGTGTAAATGTCGTTGGTGATGGCGGCGAGCTGGTAGCGCTCGCGCATCGCCTTGCACAGCGCATCCATCAAAGCGGTTTTTCCCGAGCCGACCGGACCGCCGATGCCGACGCGCAGCGGGCCATTGGGATTGCGCATGCGTGCTCCTTAAGCTCCCTCTCCCGCAAGGGGAGAGGTAAAAAATGTATCAGCCTCGAGTCGATCTAAAATCATAAGTCCTAGAGCAGATCCCGCTCATGTAGCGCCACTTCCCCGTCATGCGCGGGCTTGACCCGCGCATCTCCATGCGGCCCCGACGCAGCATGGATTGCCGGGTCAAGCCCGGCAATGACGAACCGAGGAGTCGCGATTCGATCGGAGCGGAACATGCGCTAGCTGCGGAACAAACGTGTGTACTGGCTTTCGTGTTTGATGCCGGCGAGATCGGCGCGAAACGCGGCGCTGCCGAGGTCGTCGAGCGTGGCCGCTAAAGTCGCCTCGGCAGTCGCCGTCACCGCCGGCGCCAGCGCGCCGATCAGACGCTGGCCGTCGGTGTGCCCGAGCGGGATCAGGCGCATGCCGGCGGAGATCCAGTTCGAGACGAGCGCGGTGAGAAAGGCGTGCAACGCCGGAGGAAGCGGGATGGCATGGCCGGCGCTGGCAGCGCCGACCGCGACCGGATAGGCGATCGGCCCAGGCCACAGCAGCGTGAGCCGGTTCAGCGCCTCGCACGGCCACGCCGCGCGGGTGACGTCGACGAAGGCCCGCCCCAACGTGGTCGTCTCAAGATGCCGTTCGCGGCTCGACGCCAGCGCCGCGGCCAGCGCCGCGGTTTCGACCAGCGCGCCCTCGTCGCCGCGCGCCAACGCGCGATGCGTCTCGCTGAACAAGATGCCGTCGTTGCGGCCGGCGCCCGCGGCCAGCATGATCGCGAGCCAATCCTGCAGGCTTGCCGCATCCGTAATGTCGCCGGCCTCGACCGCCCATTCGATGCCGCTCGAATAGGAAAATGCGCCGACCGGATAGGCCGGCGACAGCCATGTCATGAGGCGAAGCAGCGCCGCTTCGTCCAATCTGTCACTCGTCGGCTGAACGGGCCGCGACCGCGGCGCCGGCCCGCGCTTGCGCGGCGGCGCGCGCAGCAGCGCGCGGTTTTGCGGCCTAGTGATGCGCATCGTCATGGTGGTGAGCGCCGTCATAGGCGCCGCCTTCGGGCTCGAACGGCGCTTCGAGCGGAACGACGCACGCGCCGAGTTTTGTGGCGAGGTCGGCAAGCACATGATCGCGCCGGATGCGCAAGGCGTCGCCGAGCACCTGGACCGCCACATGGCGGTTGCCAAGATGCCAGGCGACGCGGGCGAGATGGTGCGGATCGGCGCAGCGAATTTCGAGCAGCGCTTCGGGCGCGGCGACGACTTCGACGAGGCGGCCATCCTCCAGCACCAGCGCGTCGCCGCCATGGAGCCGCGTCGCGGTCGGCAAGTCGAGGACGAAAGCCAGCCCATTGGCGCCGGTCAGCATGACGCGCCGGCAATGCCGGCCGCCGTGATCGAGTACGACGCGATCGGCGGCGGCGCCGGTCCACGCCAAAGCCGGCTTCATCGCGGTCGCGCGCAGCATCGCGGCCGGCCCCGCTCAAAATAAAAAATAACGCTGCGCCATGGGCAGCACCTCGGCCGGCGCGCAGGTCAACAATTCGCCGTCGGCGCGGACTTCATAGGTCTCCGGATCGACCTCGATGTTGGGCGTGGCATCGTTATGGATCATGCTCTTTTTGGAAATTTTTCCGCGCGTATTGGCCACCGCGACGAGCTTTTTCTCGATGCCGAGTTTTTTGCCGAGGCCGGCCTGCACGGCCGCTTTCGAGGCGAACACCACCGACGAGGCGGTGCGCGCGCGGCCGAAGGCGCCGAACATCGGCCGGTAGTGCACCGGCTGCGGCGTCGGGATCGAGGCATTGGGATCGCCCATCGGCGCCGCCACGATCGAGCCGCCCTTGATCACGCAATCCGGCTTGACGCCGAAGAACGCCGGCGACCACAGCACGAGGTCGGCAAGCTTGCCCTGCTCCACCGAGCCGATGAGTTTTGCCACGCCGTGCGCGATGGCGGGATTGATCGTGTATTTGGCGACGTAGCGCTTGACGCGCGCGTTGTCGTTGTCGCCCTTTTCGGCCGCCAGCCGGCCGCGCTCTTTCTTCATCTTGTCGGCGGTCTGCCAGGTGCGGATGATGACTTCACCGACCCGGCCCATGGCCTGCGCGTCCGACGACATCATCGAGAGCGCGCCAAGGTCGTGCAGAATGTCTTCGGCGGCGATCGTCTCCTTGCGGATGCGGCTTTCGGCGAAGGCGAGATCTTCGGCAATGGAAGGATCGAGGTGGTGGCACACCATCAGCATGTCGAGATGCTCGTCGATGGTGTTGCGCGTATAGGGCCGCGTCGGATTGGTCGACGACGGCAGCACGTTTTTCAAGCCCGCCACCTTGATGATGTCGGGCGCATGGCCGCCGCCGGCGCCTTCGGTATGAAAGGCATGGATGGTGCGGCCCTTGAAGGCCTTGATCGTGTCCTCGACGAAGCCGGATTCGTTGAGCGTGTCGGTGTGAATCATCACCTGCACGTCGAAATCGTCGGCGACCGACAGGCAGCAATCGATCGCGGCCGGCGTGGTGCCCCAATCCTCGTGCAGCTTGAGCGCACAGGCTCCCGCCTTGATCATTTCTTGCAACGCGGCCGGCCGCGACGCGTTGCCCTTGCCGGCAAAGCCGAGATTGACCGGAAACGCGTCGGCGGCCTGGATCATGCGGCCGATATGGAACGGCCCCGGCGTGCAGGTGGTGGCGAACGTGCCGTGCGCCGGCCCGGTGCCGCCGCCCAGCATCGAGGTGACGCCCGACATCAGCGCCGTGTCGACCTGCTGCGGGCAGATGAAATGAATATGCGTATCGAAGCCGCCGGGGGTGAGGATTTTGCCTTCGCCGGCGATCACCTCGGTGCCGGGGCCGATGACGATGCTGATTCCGGGTTGGATGTCGGGATTGCCCGCCTTGCCGATCGCGGCCACGAGGCCGTTCTTGAGGCCGATGTCGGCTTTGACGATGCCCCAATGATCGAGGATGACGGCATTGGTGATGACGGTATCGACCGCGCCCTGCCGGTTGGTGATCTGGCTCTGGCCCATGCCGTCGCGGATCACCTTGCCGCCGCCGAATTTCACCTCTTCGCCATAGACCGTGAAGTCGCGCTCGACTTCGATGATCAAATCCGTATCGGCGAGGCGCAGCCGATCGCCCGTGGTCGGGCCGAACATGTCGGCATAAACGGCGCGGCTGATCTTTGCCGGCATGGTTTTTCCTCAGAGCTTGCCCATCACGGTTTTGCGGAAGCCGTAGACCATGCGTTTGCCGGCGAGCGGAACCAGCGTAACCTCGCGGGTCTGTCCCGGCTCGAAGCGCACCGCGGTTCCGGCGGCGATATCGAGCCGCATGCCGCGCGCCTTGTTGCGGTCGAATTGCAGCGCTGGGTTGGTCTCGAAGAAATGGTAATGCGATCCGACCTGGATCGGCCGGTCGCCGCTATTCGCAACCGTAAGTGTCACGGCCTTGCGGCCCTTGTTGAGCTCGATCGTGCCGTCGCGGATGAACATTTCGCCGGGGATCATCGCGCCCTCATCGGATCGGCCGGTGCACGGTGACGAGCTTGGTGCCGTCCGGAAACGTCGCCTCGACCTGGATGTCGTGGATCATCTCGGCGATGCCGTCCATCACCTGCTCGCGGGTCAGCACATGGGCGCCCTGTTCCATCAGCGCGACGACGCTCTTGCCATCGCGGGCGCCTTCCAGAATGAAATCGGAAATCAGCGCCACCGCTTCGGGATGATTGAGCTTGACGCCGCGCTCGAGGCGGCGCCGCGCCACCATCGCCGCCATGGCGATCAACAGCTTGTCCTTCTCGCGCGGCGTCAACTGCATGGCGTCAGTTCAACCACAGCCGCGGCGGCGCAACGCCGAGCGCGGTGAGAATACGCAAAAGGTCGCCGCGGAGCGCCGCATCTGTCGGTGCCACCAGCCGGCCGATCATCAATCCGTTCCAGGCCGACACGCCGACCTGGCCGGAACAAGAAGGCTCCACGGCGCGCACCGCCGCAACCGTTTGGTCATCGCCCGGAATCTTCAGCACCGTGGCCGTCGCCACGCCCGCACCGGCGACCGCGCGGCGGGCCAGACGTTGCGCGATCTCGCCATCGAGGCGGATCGCATCGGCAAACACCAGCGCGTTATCGACGCGCACGCGCCAGCGATCGACGAAAAACCCCGACGTCACCCTCTCGCCCATGGCGCAGCGGCCGAACACGATCGCCTCCAGCATCAACAGACTGGCGTCACGCGCGAGCGCGACATCGATCGTACGGCGGAGCCGCATGCGATCGAACAGGATCGTCTCCTGCGGCAGCCAGGCGACCGCAGCGCCGGCGCCGGCTTCGAGCTTCACCGCAATCTGCGTCTGCGGCCCGAGCGAGCGGTAAATCTTCTCCGCGGCGGCGGTCGTCACCGTCAGCCTCGCCTGAGCGGCCGCCGTCATCGCGATCTCGGCGCGGTCGCCGCCGGCAAGCCCGCCGGCGGTGTTGACGATGACGGCATCGAGCGTGTCGCGCCGCGCGCCATTGGGAAAGCGCACGCGCAGCATGCCCGCCTCGTGCACGCGCCCGGGCCGGCTTGCGCCGGAGACATGACGCACCGACAGCGCGATCCGGCCGACCGCACGGTTCGCGGCAAAGACCTCATCGACCGCCGCATCCGTCATCTTCATTGGCTGCATATCAGCAAACACGATTCAAATCGCCATGGCGCGGCGCAAGGCCGCCTCGTCAAGATCGCCGCGGCCCGCCGAATAAACGATCGCGCCGCGATCCATCACCGCGAAATGATCGCCGAGTTCGCGGGCAAAGTCGAGATATTGTTCCACCAGCACGATGGCGATCTTGCCGAGCGAGCGCAGATAGGCGATGGCGCGGCCGATATCCTTGATGATCGACGGCTGAATGCCTTCGGTGGGCTCGTCGAGCAGGAGAAGCCGCGGCCGCATCACCAGCGCGCGGCCAATCGCCAGTTGCTGCTGCTGGCCGCCGGACAGGTCGCCGCCGCGCCGGTGCAGCATGCCTTGCAGGACCGGGAACAGCGAGAACACGTCGTCCGGAATGCTGCGCGCGTGGTGCGGCAGCGGCGCAAACCCGGTCCTGAGATTTTCCTCCACGGTCAGCAGCGGAAATATCTCGCGGCCCTGCGGCACATAGGCAATGCCGCGGCGGGCGCGCTCCGGCGGCCGCAGCGCGGTGATGTCGCTGTCCTCCCAGCGGATCGTGCCGCGGCTCACCGGGTGCTGGCCGGCGAGCGCGGCCAGGAGACTCGTCTTGCCGACACCGTTGCGGCCGAGCACGCAGGTAACCTTGCCGGGCTCGGCGCGCAGCGACACGCTGCGCAACGCCCGGGCGGCGCCGTAATGCAGATCGATGGAATCGGCTTGCAGCATTTTTTTCAGCGCCCCAGATAGACTTCCACCACGCGCTCGTTGGCGGAGACCTGGTCGATCGTGCCTTCGGCCAGCACCGCGCCCTCGTGCAGGCAGGTCACCTTGACGTTGAGATCGCGCACGAAGCTCATGTCGTGCTCGACCACGACGACGGTGTGCTCGCGCTGTATCTCTTTCAAAAGCTCGGCGGTCTGCCGCGTCTCGGCGTCGGTCATGCCGGCGGCCGGCTCGTCGATCAGCAGGAGCTTCGGGTCTTGTGCCAACAGCATGCCGATTTCGAGCCACTGCTTCTGGCCGTGCGACAAGCTGCCGGCAAGGCGGTCGCGGACGGGCGAAAGGCGCACCAGCAGCAGGATATCTTCGATGCGATGCCGCTCGTCGGCGGTTTGCCGGTGCCACAGCGCGGTCCGCGCCCGCCGGTCGCATTTCAAGGCAAGTTCGAGATTGTCGAACACGGTGTGGCTGTCGAACACGGTCGGCTTCTGGAATTTGCGGCCGATGCCAAGGGCGGCGATTTCGGTCTCGTCGAGCCGCGTCAGGTCATGCGCATTGTCGAACATCACGTCGCCGCTCTCGGGGCGGGTCTTGCCGGTGACCACGTCCATCATCGTGGTCTTGCCGGCGCCGTTCGGCCCGATGATGGCGCGCATTTCGCCGGGCTCGATGAGCAGCGAAAGATTATTGAGCGCGCGAAAGCCGTCGAACGAGACGGTGACGCCGTCGAGATAAAGCAGCGTGCCGGACGAAGATGTCATGGTGCGGGCCTCATTCCGCCGCCGCAAATTTTTCGGCGACGCCGTCTTCGGCGGCAGCGGAAGCTTTATCGAGCTTCGCCGCGGTCCAATGGTGCAAAGTGCCGACGATGCCGCGCGGCAACAACAGCGTGACGCCGATGAACAGGCCGCCGAGCATGAACAGCCAATACGGCGCCAGCATCCCGGAGGTGAAATAGGTCTTGGCGTAATTGACCAGAACCGCGCCAAGCGCGGCGCCGGCGAGCGTGCCGCGCCCGCCGACCGCCACCCAGATGACGGCTTCGATGGAATTGCCGGGCGCGAACTCGCTCGGATTGATGATGCCGACCTGCGGCACGTAGAGCGCGCCGGCGATGCCGGCCATGCAGGCCGACAGCGTGAAGACGAACAGCTTGTAGGATTCGACCCGGTAGCCGAGAAAGCGGGTGCGCGCCTCGGCGTCGCGAATGGCGATCAGCACCTTGCCG
>JASHQS010000199.1 GCA_030038995.1 Xanthobacteraceae bacterium
CTGACCAATGCCCAGGTGCACCGCCGGCTGTTTCCGAAGATCACGGTCAATATCCTCGAGCCGGTGAAGCTCAAGCTCGATCCGGAACTGAAAGGCCGCCGCCGCCGGCAGGCGGCCGGCGCCGCGCTCTACGACATCATGTCCGACCTGATGTTCCGCAGCGCGCCGACCGACCGCACCGTGGTCGAGGCGCTGATCGACGGGGCAAAGATCCACGGCAAGAAGTGGACCGCGATCGAGGATCCGGTCAGCGGGCGACTCTCCTACAAGCGCCTTCTCCAGGCGGTGGCGGTCCTCGGCGCCAAGCTGATGCCGCTGGCGCTCGAAAGCCGCGTGCTCGGGGTCATGCTGCCGACTTCGAACGGCGGCGTGGTGACGATGTTGGCCGTCATGTCGGCCGGGCGGGTGCCGGCGATGATCAATTTCACCGCCGGCGCCGCCAACATTCTGGCCGCGTGCGGCGCCGCCGACATCGACACCATCCTGACCGCGCGCACCTTCGTCGAGAAGGGCAGGCTGGACACTCTGGTCGCCCAGCTCGAGCAGAAAGTGCGGATTGTCTATCTGGAAGATATCCGCAAGACCGTGACCACGTCGGACAAGCTGCGCAGCCTGATGACGTGGCGGAAACCGCTGGTCGCGCGCAAACCGGATGATTGGGGCGTCGTTCTGTTCACCTCTGGCACCGAAGGCCTGCCCAAGGGCGTGGTGCTGTCGCACCGCAACATGCTGACCAACGTCGCGCAATGCGCCGCGCGCATCGATTTCGGCCGCGAGGACAAGCTGTTCAACGCGCTGCCGATCTTCCACTCGTTCGGCTTCACCGGCGGCGTGGTGCTGCCGCTGATTTACGGGGTGCCGACGTATCTGTATCCCTCGCCGCTGCATTACCGCACCGTGCCCGAACTGATTTACGGCGTCTGCGCCACCGTGCTGTTCGCCACCGACACGTTCCTCAACGGCTACGCGCGCATGGCCAATCCGTACGACTTCAGATCGCTGCGCTACATCATCTCGGGCGGCGAGGCGGTGCGCGAATCGACGCGCCGGATCTATCTGGAAAAATTCGGCATGCGCATTCTCGAAGGTTATGGCGTCACCGAGACCTCGCCGGTGTTGGCCATGAACACGCCGATGTTCAACAAATTCGGCAGCGTCGGCCGGCTCCTTCCCGGCATGACCGCAAAGCTCGAGCACGTCGACGGCGTCGACGACGGCGGCCGGCTCTACGTGCGCGGCCCCAACGTGATGCTCGGCTACCTGCGTCCCGACCGGCCCGGCGTGCTCGAATCGCCGGCGCAGGGTTGGCATGACACCGGCGACATCGTGTCGATCGACGCGCAGGGTTTTGTCGCGATCAAGGGCCGCGCCAAGCGCTTCGCCAAGGTCGGCGGCGAAATGGTGTCGCTCGCCGCGGTCGAGCTGTTGGCGGCCGAGCTGTGGCCCGACAACGTGTCGGCGATGGCGGCGCTGCCCGACGCGCGCAAGGGCGAGCGGCTGATCCTGGTCACCGACAAGCACGGCGCCACGCGCGGCGAGTTCCAGGCCTATGCGCGCAGCAAACATGTCTCCGAGCTGATGCTGCCCTCCGAAGTCATTGTGCTCGACAAGCTGCCGCTGCTCGGCTCCGGCAAGGTCGACTATCTGGCGCTGCAGAAATTCGTCGGCGAGCAGGCGGCGGCGAAAGCCGCGGCGGCGGAGTGACCCTCGCGCCCGCGCGCTCTGTAACCCTCGTTATTTGTCGACAAGCCGGCCGTCCACCGCCGTCGTCGCAGCGAATGATCTGCCAAATGGTTTGCGATGTCCGATGAACTCATTCCCGCCGCGACGCCCCGCCGTTCGGCAGCGCGCCGAAAGTTGCTCGGCCCGGCCGGCATTGGAGTTGCACCCGTCATGCGCCGCCGTGCTGAGACGGCACTGCTGACACACGCCTCCCAGGAGATAATGTCGGCGCCATCAGTGCGGGCACCTTCGAGCTCGCCGGTATTTGTCCAGATGACAACGAACGAGCGTGGTCGCGGCATCTCCGGCCGCCGCCGCATAGCCGCGATCGCCATGGACCAAAATCAGAGAGATTGCGCCCTCAGACAGCAGCCAGATGGCGCGCGCGAGTTCGCCGGCTCGCCGCACTCCAGAGCGTTGTAAAAGCTCGGCCAGGCAACGCTCCAGTTGCGCCTTGTGTCGGCGCGCGATCAAACGCGCGGGATGCCCCGGAAGGTCTGCAAGTTCGATGACCAGACGCGTGAACCCCGACCCCGCCCAACGCGGCCTGTCGGCCCACGCCGCGAGCTCTCGAAACATTCCCCGCACGATGTCCTCGGGCGATCCCGAGAGTTGATCTGCGAAGGTTCTGAAGGCCTGCAAGGCGAGCTGATGCTGCGCGTCCAAGACGCTGGCGAGCAGTTGGTCCTTGCTGCGGAAATGATGATAGAGCGTGCGTTTCGTGAGTTTGGCCGCGGCCGCGATGGCGTCCGTCGTAGCCCGGCTGTAGCCCTGCCGGCGAAAGAGCTTGTAGGCGCCTTCGAGAATCCGTTTACGGGTCGGTTCTGCGGAACGCAAAGCGGCTACCCCTAAAGTATACTCATTAGTGAATTTACATCGGCATCGGCCGGGTGGACCAGTGCCCTGGTCGAGCCTGGAACCAACCCAACGCGTGGTCACATGGCGCACGCTTCCTTGACCGTCAGAGGCATTATCGCGCGGCCGGTCGTCCTTGAATTGAAACGGCCGATTGTCGCGCGGATCGCCACCATCACCGAGTGGCCCCTCATCCTGATCGATCTTCTGACCGAAGAAGGTATCGTCGGCCGCAGCTATCTGGCGCCGTACGTCGTCAAAGCCATGCGCTATTTGGTGTCGGCGATCGACGATCTCGGTGCGATGCTCAAGGGCCGGCGTGCGGCGCCGACCGAGCTATTCGACGCGGCGCGCAAATCGCTGCATTTCGTCGGCTACGAAGGCTTGTCTATGATTGCCGCCTCCGGCCTCGATATGGCGGCCTGGGACGCGCTCGCGAAGGCTGCGAATCTTCCCCTCTGCGTACTGCTCGGGGGCACGGTCGGACCCGTGAAGTCCTACAACAGCAACGGTCTTTGGCTGAAAGCACCGCAGGCCGTCGCCGAGGAGGCCCTGCAGTTGCGGGACGAAGGCGGGTTCAGCGCCCTCAAGCTCCGGTTAGGTCGCCAGCGCGCAGCCGATGACCTGGCGGCCCTCGATGCGGCGCGCAAGGCGCTGGGTGACGACGTGCAGCTCATGGTCGACTTCAATCAGGGCCTCGATCTCGCCGAAGCTCTGCAACGATGCCACATGATCGACGGCCTTGCGCTTGCCTGGATTGAAGAGCCGATCGTCTACGACAACCTCGATGGTTATGCGCGGCTTGCGGCGGAGCTGAAAACTGCCGTGCAAATCGGAGAGAATTTCTACGGCCCGCGGGAGATGCACAAGGCGATTGCCAAGCAGGCGTGCGATCTCGTGATGCCGGACTTCATGCGTATCGGCGGCGTTACTGGCTGGATGCGTGCGGCTGCGATCGCGGGTGCGGCAGGAATTCCGGTGTCCACCCACCTCTACCCCGAGGTCGCCGCCCACATGATGCGCGTCACTGAGACGGCTCATTGGCTGGAATGGCAGGACTGGGCCGACCCAATTCTGCAAACGCCGTACCGGATTAAAGACGGGTTCCTGCAGATACCCGATGTTCCAGGAACGGGACTCGAATGGAACGAGAGTGCGGTGGAAGCCCATCGTGTCCGGTCTTGAGTCTGCATCTGGCAAGCCCCGCGGGCGATGTCTGCTCTGACCCTTTCATGCCGACGGCTTCTGCAAGCCGCTGCGGGCGCGGCGACGCCGGTCGCGAGCATGTTCCGCGCGCCGCACATCATGGAGCTCAATCCGGCGTTCCCGGCCAAGACAATCCCGGAATTCATCGCTATGCGAGAGCGCATCCCGGACGGATCAACATGGCGTCGGCCGGTGTCGGCACGCTCTCGCGCACGGCCGGTGAATTGCTCGCGATGATGGCCGGCATCAAGCTCACGCACGTGCCGTATCGCGGGCGCACTGCTGCGCCTGTTCGCGCCGCGCGGCGGCTGGAGCTTCAGTCAGGCGCCGCAGCTTTTGTGGTGCGGCGACAGCGATAAGCCGATCACGTAGCTTGCGAAACGGCTGCACCTTCGGCATTGCAAAGTACCCGGCGTCGGAATGCTCTTGTGCGCTGATTGCGCTTATCCAATAATGCAACTGCATGAGGGCGGCGGCGGGCTGGAGGATTCGATCATGGCAAAACCGGCGAAGATAACGCGCAAAACCAAATCTCCAAGTAATAAGACGGACGATACGACGGAGACCCTGCAAACGTTCGATCTTCTCGATCTCGCGCAATATACCAAGGAGGGTTCGTACGCTCCGGTGGCCAGCAAGGATTTTCATTTGTTCTTTGTCGGCCGTGACGACGTGCATGACATCCTCAAATACGTGCTGTCACGCGCCAGGGTATCGCTCTATATGAATATGTTCGGTTTCGACGACGAAGAACTTAACCAGATCGTGATGACCAAGGCGCTCGACCCCACCGTCACGGTGCTTATCACGTTGGACAAGAGCCAAGCCGGCGGCAAGCATGAGAAGATGCTGCTCGATGCCGACAAAAAGCAGGCGCTGGCTGCGTTCAATACGCATTTCGCAATTGGTCAGTCCGGGACCCATCAGATCAGCCACACCAAGGGTTTCGTCGTCGACGGCAAGGTCGGCGGCGAAGGCTCGGTGAACTGGTCGGCGTCCGGTGAAGGCACTTTCGTTCTCCAGCGGCAGCCGGGCGGCAAGGGTTACAAGGCACAGAACAACACCCAGACGATCTTCGTCGATCCGGATTCGGTGCAGCGTTTCCAGACCGAATTGATCGCCGAGCACGTTATTGCGGAGAACCAACAGGACCAGATTCTCCCTCCAGGTCACCCCCGACAGCAAAAATTGCCGGTGCCGCCGGATGCGAAGGTCAAGCCGGGCGCGAAGGTCAGAAAGTGAATCGCACGCAGGTCAGGGTTTACTCGCTCGCAGCGCCAGCATCCGATCCACCATGGCGCCGGCCTCGCCCAGATAATTGGCCGGGTCGCACAGCCGCGCGAGTGCGGCGCGGTCGAGATGTTTGGTGATTTCGGCGTTCTCGGCGAGCAAATCGACGAGCGGCCGGCCGGTCGTTACCACCTGGCGGCAAATGTCGTAGACCAGGTCGTGGGCGTATTGGCGGCCGAGATGGGGCCCCAGTCCCATCATCACCGCCTCGGACACGATCAAACCTTTGGTCAGATCCAGATTGGCGCGCATCTTTTTATCGTCGACCTGCAGCCCGGTCAGCACGAACCGGGTCTGCGCCAGCGCGCCGTTGGCGAAACAGAAGATCTCCGGCAGCACGAGCCATTCGATTTCCCACGGGCCGGTGGCGCGCTCGTGGTCCTCGACCATGGCATCGAGCAAAGCGGCGGCCTGCTGGCGCACCACGGCGCCGAGCGCGGTGATGTAGACCGACGAAATCGGGTTGCGTTTTTGCGGCATGGTGGATGACGAGCCGCGGCCCTCGTGGAACGGCTCGTACACCTCTTCCACTTCGGTCTGCATCAGGAGCTTTATGTCGAACGCGATCTTGCCGCAGCTGCCGGTGACGAGGCCGAGGAAGCAGCCGACTTCGGCGATCGCATCGCGCACCGTGTGCCAGGCGATCGCCGGCTGGCCGAGCTTGAGCTCCTTCATCAGCTCGGCCTGGACTTCGAGGCCGCGGCCGCCGAGCGACGACAAGGTGCCGGCGGCGCCGGCGAACTCGCCGACCAGAACGCGCGGGCGCAATTCGCGCAGGCGCTGTTTGTGGCGCTCGAATGCCGCGAGCAGCGTCGCCATCTTGTAGCCGAACGTGATCGGCACCGCCTGCTGCAGGTTGCTGCGGCCGGCCATCGCGGTGTCGCGATGTTTTTTCGCCAATGCGGCGAGCGCGTCGGCAATGCCGTCGAGATCGGCTTCGATCAATGCCAGCGCCTCGCGGATCTGCAGCACGGTCGCGGTGTCGGTGATGTCCTGGGTGGTCGCGCCCCAATGGCACCACTCGCCCAAACCGTCGCGGCACAGCGCGACAAGCTGCTGCACCACCGGCAGCACCGGATAGCCGATGCGCTCGGTCTGCGCTTTCAGCTTGGCGAAATCGATCTGGTCGACGTGGCAATGCCGGCAGATTTCCTCGGCTGCGTCTTCGGGAATGACGCCGAGCCGGGCCTGCGCGCGCGCCAATGCCGCTTCGAAGTCGAGATATTTCTGCACGCGGTTGCCGTCGGAAAACACGCGCCGCATCGCCTCGGTGGAAAAGATGTCGCGGAATACGGCGGAATCGATCAATGAGGTGGGCATCGGCGCAATTCTCCGGATGGTCGGCGCGCTTTGCCGGATTGCGATGCGGCGCGCCGGCGGTGCGCTGTTGGCTTAACAAAATGGATTTGCCAAGCCCAGTCCCCTAGGATGCGCGGCATGAACACGCGTCCAAACCAATCAGTTCAAACCAACGCTCTCGCGCTGCCTCCGCGGTTTTGCCCGCCTTTGATCGAGTGCCGCGGCATGGCATCGCGGTGCGTGCTTAACGGGGGCCTACCATTTCGTGCCGAAGCGGCCCGGCGCCGATCCGTGGATCGTCTGCGCCATGGACAGTGTCGACAAATCCCCGGAAATCCGCATGCGGCATCGCGCCGAGGCGGGCGCGGCGGCCGGCGCTGAAAAATCCGTAAAGGTTATCTCTTTGATGCAAAGCGGCGGATACACGGGCCGTAAAGAATACCGCTTCAAGCAATCTTCAGCATAGGCCGAGAACGGCGCGCCGTTTCACCAATTCCATACCAGCGCCGTATCAAGCTGCCGCCTGACAAAACAACAACTTCGTGGCGTCAGTAGGGGACCGCGTGCGCACGAGCACCATCGTCATGATCGCCTTTGCAGTCGTGTTCGGACTGCTGGCGGTGTTTTTGGCGAATGCCTGGCTCAACAACAGGGCCGACGAGGCGCGGCGCAGCCTGGAGGCGTCGCGCAAAGCGGCGCCGCCGGCGCGCACCATCGTGGTGGCGCGGCGGCCGTTGCGTTTCGGCGACGTGCTCGGCGCGCGGTCGCTGCGCGAGATGGCATGGCCGGAGGATTCGCTGCCGGCAGGCGCGTTCAGCAAGATCAGCGATCTCACGGCGACCAAGCGCATCGTGCTGATGCCGATCCAGGTCAACGAGGCGATCCTGGCTTCGAAGATCACCGGAGCGGGCCAGCGCGCCACGCTGTCGGCGCTGCTGCACGATGGCATGAAGGCCGTGACCGTCCGCGTCAACGATGTCGAGGGCGTCGCCGGCTTCGTCCAGCCGGGCGATCACGTCGACGTGGCGCTGACGCGGCCGGGCGACCGGAAAACGTCGGTCAACGACGTCGTCGTGCAGAACGTGCGCGTTCTCGCGGTCGATCAGGTGGCCGATCAAACCAGCGAAAAACCCCTCGTCGTCAAGGCGGTGACGCTGGAGGTCAACGAGACCGCCGGACAGGAGCTCGCGCTGGCGTCGTCGGTCGGCACGTTGTCGCTGTTGCTGCGCAAGGCCGGCGAGATCGCCAAAGACCCGCCGCGGCAACTGACCAACGCGGATCTCGGCCGGATCGTCGCGCGGTCCAAGGACACACGCTTCGTCACCATCCTGATCACGCGGTCGACCAAGGACGCTACGACGCGCGATGAAGTCAGCGTGCCGGTCGAGCGCTACCACGCGCAGGCGGCGGCGCTGCCAGCACGGGAGATGGCGCACGATTGAGGTTTGGGGGCGGCCGCATCGGGCGGCAGCAAACGGGACGACGGGTTTGGCAACGACAAGCAGCGGCGGGGAGGCCGACGTGAACAGCCAGTATGACATCAAGCATGACATCGCCGGCGGCGGCCGGCGCCTTGTGGACAGGAGCTCCGACGTCCGCGCGCTCGTGCGCTGCGCCGGTGCGGCGCTGGCGTCAGCCCTGATCGCGGCACCGGCGCTGCTGCCGGCGGCCGCCCGGGCGCAGCAGCACGTCGCGACGGCGGGCATCGCGCACACGGCCTTGGTGACGGTGACCGTCGGCAAGTCGCAGGACGTGCGCACCGACGCGAGCGTCGCCGACATCGTGGTCGGCGACCCATCGGTTGCCGACGTCAATCCGCTGACCGACCATTCGCTGTCGATCCTCGGTAAGAAGATCGGCACCACGCGCGTCACCGTGTACGGAGCCGAGAAGAAGCCGGTCGGGATTTTCGACATCGAGGTCTCCTACGACATCTCGCGGCTCGCCAGCGAGATCGCGCAGTTTACCGGCGGCGGCATCAAGGTGTCGTCGATCAACGGCCGCATCATGCTCTCCGGCACCGCGCCCGACGCCGCTACGCTCGACAAGGTCGTCATGATCGCGCGCCAGTTCGCTCCCGATCCGATCAATACCGTTCAGGTGATGGAGCAGCAGCAGGTGATGCTGGAAGTGCGCTTCATCGAAGTGGACCGCAACGCCAGCCGCGAACTCGGCGTGCAGTGGAACGTGTTCGGCGGCTCGACGGTCGCCAATGTCGGCTCGCAGCTTCCCGCCAGCCAACTGCCGATCACGCAGCCCGGCGGGGCGTTTCAACAGCCGGGCACCACCTCCGGTGGCGCCAATGTCAATTCGGGCTCTTTGACCACTTCTTCGGTCGTCGCTGCCGGCGTGCTGTCGGGCTCGGCGCCGTATGGCTTTCTGGTCAGCAACCTCTCCAACGCGCTGCAGGTCGAGGTCAGCGCGCTCGAGCAGAACGGACTCGCCCGCACCCTGGCGGAGCCCAACCTCGTGGCGCTGTCGGGTGACACCGCGAGCTTCTTGGCCGGCGGCCAGATTCCGATCCCGGAAGCCGGCTCGCTCGGCACTGTCTCGTTCGCCTATCAGCAGTATGGCGTCGGCCTGTCGTTCACCCCGACCGTGCTCAGAGGCGGCCTGATCAATCTGGTCATCAAGCCGGAGGTCAGCGAGATCGACACCACGCATACGGTGACGGTGCTCGGCACATCGGTGCCGGGCCTGATCACCCGCAAGGCGTCGACCACGCTGGAATTGCGCGACGGCCAAAGCTTCATGCTCGGCGGTCTGTTGCAGAATACCAGCCAGAACGCGGCAGACCAGTTGCCGTGGCTGGGCGACGTGCCGGTCCTCGGCGCCTTGTTCCGCTCCAGCCAGTATCAGAAGAACGAAACGGACCTGGTGATCGTGGTGACGCCGCACATCGTGCGGCCGCTGTCGCCGGCCAACCCGGCCCACACGCCGCTCGACAACACTGTGCCGGGCAACGACATGGACTTTTTCCTGATGGGCCGGGCCGAGGTCAGCCCCGCCCTGGTGCGGCTCGCCGCCGGCGCGGTGAATCGCCCGTATGTCGGCCACATCCTCGATCTGCCCAAGAAGGGAGGCGTCTATGTATCGGTCAAGGACTGATGCCGCGGCGAGTGCCATCGCGCGCCTGGTGGCCGCGCTGCTCGGCATCGCAGCGCTGGGCGCGGCGCTCGGCGGCTGCTCCGATCTCTATTGGGACCGGCGCGATGCGATCGCGCTGAGCGCCGGCGACGCGATTGCCGCCAACGAGGCCGCGCAGACGATCGATCCATGGCCGCCGCACAGCGGCAATACCAACGTCGCCTTCAACGGCCAGAAGATGCAGTCGGCCATCGAACGCTACCGCAGAAACCTGGTCACCCAGCCGGTCGACCCGGTGCAGCTGCAGGTCGCCAATCAAGCGCCCCCGACGGCGCAGACCGGCGGCTCGCAGAACGTCGCGCCCGGCGGCAATGCGACCTCGGTGGGTGGCGGCGGCGCGCCGGCAGCGTCGTCCACGACCACGGCCGCCAATACGGGCCAGTGAAATCCGCGGTCGCAACCAGAGTCTGAAGCCATGCGCATCGGCCGATCGGTAACGCCAGGAGTCCAGGCCAGGGTGGTTGTCCTGACCGCCGATCAAGGATTCGAGGAGCAGGTCCGCGGCACGTTCGGCGCCAGCAGCCAGATCGGGCTCGACGTCGTCAAAGGCCGGCTGGTCGAACGCGAGCAAATCGAGGTCGAGAGCGCCAGCGTCGTGGTTGCCGATCTCGACGGCGGCGACGAAGCCGAAATGCAGGCGCTCGAACGCCTGGTGGCGCGGATCGGCAGCTGGCCGCCGGTCGTCGTCATCACCCAGGTTTTCGACGAGGCCGTTGCCCGGCGTCTGATGCAGATGCGGGTGGCGGATTTTCTGGTCAAGCCGGTGCCGCCGGTCGAGCTGGTGCAGACCTGCGCGCGGGTCGCCAAGAAACCGGCCAGCACTGACAGCGCCGAGGCGCAGATTTTCACCTTTTTGCCGGCGGTCGGCGGCGCCGGCGTCACCACGCTTGCGGTGCAGACTGCGATGCTGCTGCTCAACAGCGCGCCCGGCAAGACCGCCACCTGCCTGGTCGATCTCGACTTTCAGCACGGCGCCTGCGCCGACTATCTCGACATCGAGCCGCGGCTCAATCTCGGCGAGATCGAGCCGCGCCCGGAACGGCTCGACCGGCAATTGCTCGAAGTCATGCTGTCGCAACATGCGTCCGGGCTGGCGGTGGTGGCGGCGCCGAACAGTCCGGCCGAAATGCGTTCGTTCGACCCCGACGTCGTCACGCGGCTGCTCGACCTGGTCTCGTCGAACTTCGATTACGTCGTGTTCGACATGCCGCGCACCTGGTTTTCCTGGACCGACAGCGTGCTGCTCGGCTCCAACAAGCTGTTCATCGTCACCGAGACCACCGTGCCCGGGCTGCGTCACGCCAAGCAGCTCGTCGAAGCCATTCGCGAACGGCTCGGCGACGGTCCGCAGCCGCAGGTCGTCATCAATCGCTTCGAGCAGAAATTGTTCTCGGCCGGCCTGCGCCGCGGCGACGTCGAGCAGGCGATCGGCGAAGCGTTCGTCGCCAGCATCCCCAATCATTACAGCCTGGTGCGCGAGGCCATCGACCGCGGCGTTCCGCTCGACGAGATCAAACCGGGCAACAAGATCACTGTGCAGCTGAGGAAACTGATCCTTCCACAGAATGCCGGCAAATCGGCGAAGGATGGCGCCGCTCCCGGCCGCAAGTTCAAGCTGTCGTGGGCGCGGTCTTAAGGTGCGGTAGGTCGACGCCATGGCGGGCCGATTCTCAGCACGACGCGTCGCCGCTCCGGAGCTTGTGCCGGCGGAAGAGACGGTGCTCGAAGGCGTGTCGTGGACGGTGTTTCCCGAGGCCGCCGGCGAGCCCGCCGCCGAGCCCGCCGCCGCCGCCAATCCGCTGCTCACCGACAAGCTGCTCGATGCCAAGGTGCGCCTGCATCGGCGGCTGATCGAAGAGATCAACCTGTCGGCGCTGGAAAAGCTGCCGGAAGATGAGATCCGCAGTCACATCCAGCAGCTCGTCTCCCAATACGTCCTGGTCGAGCGCCTGGCGCTCAACACCCAGGAGCTCAACGATTTCGTCTTGGAAATTCTCGACGAGATGACCGGGCTCGGCCCGCTCGAGCCGCTGCTCAAGGACGCAACCGTCAACGACATTCTGATCAACGGCCACGAATGCGTGTACGTCGAGCGCCAGGGCATCCTGGAGCCGACCGGCGTCCGCTTCAAGGACGAGGCGCATCTGTTGCGCATCATCAACAAGATCGTCTCCGCGGTCGGCCGCCGTGTCGACGAATCGCATCCGATGTGCGACGCGCGCCTGCTCGACGGCTCCCGCGTCAACGTCGCGGTGCGCCCGGTCGCGATCGACGGCCCGCTGATGTCGATCCGCAAATTCTCGAAAAAACCGTTCAACCTCACCAAGCTGGTCGAGATCGGTGCGTTGCGGCCGCAGATGGCCGAATTGCTGGCGGCTGCCGTGAAGGCGCGCGTCACGCTGATCATTTCCGGCGGCACCGGCTCGGGCAAGACCACCATGCTCAACGCGCTGTCGGCGTTCATCTCCGAGAAGGAACGCCTGCTCACCATCGAGGACGCCGCCGAGCTGCAACTGCAGCAGCCGCATGTCGGCCGCATGGAGACGCGGCCGCCCAACATCGAAGGCCGGGGCGAAATCCGCCAGCGCGATCTGGTGAAGAACGCGCTGCGCATGCGGCCCGACCGGGTGATCCTGGGCGAATGCCGCGGCGAGGAAGCCTTCGACATGCTGCAAGCCATGAACACCGGCCACGAAGGCTCGATGGCGACCGTCCACGCCAACACGCCGCGCGACGCCGTCTCGCGGCTCGAACAGATGATCGGCATGGCCGGCCTGCCGATGACGGTGGCCTCGATCCGCGCCCAGATCGCCTCGGCCATCCGCGTCATCGTGCAATTGTCGCGACTCTCGGACGGCAAGCGCCGCGTGATGAGCATCGCCGAAATTACCGGACTGGAGTCCGACATCATCCAGATGCAGGAAATCTTCAAATACGTGCGTACCGGCACTGCGGCCGACGGCGCCGTGCAGGGCCATTTCCAGGCCACCGGCGTGCGGCCGCGCTTCCTCAACGATCTCGCCGCGATGGGAATCAAGATTCCCGGCTCCTATTTCGATCCCTCGCAGCAGCTCTGACCGCCGGATCTCGTCGCGATGTCCCTCGATTTCGATCCGATCTATCTGGTCTGGCTGTTCATCGCCATCTCGGCGGGTCTGGCATTCGAGGCGGTCTACCTCCTTGGCTTTTCCAAGGCGTCCTATCGCAGCACGATCAATCGCCGCCTGAAGCTGTCGAAGGATCGTCCTGATCGGGAAAGCGTGCTGGTGGAGCTGCGTCGCGAGCGCGGCCTCACC
Organism: Xanthobacteraceae bacterium; assembly: GCA_030038995.1. Taxonomy (GTDB): domain Bacteria; phylum Pseudomonadota; class Alphaproteobacteria; order Rhizobiales; family Xanthobacteraceae; genus BOG-931. The sequence continues at coordinate 12,816 of JASHQS010000199.1, forward strand.
AGCGGCGGCAATTACCGGCTCAATCTGGTTGCGCTCAATCGCCTGATCCTGCAATCCGGCCTCACCATCGGGTTTACGCGTCTTCTCGTCATCATCGGCGTGGTCAGCGTCGTGGCGTCCGGCGCCACCGTGGCGTTCCGCGGCAGCATCGTCGAGGCGGCTTTGGTCGCCGTGTTCTGCGCCACCGCGCTGCCGCTTCTGGGCCTGTGCATGCTGCGCTCGCGGCGGCAAAAGAAATTCGGCGGCCAATTCCCCGACGCGCTCGACATCATCGTGCGCAGCCTGCGCGCCGGCCATCCGGTGCCGGTCGCCGTCAACATGGTGGGACGCGAAATGGGCGACCCGATCGGCAGCGAATTCGGCACCGTCTCCGACGAGATCACCTACGGCGCCGACCTCGAAACGGCGATGCGCAATCTTTATTGCCGGATCGGCTCCGACGACCTGCCGCTGTTCGTCACCGCCGTTGCCATTCAAGGCTCGACCGGCGGCAATCTCGGCGAAATCCTGCAGAACCTGTCCGGCGTGATCCGGCAGCGCTTCAAGATGCGGCGCAAAATCCGCGCGCTTGCCGCCGAGGGCCGCGCCTCGGCCATGATTCTCTCGGCGCTGCCGATCGGCATGTTTCTCGTCATCCAGTTCATCGCGCCGGAATTTTACGGCGCGGTCTGGCATGAGCCGCTCACCAAGATGCTGCTCGGCGGCGCCTCGTTGTGGATGATCGTCGGCAACCTGGTCATGTTCAAGATGGTCAACTTCAAGATCTGAACGGCAGGCACGCAGATGCTGAGCACGTCGACGATGATGAGCCTCCTGGTCTTTCTGGCCGCGGCAACGCTCGCCTTTGCGGTGATGCTGGTCATGCGCGCCCGCGAGGCGGTGCGCCGGCGTGCCGTGCGTGTCGGCATCGACGACGAAGCGCCCGGCGGCCGCCGCGCGCTGCGCCATTCGGGCATGCGGGCGGCGCAAAAGCTCATCGAATACGCCAACAAGCATTATTCGTCGGTCGATACCAAGGACATCAAGGTGCTGCGCCAACGCCTGATGCGCGCCGGCATCTACGATCCGCGCGGCCCGGCGATTTTCTTTCTCGCCCGCATCGTGGCGGCAATCGGACTGGCTTTCGCCGCCTTCCTGGTGCTGCCGATGCTGGGCTTCGCCGGCAAGACGTCGTTGTGGGTCATGGTGATGACCGCCGCCGTCGCCGGTTATCTGGCGCCGAGTTTTTATCTCGACCGCATGATCAACAAAAGGCGGCTCGAGCATCAGGCCGGCTTTCCGGATTTCATGGATCTCCTGGTGGTCTGCGCCGACGCCGGGCTGTCGATGGAAGCGTCGCTCGACCGCGTGGCGCGCGAGCTGGGCGAAGCCTTTCCGTCGCTTGCCGCCAACATCCACATGGCAAATCTCGAAATCCGCGCCGGCCGTACCATGAGCGAGGCGCTCGATCATTTGGCCGAGCGGCTGGGTCTCGAAGAGGCGCGCTCCTTCGCCACGCTGATCCAGCAATCCGACGAGCTCGGCTCCTCGATCGGCGACGCCTTGCGCGTCTATTCCGACGACATGCGGCACAAGCGGCTGTCGCGCGCCGAGGAAAAAGCCTACAGCCTGCCGGCCAAGCTCACGGTGCCGATGATGGTGTGCATCTTCCCGACCCTGTTCATCGTCATCCTGCTGCCGGTCATCGTAAGGCTGGCGACGCACAATTGGTGACGGCGCGCGCCGGCGGAGTGATGCGGCCGATGTCTTGTCGATCGAAAAATGTCAATCGCCAGCAGCAGTCGTTGTGTTTGCGAAAGGATTTTGCCGGCCGTTGCGATCGACGGCGTCCCGCGACGGCTACGAGCCAACCCGCAGCATCAGCGCCGCCTTGGCTTCCAGCCGCCGCGCATGCCGGGGCGGCCGAGCGTCGAGCGCGGCCCTGACGGATCGCGCGGTTTTGCCGGAACGGCCTCGACGCCCGGGCCCATTTCGTCGAGCGCCGGCTTGCGCGGAGCGCTTCTTTGCGTCCCTGTCGCGCCTCCGGCGCTCCCCGCCTCTTGGCGCCGGTTCGGTCCGGGTCGATGCGGCGCCACCTCGTGATGGAGCGCGATGCCCATTTCGTCGAGCGCGGGTTTGTGGATTTTGCTTGTTCCACCCGCCCCACCCCGGCGCGCTTCGCGCGCCGACCCTCCCCCTGCAGGGGAGGGTAGGAGTTTCGCCGTCGGGTCGTCCATGACGGCAAGCTCGGTGGAGCGCAGGCGCTTGATCTCGTCGCGCAGCCGCGCGGCTTCCTCGAAATCGAGATCGGCGGCGGCGGCGCGCATGCGGGTTTCCAGATCGGCGATCACCGCCTCGAAATTGTGGCCGATGCTGGCGGCGTCTTCGAACTCACCGCCGGCGCCGCTGCCGGTCGCCACCAGCACGTGGTCGTGCTCGTAGACGCTGTCCAGGATGTCGGCGATGCCCTTGCGCACGCTTTCCGGCGTGATGCCGTTTTCGGCGTTGAATTTTTTCTGCTTCTCGCGCCGCCGTTCGGTTTCGGCGATGGCGCGCTCCATCGAGCCGGTCATGCTGTCGGCGTAGAGCAGGACGCGGCCGTCGACGTTGCGCGCGGTGCGGCCGATGGTTTGCACGAGTGAGGTTTCGCTGCGCAAAAATCCTTCCTTGTCGGCATCCAGAATGGCGACCAGCGCGCATTCCGGAATGTCGAGGCCCTCGCGCAGCAGATTGATGCCGACCAGCGCGTCGAAAGCGCCGAGCCGCAGGTCGCGGATGATCTCGATGCGCTCGATGGTGTCGATGTCGGAATGCATATAGCGCACGCGGATGCCCTGCTCGTGCAAATACTCGGTCAAATCCTCGGCCATGCGCTTGGTCAGCACCGTGACCAGGGCGCGGTAGCCCTGCTGCGCCACGACGCGGACCTCGCCGACCAGATCGTCGACCTGGGTGCGCGCCGGCCGCACTTCGACCGACGGATCGATCAGGCCGGTCGGGCGGATGACCTGCTCGGTGAACACGCCGCCGGTTTCGTTGAGCTCCCATGGCCCGGGCGTCGCCGACACGCAGGTCGTCTGCGGCCGCATCGCATCCCATTCCTCGAAGCGCAGCGGCCTGTTGTCCATGCAGGACGGCAGGCGGAAGCCGTATTCGGCGAGCGTCGCCTTGCGGCGAAAGTCGCCACGAAACATGCCGCCGAGCTGCGGCACGGTGACGTGGCTCTCGTCGACGAACACCAGCGCGTTGTCGGGCACGTATTCGAACAAGGTCGGCGGCGGCTCGCCGGGCTTGCGGCCGGTGAGATAGCGCGAATAGTTCTCGATGCCGGCGCACGACCCGGTCGCCTCCATCATTTCCAGGTCGTAGAGCGTGCGCTGCTCGAGCCGCTGCGCTTCGAGGAGCCGCCCCGCCGCATTGAGCTGATCGAGCCGCGCCCGCAGTTCGAGCTTGATGCCGGCGATGGCCTGCAACAGCGTCGGCCGCGGCGTCACGTAATGCGAGTTGGCGTAGATTTTGACGAATTCCAGCTCGTCGGTCTTTTGCCCGGTGAGCGGATCGAACTCGTGGATGGCTTCGACCTCGTCGCCGAACAACGACACCCGCCAGGCGCGGTCCTCATAGTGCGCCGGAAAGATCTCGATCACGTCGCCGCGCACCCGGAACGAGCCGCGGTAGAAATCACCGGCCGAGCGCTTGTATTGCAGGGCGATCAGGTCGGCCAGAAGCTGGCGCTGATTGAGCCGCTCGCCGCGCTTGATGGTGAACGTCATCGCCGAGTAGGTCTCGACCGAGCCGATACCGTAGATGCACGACACCGAGGCGACGATGATCACGTCGTCGCGCTCGAGCAGCGCGCGCGTCGCCGCGTGACGCATGCGGTCGATCTGCTCGTTGATCGACGAATCCTTCTCGATGTAGGTGTCGGTGCGTGGGATGTAGGCTTCCGGCTGGTAGTAGTCGTAATAGCTGACGAAATATTCGACCGCGTTGTCGGGAAAGAAGCTCTTGAACTCGCCGTAGAGCTGCGCCGCCAGCGTCTTGTTGGGCGCCAGGACGAGGGCGGGGCGCTGCGTCTGTTCGATCACCTTCGCCATCGTGAAGGTCTTGCCGGAGCCGGTGACGCCGAGCAGCACCTGGCTGCGGTCGTTGCGCCGCACGCCCTCGACCAGCTCGGCGATCGCCAGCGGCTGATCGCCCCTGGGCTCGAAATCCGCTTTGATGACGAAGCGGTGGCCGCCTTCGCTCTTGTCCGGCCGCGGCGGCCGGTGCGGCGTCCAGATGCGCTCGCGGAATTCCGGCCGGCCTTCGCGCAGCAATTGCTCGAGCGAGTGCTGGCTGGCGAGGCCGCCGATGGTCATCGGTTGCGGCGCCGGCCGGTGCCGCTTCTCGCGGCGCGGCTCGGAAATGTCGGAAATCTCGTCGATCCCGGCGCCTTCGCCGATCACCGGCTTGGAGGGATCGCCGCCGGCGTAGCCCAGCGCCTTGGCGAGCTCGGCATCGACATCCACCGGGCTTTTGCCGACGTAGCCCTGCTGCGGGCGCTCCATAAAGCCTTGCCGGGTCGACTTGCGGGCGCGATGCGCATTGGCGAAGTCGGCGCGGCGGTCCCACGAATTGTCCGGCGGCGGCTGCAACCCGGTCTGCGAGCCGAGTCCGGCTGTGCCCTGCCCGATCGCCGGATTGAGCAGGTCGGCGAGTTTGTCGTCGAGCGCCGGCACATCCGGCCGCGCCGCCTTGGCGCGCGTCGGCTTCGCCGGATCCTTCGGCTTTTTCGGAGCTTTGGGCGGCTTGGCCATGGCCGCAATATGGTCCGAGTCCCGCAGCGGTGGAAGTACGCCGCCGGAACCGGCCGCGCCGCGCTTTGCGATTCGCGCGGCTGTGGTGCGATGACGCCCGCTCAGGTCAAGCGGACAGGCACCCTTGGCGCTATCCCCAGCTCATCTCGGCACCAGCGCCCAATAGTCCAGATCGAGGATCACGGCAGGATCGTCTGCGTCGCCGGATTTGAGCGGAAAATCGGCGCACGGCTTGTCCTTGGTGGCGATGGTGCGCAGGCGGAGCGCGCCGACGTCGCTGCGGCCGGGCAGGTCGGCCTTGGCCAAAACTTCCGACCAGGCGAACACGGTGCCGCCGGCAAACAGCGGCGCCACGTGGCGGCCGCCGTTGATGGCGGCGACGTGGAAGGCGTTGGCAAGGCCGTTGAACGACAGCGCGCGCGCGAGCGAGATGACGTGGCCGCCATAGATCAGCCGGTTGCCGAAGCGGCCGCGCTTGGCGTTGTAGAGATCGAAATGAATCCGCGCGGTGTTCTGATAAAGCCGCGTCGCGATCATGTGCTCGGCTTCTTCCACCGTTATGCCGTCGACGTGATCGATTTTCTCGCCGACGTCGTAATCGCCGAACCGATACGGACTGCCGGCCAGCGCGAAATCGTAGGCGGCGACGTCGAGCGGCGG
>JASHQS010000200.1 GCA_030038995.1 Xanthobacteraceae bacterium
CCCACCCTACAAATCCGCGATTCCCATCGCCTCCATAAACGCCCGGCGCACTTCCGGCGGCTGGCCGAAATGGTGGCGGAACTCGCGTAAACGCTGGCGCAGGATCGGGTCCTTGTCGAAGTCGGCGAGCGCAATGCCCTCGGTGTTGAGTTCGCGCGCCATGTTGGGGAGCGCGATGCAGGCGGCGGCGTTGGCACTACGGATGATGCCGCCGGGCTCCTTGCCGGCCGCCATGGCGTCGAGCTCGGCGAAAAAGCGCTGGCGCATCATGGTGACGCCGACGTCGCTCGAGCGCAGGTGCTCCTTGGTGCGGTCGGCGATGCGGCCCTGGCCGACCCAGGCGACGATGTCCTGATTGATGACGTGGCTCGTGATCCAGCGGCCGGTGTCGTCGCGGATCGGGCTCTGCCAGACCGGCACGCGCTCCTGCACGTAGGGCTCGCGGCCTTTCGGCACGCGCATGAAGAACCAGGCGACGGAGAGCATGTTCTCGTCGTCGATCGGCACGCGCCATTCGAAATGACTGCCGAGATAAAAGCCGTTCGGCCACAGCGCGACGCGGCCGACGGTCCAGTAGCGATCCTGCTCGCTCTGCCCTTCGCGCACGCGCTTATAGACGAAGCCGTGCTCGAATTCCTCGAATTTCAGTTTCAGATGCTTTGCCGCAACGTTGCCGCCGGCGCCGCGCATGCGCGCGCCCCAATTGTCGTGCATCCATTCGAAGTGCACCGGATCGATCGAGTTCTCCTGGCATTGAAACCAGTTGCACGGCACTTCGGCGAGCACGATTTCGCGAAAGCCGTTTGGCCAGGTGAACGGCTCCCACACCGGCAATTCGGGCGCCGGCGGCGGGCCCATATAGGCGAACAAAAGCCCGGCGCATTCCTTCACCGGATAGGCCTTGGCCTCGCAGCCGGCTTTCGACGGTTTCGGATTGGTCGTGTCCTCGTACGGCTGCTCGAGGCAGCGGCCGGTCTCGTCCATGAGCCAGCCGTGATACGAGCAGCGGATGCCGTTGCCTTCGACCCAGCCGTAGGCCAGGTCGGCGCGGCGGTGCGGACAATGGCGCTCGATCAGGCCGTAGCGGCCGGCGAGGTCGCGGTAGAGCACGAGGTCTTCGCCCAAAATGCGCACCGGCTTGATCGGATTCTTGTCGTCGAGTGCGCCGGCGCCGCCGACCGGCTGCCAATAGCGGCGCAACAATTCGCCCATCGGCGTGCCCGGTCCGACGCGGGTGAGGAATTCGTTGCGGGCGGCGGTGAGCACGGGGGTCTCCTTGGCGATGGCGGCCGAACGTAACCCGGATTTTGGCCAGGCGAAATCCGCGATGTGGTCGTTATTTCTGGTGTTAACCGTCATCCTGAGGTGGCCGCGAAGCGGCCCTCGAAGGATGCGGCCGAGGACTCACCGGCCGTCGTCCTTCGAGGCTCGGCACTGCGCGCCGAGCGCCTCAGGATGACGGATAAATACGCCGCCGGATTTCAAATCAATTCGCGCATATTTTCTTATCCGCGGCGCAAACTTTCTCGGCTTTGATGCCGGCATGACCGGCACCAGCACGGGCGAGCCCAACGGCGCGGAAACCATCGACTGGCATGTCGAGCCGGACCGGCTCGACCCGCCGCTCGCCGCTTCACGGGCATTGCCGCGGCGGCACGCCGAGGAGCGCGCCCATTCGCTGGCGCTCGCCGTCGCCACGGCGCTGTTGTTCGTGCTCGTCGCCGGCGCGGTGATGTTCGGCGGCCACGCCGCGCTCTCGCCGTTGCTCCACCATGGCGCCGCCGTGGGCGAGGCGGAGGGAACCGGCGACGTGGTCTATGCCATGCCGGACGGCGTGTTCTGCCGGCACATGGCGTTCGACAACGCAACCGCCGAGGTCACCAGGGCCGCCGTCGAACCCTGTCCGGCGTCGATTGCCGGCGCCGGCGCGCCGAGCGCCGGCAAGTTCGACTGGGGCCATCGCTGACCGCAACGGCAGCGCCGCGGCGCTCTTGACGCGCCAGCGGAACTTCTCTCGCCGCACGGCCGTTACCTGCGGCGGCCGGCGGCCAAGCCGACGTGTTTTTACAGCAAAGCCATCGACGGCGCGCGCGGCCGACGCTAGCTTGGCGCGCGATGGAAGTTCGAGTTCCTAAGGGGAATAGCCCATGCGGAGCATGCGTTTTGTCTGCCGGCTGGCGTTGCCGGTTGTCATCCTGGTCGGCGCGGCCGGTGTCGGCGCCGGCGGCGGCGGCGCGGCCCTCGCCCAGAGCCCCGAGGTTCAGCAGGCCTGCACGCCCGACGCGATGCGGCTGTGCGGGCAATTCATTCCCGACCGCGCCAAGGTCACCGCCTGCATGAAGGCGCATCACCGCGAATGGAGCGAAGCCTGCCGCATCGCCACCAGCGGCGGGCGGCGCGTAGCGCGCGGTCGCGGCTACCGCCACCGCGTGTACCGGCATCCCGTGCACCACGTGCGGCACTACCGCAGGCGGCGGCGTTAGCCGCATGTCCCGCGCCTCCCCGCGACCCGTCTACGCTCGCTCTGCGAGCTGCTGCGGGTTTGCAGTCCGCCGCAGCGCAGTGCGCGCAGGCGGAAAGCGGGGATCCAGCTCATTCAACTCATATCAACCCGCAAGTTTCGCTGACTCATATCCGTCATCCTGAGGTGCCCGCTATCCGTCATCCTGAGGTGCCCGCTATCCGTCATCCTGAGGTGCCCGCGCGCAGCGCGGGCCTCGAAGGACGACGGCCCGGGCGCCTCGGCCGCATCCTTCGAGGGCCGCCTTCGGCGGCCACCTCAGGATGACGGTCAACAATAAGTGCGGTTGGTATAGTCGGCGAGCAGCGATCTGGATTCCCGGTTGCAGC
>JASHQS010000201.1 GCA_030038995.1 Xanthobacteraceae bacterium
ACCAAAAGCTCCTTGACCCCGGCGGCAACCAGCCGCTCGGCCTCGCGCAACACGTCGGCGGCGGGGCGGGAGACCAGGTCGCCACGCAGTTTCGGGATGATGCAGAACGTGCAGCGATTGTTGCAACCATCTGAAATCTTGAGGTAAGCGTAGTGCCGCGGCGTCAGCTTGATGCCCTGCGGCGGGATCAGGTCGGCATAGGGATGGTGCGGCCGCGGCACGGCGCAATGGACCGCGTCTAACACGCTTTCATATTGCTGCGGGCTAGTCACTGCGAGGACGCCGGGATGCGCCGCGGTGATTTTTTCCGGCTCCGCCCCCATGCAGCCAGTGACGATCACCTTGCCGCTCTCGGCCATGGCGGCGCCGATGGCGGCAAGCGATTCCGCTTGCGCGCTGTCGAGAAAGCCGCAGGTGTTGACGATGGCGAGGTCGGCGCCGGCATGCTCGCGCACCAGCTCATAGCCCTCGGCACGCAGCCGCGTGACGATGCGCTCGGAATCGACCAGCGCCTTGGGGCAGCCGAGCGACACCAAGGAAATGCGGGGCGGGCGGAGCGGACGGTTCATCGCTGCGGCTTCTACCATGACGCCGCCGCGTGACGACAGCAGCCGATTTTCGCTAAATTGAGAGGGACAGGCGGCGCCAGTGAGCGCCATATGGGAGGAGCGCCATGAAGCGCGCTGCGCATGTCCGCTGGGAACTCAACCTTTACAGCGGCACCCGGCACGGCTTTTCGACGCCGAAAAATCCCGCCGAAGAGCGCGCCAACGAGGAATCCAAATTCGCCACGGCGCGATTCTTCAAAGACCTATTCGGATTGTGAGGTGGCCGCCACGCTCCGGCACTCGAGGCTCCCCGATCCGCCGCTCTTTCTGGTCACCGATCGGCGGCAGGCGCGGCGGCCGTTGACCGAGGTTGTTGCAGCGGCCTTGGCCGGCGGCTGCCGCTGGGTCAGCCTGCGCGAAAAGGATTTACCCGACGACGAGCAGGTTCTGCTCGCCCGCCGGCTGCTACCGAAGATTCGCGCCGCCGGCGCGCGACTGCTGATCCATGGCGAGACGGCGCTTGCCGGCCTTGCCGGCGCCGATGGCGTGCATCTGCCGGCCGGCGCCGACGCGGCTGCAGCGCGCGCCCAGCTCGGCCGCGGCAAGCTCATCGGCATTTCGATCCATACCGTCGGCGAAGCCGCAGCGATCGAGCCGACACGGGTAGATTATGCGCTCGCCGGCCCGGCCTTCGAGACCCCCAGCAAGCCAGGCTACGGTCCGGAAATCGGACGCAAAGGACTTGCCGAGATTGCCCGCGCCGCGCCGGTGCCGGTGCTGGCCATCGGCGGCATCAATACGCTGCGCGTGGCCGAGTTGATCGCCGCCGGCGCATCCGGGGTCGCCGTCATGGGCGCCGTCATGCGCGCCGCCGATCCGGAGCGCGAGATACGCGGGCTCATTGCCGCGCTGAATGGCGCGCTGGCAATCGGCAGGGAGTAGCCATCGTCGCAGCGGCGTTGCCACGAGGCCGCGCTGGAAAGCGCTATCGCGCCCGGTAGGTCGCGACGCCCTGGTCCGGCACCCAGACGCCGGCAGGAAGCTCTCCTGCCTGCCAGAACACGTCGATCGGCATGCCGCCGCGCGGATGGAAATAGCCGCCGATGCGCAGCCATTTGGGTTTGAGCAGGGCGACGAGCTTTTTGCCGACGGCGACGGTGCATTCCTCGTGGAAGGCGCCGTGATTGCGAAAGCTGTTCAGGTAAAGCTTCAGCGACTTGGATTCGACGAGCCAACCGCGCGGCACGTAATCGATCACCAGCGTGGCGAAATCCGGCTGGCCGGTCACCGGACACATCACGGTAAATTCCGGAAACGTGAAGCGGGCGACATAGTCCGTATCGGGGTGCGGGTTGCGCACGCGGTCGAGCACCGCCGCGGCGGGCGAGGCAGGTAGCGGCGTTGGCCGGCCGAGCTGGAGGGTTCTTTTGGGCATTTAGGTCATGGAAATCGCAAGGATCGACGAATTAGCCACCGGCTTTTCTCTTCTCTCGCAAGACTGCGCGTTCGAGCGTCGCGTTGATACGCGTCTGCCAGCCAGGGCCGCCCGACCTGTAATAGTCGAGCACTTCGGGTGAAATGCGCAGCTTGACGGCTTCTTTTGTTTGACTCGCCGTCGGCGGGCGACCGCGACGCAACAGTTTTTCACCCTTGTAGACATCACCTGACCGAAAAAATTCGCGCGTCAATTCCGGTGCGTCATCGGAATCGGTCCATCTCTTCTTTCCAGAGCCTTTGTTCCTTGGCATGGGCATGCCTCATTGAAATGACGTGCCGCGCGTCGCCACGCGGGGCGTCCAGACCATGACGACCAAGCGGCCATCGAGAAAACCCGCGGTGACAAATCGCGTCTCGCCACTTTTGCCGCCGGGCGTCACGCGGGTAACGTGCAGATCGGCAAAAATTTCGCCCGCGCGAGCAAAATCCAGTCCGCGGCTCCTGCAACGTCTTGGCGCGTTTGACCTCGGTCCAAGTCACCTTCATATCATTTATGTACCCCCATAAATCAAGCCCTACCTTCCGCGCTGGCAAAGAACTGCACTATGTCGGGCCCCGCATGACAACAGCCTCTCCACCAGTAGCCGGAACCGGATGCGCGCGACCCGGATTGGTCCGCGCGATCTTTCGCGTTTCCCCCTGGTTGGCCGCTTCGCGCAATCCCGCTTGCCGCCCATCATCCGGCGTAGGCGTACGATCCGCCCCGCTCCAGCGCCCGCTGGTAAGCCGGCCGGGCATGGATGCGGCGCAGGAAATCCATGAGCTTGGGGCGAGTGTCGTCGAGGCCGGCGCGCGCTCGCGCTGTTTCGACGGGAAAGCTCAGCATGATGTCGGCCGCCGAGAAGCGTTCGCCCAGAAACCACGGACCGCCATCGAGCTCTGCTTCCAAATAGTCCAGGTGGAGCTTCAACTGACCGTTGACGATCCCGCGCGCCGGCCAGGCCAGCACGCCGAGCTTGTCGACAAAAAGCTTAAGCAGCAATGGCGGCATCGCCGAGCCCTCGGCGTAGTGCAGCCAATAACGGTAGCGCCAATACCGATCGTCTTGGCGCGATGGCGCCAAATCCGGGCCGTAGCGTTCGACGAGATATTCCACGATGACGCCGGTCTCGGCCAAGGTGCGCCCGCCATCTTCGACGACCGGCGATTTGCCGAGCGGGTGCACCCGCTTCAACGCGTCAGGAGCGAGCATCGTCAGCTTGTCGCGCTGATAGCGCACGACCTCGTAAGGCTGCTTCAGTTCTTCCAGCAGCCACAAGACGCGTTGGCTGCGCGAATTGTTCAAATGATGGACCCGGATCATAGCGTTCCCTCCGGTTGCCGCGTCCCAGGCTTACGCCGGGAAGCTCAAGCCTTCCATATGTCCCCTCGGCCTTGCCGTGCCAGCATCGCTGCGCCCATGACGGCGCCCATGACGGCGCCCATGACGGCGCCCATGACGGCGCGCATGACAAGGGCCACGCCGATCCTGTAGAAGCCCTCGGCAAACGCGCCGGAAGCAAAGCATGACCGCCATCGTCGACATTATCGGCCGGGAAATTCTCGACAGCCGTGGCAATCCGACCGTCGAGGTCGACGTCATCCTTGCCGATGGCTCACGCGGCCGCGCCGGCGTGCCGTCGGGAGCCTCGACCGGCGCGCATGAGGCGATCGAGCTGCGCGACGGCGACAGCAAGCGCTATCTCGGCAAAGGTGTGCGCAGGGCGGTCGAGACGGTCAACGGCGAGATTTTCGACGCGCTGTCCGGCCTGGACGCCGAGGCGCAGGTCAAGATCGACCAGACCATGATCGCGCTCGACGGCACGCCGAATAAGGGCCGGCTCGGCGCCAATGCGATCCTGGGCGTCTCGCTCGCCGTCGCCAAGGCGGCGGCCGCGGCCAACAAGCTGCCGCTCTATCGCTACGTGGGCGGCACGTCGGCGCGGCTGTTGCCGGTGCCGATGATGAACATCCTCAACGGCGGCGTGCACGCCGATAATCCGATCGACTTTCAGGAATTCTTGATCGTGCCGCTCGGCGCCGCTTCATTCGCCGAAGCGTTGCGCGCCGGCGCCGAAATCTTTCACACGCTGCACGCCGCGCTCAAGGCCGCCGGCCACAACACCAATGTGGGCGACGAAGGCGGTTTTGCGCCGAACCTGCCGTCGGCCGAGGCGGCGCTCGACTTCATCCTCAAGGCCATCGAAAAAGCCGGCTACCGCGCCGGCGACGACGTGATGCTCGCGCTCGATCCGGCGGCGAGCGAGTTCTTCGCTGACGGCGCCTATCGCTACAAAGGCGAGGGCAAGACGCGGTCGATCGATGAGCAGGTCGCATATTTGGCCGAATTGACCAAGCGCTATCCGATCGTCTCCATCGAGGACGGCATGGCCGAAGACGACCAGGCCGGCTGGAAAAAGCTCACGCAGCGGATCGGCGCAACGTGCCAACTCGTCGGCGACGACATATTCGTCACCAACGTGGCGCGGCTTGCCGACGGCATCAAAAACCGCATCGGCAACTCGACCCTCATCAAGGTCAATCAGATCGGCACGTTGACCGAGACACTGGCGGCGGTCGAGACCGCCCACAAGGCCGGCTACACCGCGGTGATGTCGCATCGTTCCGGCGAGACCGAGGACGCGACCATCGCCGACCTCGCCGTCGCCACCAATTGCGGGCAGATCAAGACCGGCTCGCTCGCTCGCGCCGACCGCACCGCCAAGTACAATCAGCTCCTGCGCATCGAGGAGGAGCTCGGCGCGCAAGCGCGCTACGGCGGCCGCGCTGCCTTCAAAATTCCGGCGTAATTCGTGGCACGCTTGTCCGGCGCCGGCAATCGGCGCTATATCGGGCCTGCGTCACCGTGCGGGGCTTTTACGTCAATGGATCAGACGCTCGGGTTGCAGGCTGGCAACCGCAAATACGCCATCGAACGGCTGCGCGATTATGTCGTCACCTCGGTGGACGCGGCGCTGCCGAGCGACACGCCCTTTGCGCACCTCGTCCTCGACCGCGTGTTTCCCGACGACGCCTACGCGGCGATGCTGGCCAATATGCCCGATGCCGGCGACTATCGGCCGATGCATGGCCGTGCCAAGGGCCACGATCTCGCCGACGGCACCCATACGCGGGTGAAGATCGATCTGTTTCCCGAATACATCCGCCATCTGCCGCCGCACAAACGCGCGGTGTGGGACGTGGTCGGCCACGCGCTGTGTTCGGTGGAGCTGCGCGAGGCGTTCATCCGCCGCCTCGGACCGGCACTGATGCGGCGGTTCGGCTCCGGCTACGCCAAGGTCGGCATGTATCCGATTCCGGTTCTGACCCGCGACATTCCCGGCTATCTGATCACGCCGCATACCGACACCAAATGGAAGGGCGTCACCGTGCAGCTTTATCTGCCGCGCGACTGCGCCGACGCCCATGTCGGCACGATCTTTCACGAACGGCGCGCTGATGGGTCGCTGGCGAAGATCAAGCAGATGCGCTTTGCGCCCAATAGCGGCTATGCGTTCGCGGTCGGCCCCGAAACCTGGCATTCGGCGGATCGGGTCGGTCCCGAGGTCAAGACGCGCGACAGCATTCTTCTGACCTATTTCGTCGATGCCGGGCTGGTTCGCTACCTGCGCAACCGCGGCAAGCGCGTCGGCAATTTCCTGCTCAGCGAACTGCGCGGCGTTTTGCCGTAGCACCGCAAATCGCCCGCCGCCGTTTAATTAATGCCGCCTTAAGCGCCGCGCGGCCATGATCGGGCGATGGTCACCCGCAAGCGCCTGCGTTCGATCCTGACCGCGCTCGGTCTCTACGTCATGGCCGGCCTCTTGATCGGCTATTTCGGCGTGAACGCCTATAGCGGCAATCACGGCATCAAGGCCAAAGAGGACATCGACCGGCAGATCGCGGCGTTGACCGCGGAACTGCACGGGCTGCAAATCGAGCGCGCCCAATGGGAGCGCCGCATCAATCTGCTGCGTCCCGACGACATCGATGCCGACATGCTCGATGAGCGCGCCCGCGCGCTGCTCGACTACGCCGACCCGCGCGATCTGGTGTTGCCGATCAAGGTTTCGCCGCCGGCACCAGCCGCCGCGCCGAGGCCTTGAACTCGCTTGCGCCGCCTCCGAAATTAGGTTTTCCAACAACGATTTGCCCGGCAGTTCCGGGCGCCCGGATAGCCACGCCGCCGACTTTCGTTAAGGTGCGAATTCGGCTATGGGATCCAGTGCACGGGACGCTTCGAGGAAACCGATGGCCGTCGCCAGAACCAAAACCGCCGATCAAGGCGTGCAAGACCTCCGCCCCGTCGCCGAGCCGGCCGTCCTGCAAGGCCCCGTTGCCGAATTCAGCAAGGACGAGGAGTTCCAGGCGCTGCGGCAAATGCTCTTGATCCGGCGCTTCGAGGAAAAAGCCGGGCAAATGTACGGCATGGGCCTGATCGGCGGCTTCTGCCATCTCTACATCGGCCAGGAGGCGGTCGTCGTCGGCATGAAGATGGCGATGACCGACGGCGACCAGATGATCACCGGCTATCGCGATCACGGCCACATGCTGGCCTGCGGCATGGACCCCAAAGGCGTCATGGCCGAATTGACCGGACGCCGCGGCGGCTATTCCAAAGGCAAAGGCGGCTCGATGCACATGTTCTCGCGCGAGAAGAATTTTTTCGGCGGGCATGGCATCGTTGGCGCCCAGGTTCCGATCGGCACCGGCATCGCGTTTGCCAACCGCTATCGCGGCGCCAACGATGTTTGCCTGACGTTCTTCGGCGACGGCGCCGCCAACCAGGGCCAAGTGTACGAAAGCTTCAACATGGCGGAGCTGTGGAAGCTCCCGGTGGTCTACGTCATCGAGAACAACCGCTACGCCATGGGCACGTCGGTGTCGCGCTCGACGGCGCAGACCAATTTCGCCAGGCGCGGCTCCTCGTTCAACATCCCCGGCAGGCAGGTCGACGGCATGGACGTGCGCGCGGTGAAGGCGGCGGCGGACGAAGCGCTCGCCTGGTGCCGCGCCGGCAAGGGGCCGACCATTCTGGAAATGATGACCTACCGCTATCGCGGCCACTCGATGTCGGACCCGGCCAAATATCGGACCAAGGAGGAGGTCGACAAGATGCGCACCGAGCACGATCCGATCGAGCAAGTGCGCAAGCGCCTCCTCGACAGGAAATGGGCCCGGGAGGACGAACTGAAAAAGATCGACGCCGCGGTGCGCGCCGCCGTCAACGAAGCGGCCGAATTCGCCACCCACGACGCCGAGCCCGATCCTTCGGAACTCTACACGGACGTCTACGGTAAAGCGCAGCGGTAATGCGACCAGTGCGACGGATGTAGGCGGCCATGCCGATAGAAGTGTTGATGCCCGCCCTCTCGCCCACCATGGAGAAGGGCAACCTCGCCAAGTGGCTGAAGAAAGAAGGCGACGCCGTCAAATCCGGCGACGTCATCGCCGAGATCGAGACCGACAAGGCGACCATGGAGGTCGAGGCGGTCGACGAAGGCACGCTCGGCAAGATTCTGGTGCCGGAGGGCACCAACGACGTCGCCGTCAACACCCCGATC
>JASHQS010000202.1 GCA_030038995.1 Xanthobacteraceae bacterium
TATTGCACTCCCGGCATGATCATGACCGCGATCGATATGGTGCGCCGCAAGGGCCACGACCTCGACGAGCGCACCATCCGCGAGGAGCTCGAAGGCAACATCTGCCGTTGCACCGGTTATCACAATATCGTCAAGGCGATCGCCGCCGGCGCGCGCACCATGCGCGGTCCCGGCGTGGCGGCCGAAGCCGCGCAATAGACAGCGGCGTCGGCAACAAACCGCCGGAGGAGCACTCATGAGCGCGACCGGAATCGGCGCCGCGGTGCGCCGCAAGGAAGACCACCGTTTCATCACCGGCAAGGGCCATTATACCGACGACCTCAACCGGCCGGGCCAGGCCTACGCCTATTTTCTGCGCTCGCCGCACGCCCATGCGACGATCAAATCGATCGACAGCAAGGCCGCGGTCAAGATGCCGGGGGTATTGGCGGTGCTGACCGGCGCGGAACTGGCCGCCGACAAGATCGGCAACCTTATCTGCGGTTGGATGATCCATTCCAAGGACGGCTCGCCGATGAAGATGGCGCCGCATCCGGCGCTCGCCACCGGCAAGGCTTGCCATGTCGGCGATCCGGTCGCGGTCGTGGTCGCGGAAACGCTGGCGCAGGCGCGCGATGCCGCCGAAAAGGTCGGCGTCGATTACGGCGTACTGCCGGCCGTGACCGATGCCGCGCAAACGCAACGGCAAGGCGCGCCGCAGATCCATGAAGTTGCGCCGAACAATACGATTTACCAATGGCATCTCGGCGACGCCAAGGCGGTCGAAGCCGCCTTCAAATCGGCGAAGCACGTCACCAAGCTCGACGTCATCAACAATCGGCTGGTTCCCAACGCCATCGAGCCGCGCGCTGCCATCGGCGATTATGACGTTGGCACCGACACTTTTACCCTCTGGAACACGACGCAGAACCCGCACGTGGCGCGCCTCGTCATTTCCGCTTTCATCGGCATGGCACCCGAGCACAAATTGCGCGTCATCGCCCCCGACGTGGGCGGCGGCTTCGGCTCCAAGATTTTCATCTATCCCGAGGAGGTCGTGGCTCTGTGGGCGTCGAAGCGCGTCGGCCGTCCGGTGAAGTGGACCGCGGACCGCTCGGAGGCCTTCCTCGCCGACGCGCATGGGCGCGATCACGTCACGCACGCCGAGATGGCCCTCGACGCCGACGGCAAAATCCTCGGTCTGCGGGCCAAGACCATCGCCAACCTCGGCGCTTATATGTCCACTTTCTCCTCGTCGATCCCGACCTATCTCTATGCGACTCTCTTGTCGGGCCAGTACGAGATCCCGCATATCTATTGCGAGGTCGATGCGGTTTATACCAACACGGTGCCGGTCGATGCTTATCGCGGTGCCGGCCGGCCGGAGGCGAGTTTCGTCGTCGAGCGGTTGGTCGAGGTCGGCGCGCGCGAAATGGGTCTGGACCGCGCTGAGCTGCGCCGCAAGAACTTCATCAAAGCGTTCCCGCACCAGACGCCGGTGATCATGACCTACGACGCCGGCGACTATAACGCCTCGCTCAAGAAGGCATTGGAGCTTGCCGACTATAAGGGCTTTGCAAAACGCAAGCGCGACTCGGAGCGGCGGGGCAAACTGCGCGGCATCGGGTTTTCGGCCTATATCGAAGCTTGCGGTATTGCGCCGTCGCAGGCGGTGGGTTCGCTCGGCTGCGGCGTGGGCTTATGGGAATCCGCCGAGGTGCGGGTCAATCCGACTGGTTCGGTCGAAATCCTCACCGGCTGTCATACCCACGGCCAAGGGCATGAGACGACCTTCGCGCAGCTTGTCTCCGACCGACTCGGCATTCCAATCGAGAACGTTTCGGTCGTGCACGGCGACACCGACAAGGTGCAATTCGGCATGGGCACTTACGGTTCCCGCTCCGGCGCCGTGGGCATGTCGGCGATTGTCAAGGCGCTCGACAAGGTCGAGGCCAAGGCCAAGAAAGTCGCCGCCCATCTGCTGGAAGCGTCCGCGGGCGACATCGAGTTCAAGGACGGAAAATTCAGCGTCGCCGGCACCGACAAATCCGCCGCTTGGGGCGACGTCGCGCTCAATGCTTATATCGCCCACAAATTCTCCGGCCACGAGTTGGAACCCGGGCTGAAGGAGGGCGCGTTCTACGACCCGACCAATTTTACCTTCCCCACCGGCTGCCACATCTGCGAGGTCGAGGTCGATCCGGAGACCGGCAGTACCGAGATCGTGGCCTGGACCGCGGTCGATGATTTTGGCGTGGTGGTCAATCCGATGATCGTCGAAGGCCAAGTGCATGGCGGCATTGCCCAGGGCGTCGGCCAGGCGTTGTGCGAGGGGGCGGTCTATGACAAGGACGGCCAGCTCGTCACCGGCTCGTTCATGGATTACTGCATGCCGCGCGCCGATCACCTGCCGGCGCTGAAGGTCGATACGACGGTCACCAAGTGTCCGTCCAATCCGCTCGGCATCAAGGGCTGCGGCGAAGCCGGCGCGATTGCGGCGCCGGCCGCCGTCATCAACGCCATCACCGATGCGATCGGCACCGAAGATCTCGCCATGCCGGCGACGCCGCCGGCGGTGTGGGCGGCGCTGCAGAAGTCGGGCAGGTCGATGCCGCAAGCGGCGTGAACACGGAAATAAACGGAGCACTGTGATGTACAGCTTTACCTTCCATCGTCCGCAGACGCTGCGGCAGGCGATCAGCATGCTCGGCAAAGACGCGGATGCCAAGCTGCTCGCCGGCGGCCATACGCTGCTGCCGACGATGAAGCTGCGCCTCGCCAATCCGCCGC
>JASHQS010000203.1 GCA_030038995.1 Xanthobacteraceae bacterium
CCGGCCGGCCTGCCGCTTGCGCCGTCAGTTCGCAAACTCGCCGCCGAGAGCGGCGTCGACACGGCCACCGTGCCCGGCACCGGCAAGGACGGCCGGCTGACCAAGGGCGACATGCTCGCCGCGATCGAGCGCGCCGCCGCGCAACCGATCCCGGTGACGCAGCCGGCCGCCGCGGTGCAAGTGCGCGCGCCGTCGCCGCCGGACGACGCCGCGCGCGAGGAGCGCGTGCGCATGACGCGGCTGCGCTCAACCATCGCGCGCCGCCTGAAGGAAGCGCAGAACACCGCCGCCATGCTGACGACCTTCAACGAGGCCGATATGTCGAACGTCATGGCGCTGCGGGCGCACTATCGCGATCTGTTCGAGAAGAAGCACGGCATAAAACTCGGCTTCATGGGATTTTTCGTGCGCGCCTGCGTGCAGGCGCTCAAGGAAATCCCTTCCGTCAATGCCGAGATCGACGGCGCCGACATCATCTACAAGAATTATTACCACATCGGCGTCGCGGTCGGCACCGAGCGCGGCCTGGTGGTGCCGGTGGTGCGCGACTGCGATGCCAAATCGCTCCCTGAGATCGAGAAGGCGATCGCCGCGTTCGGCCGCCGCGCCCGCGACGGCGCGCTCAAGATCGAGGAGATGCAGGGCGGCACCTTCACGGTCTCGAACGGCGGCATCTACGGCTCGCTCAACTCGACGCCGATCCTCAACGCGCCGCAATCCGGCATTTTGGGCATGCACAAGATCCAGGACCGGCCGGTAGCGGTCGGCGGCAAGATCGAAATCCGGCCGATGATGTATCTGGCGCTGACCTACGACCACCGCGTCGTCGACGGCCGCGAGGCGGTGACGTTTCTGGTCCGGGTGAAGGAGGGTTTGGAGGACCCGGCGCGGCTGGTGCTGGATTTGTGATAAACTGACTGAATGGCGACGGTCGCGCGAATCGATGGTATCAAAATCCAGTTCTACTGGGATGATCATCCTCCAGCACGCTTTCACGCAGAGTATGCCGAGTATCGCGCACAAGTCGCCATTGATAGCTTGCAGATCATCAGGGATTATATACCTAATGTGCAGCTTCGTAAGGTGATTAAATGGGCCAAGCCGCGAAAAGACCAGTTGCTCGTCGCCTGGATGCACTGCCAATCCGATCTTCATCCCGGCAAAATCGCGTGAAGAAGCTCCCGCGAATCGTTTCCGCCACACCGGTAATCCACGGCGTTCTTAAGGTCATTTGGAACGACGGATATGAAGGCGTCGTCGATCTTCGGCCAACAATCGCGCGAGGCAGAATCTTCACCTATCTGCAAGACGCCAAAAATTTCGCCAAAGTGCGCGTGAGCGAATACGGCCATTCGATCGAGTGGATAAACGATAAAGGTCAGGAAATCGATTTTGGGGCGGACACCTTGCGGTCCAAGGCGGAGAATCAGGCGAGACTCAATGAGGTTGCGTCAGTCCTGCAGTATTAGCCACATCGGCAGAATCAATCACCAGTGGACTTGCTATGCCTGTTTTCGTCTGGACCAAGATCGGTACTGAGACCGGCGAGACCGTTGCCGATATTATTGACCGAAAAGAGCGCGAGCGCTCAAAGGGTGGTGTATTTTGGTGGGGAATTGGGACCAGTCTCGGCCCGGCGGTGCGCGATGAAGCACTAAGGGCTGGCGGTTCCATCCCTATCATATTTTGCGAGATGTTGGGGACTGCACAAACGCACGACGTTTCTCCAACATCGAAGGTCCGCTGGACACAGTGGCGCGATTGGGATGGATCAGAAGCTGATATTCCAACTTTTGTACTTGTCAAAAGTCGTGGCGAGGATCGCCGCGGGAGGCGCAAAGAAAAACATTACACGGTGATTTGCCGCCCAGATAACAAACTCCGCTTGAATCCGAACGGACAATTATTCGATCCGCGAAACTGTCAAACCCTCGGCGGCAAGATGCCTGGCGATAGCCAGAATACTGCCCTGCTAAGGGGGGATATTGGGCTGCCTCATCCAAGTGGTCGCTACCGCATAGCATTTGCTGCGATGCTCGTGCGACCTTGGCAAACAACTTTACTCGGTCCTATCCGAGTTTAGCCGCAGTTTAAGCAACGATGGCTGCAACGTACGATCTCATCGTCATCGGCTCGGGTCCCGGCGGCTATGTGTGCGCCGTTCGCGCCGCGCAGCTCGGCCTGAAGACCGCGGTGGTCGAGAAGGACGCCACGTTCGGCGGCACCTGCCTCAACGTCGGTTGCATCCCGTCGAAGGCGATGCTGCATGCCTCGGAACTCTACGAAGAGGCCGGCCAAAACTTTGCGCGGATGGGCATCAAGACCGGCAAGCCGAGCGTCGATCTTGCGGCGCTGCTCAAATACAAGGACGAGAACGTCGAGGCCAACGTCAAGGGCGTCGCGTTCCTGTTCAAGAAAAACAAGATCGAGGCGTTTCACGGCACAGCAGGCATCGTCGCGCCCGGCAAGGTCGAGGTGAAAGCCGATGGCGGCAAGACGCAGACGCTGGAGGCCAAGGCCATCGTCATCGCCAGCGGGTCGGACGTGGCGCGCCTTCCCGGCATCGAAATCGACGAACAGCGCGTCGTCTCCTCGACCGGCGCGCTCGCCCTGAGCAAGGTGCCGCGGAAGCTTTTGGTCGTCGGTGCCGGCATCATCGGCCTCGAGCTTGGCTCGGTATGGCGGCGGCTCGGCGCCGCGGTGACCGCCGTCGAGTTTCTCGATCACATCCTGCCGGGCATCGACACCGAGATCGCGCGGGCGTTCCAGCGCATCCAAGAGAAGCAGGGCATCGCCTTCAGGCTGTCGTCGAAAGTCGCCGCCATCGATACGTCCGGCAAGCTCCTTAAAGTCAAAGTCGAGTCGGCCGCCGGCGGCGGGCCTTCGGAGCAGATCGAAGCCGACGTCGTGCTGGTGGCGATCGGCCGCGTGCCCTACACCGACGGCCTCGGCCTCGAAGCGCTCGGCGTCAAGCGCGACAATCGCGGCCGTGTCGTCGTCGATGCGCATTACCGCACCAACGTCGCCGGCATCCATGCCATTGGCGATGCCATCGCCGGTCCGATGCTGGCGCACAAGGCCGAGGACGAAGGCGTCGCGGTCGCCGAGCTCCTCGCCGGCCAGGCCGGCCACGTCAATTACGACGTGATCCCGAACGTGGTGTACACGTTCCCGCAGATCGCCAACGTCGGCAAGACCGAGGAGGAGCTGAAGCAAGCGGGCGTCGCCTATGCGGTCGGCAAATTTCCGTTCAGCGCCAACGCGCGCGCGCGCGCCAATCTCGCCACCGACGGCTTTGTCAAAATTTTGGCCGACGCCAAGACCGACCGCGTGCTCGGCGTGCACATCCTCGGCCCCGATGCCGAAACGATGATTGCCGAGGCCGCGATGGCCATGGAGTTCGGCGCTGCGTCCGAAGACATCGCCCGCACCTGTCACGCCCATCCGACCTTGAGCGAAGCCGTGAAGGAAGCGGCGCTCGCGGTGGCCAAGCGCGCCATCAATATGTAAGACCAACCGCGCCTAACGTTCCCCGTCATCCT
>JASHQS010000204.1 GCA_030038995.1 Xanthobacteraceae bacterium
TGGGGCCAGGGCCCCGTCACCCTGCAGCAGCTTGCGCTGCTCAAAGGTTTTGACCTGGACGGGCTCGACCCGACGGGTGCGGATTTCATTCATGTCATCGTCGAAAGTTCGAAGCTCGCCTATGCGGACCGCGAGGTGTTTTACGGCGATCCCGACTTCGTCAAAGTGCCGATGGCAACGCTGTTGTCCGACGCCTACAACGCCGAGCGCCGCAAGCTCATCGGCGAGCGGGCATCGCTGGAGCTGCGCCCGGGCTCGATCGCGGGTTTCGGCGCGGTGATAGAACTGCGCCGCGACGAAACACCGGCAGCCGCGGGCGCCGGCGAACCGACCGTGGGCCGGCTCGGCGCCGGCGAGCCGACCGTCGGCCGCATGGGCGCAACGCGCGGCGACACCGTGCATTTCGACATCGTCGATCAGGCCGGCAACATGGTATCGGCGACGCCGTCGGGCGGCTGGCTGCATTCGTCGCCGGTCATTCCCGAGCTCGGCTTCTGTCTCGGCACCCGTGCGCAAATGTTCTGGCTCGAGGAAGGCCATCCGGCCGCGCTCGGGCCCGGCCGGCGGCCGCGCACCACGCTGACGCCGTCAATGGCGCTGCGCGACGGCGAGCCCTACCTCGCCTGGGGCTCGCCGGGCGGCGATGGCCAGGATCAATGGATCACGCAATTCTTCATGCGCCACGTCCATTGCCGCATGAACCTGCAGGAAGCGATCGATGCGCCGGCCTGGCACAGCGAACATTTTCCGAGCTCGTTCTGGCCGCGCACCGCGCGCCCCGGCGTGCTCGTGCTCGAAGGCCGCGTGCCGAAGGCGACCATCGCCGAGCTCAGGCGCCGCGGCCATGTCGTCGAGATCGGGCCGGACTGGTCGGAAGGCCGGCTCACCGCCGCTTCGCGCGTCGGCCGCCGCCGCCGCGCCGCCGCCAATCCGCGCGGCATGCAGGGCTACGCCGCGGGGCGGTAGTCGGAAGTCAGAAGTCGGAAATCGGAAATCGGAAATAGGATGCTTTTTTTCTGATTTCTGATTTCTGATTTCTGATTTCCGATTTCCGATTTCTGATTTCCGACTGTCACGCCGCGACCGTCGCCAAAAAATCCTCGACTTCGCTGCGCAGCTTCGCGGTGGCTTGCTCGACCTGTTCGGAGGCTTCGAGCATGGTCTGCGCCGAGCCGCGCGTCTTGGTGACGCCGCCCGCCACCTCATCAAGTGCGGCGACGATCGCCTTGGCGCCGGAAGCGGCGCTGGCGACGTTGCGCGAGATTTCGCCGGTGGCGGCTTCCTGCTGCTCCACGGAGCCGGCGACTTCGCTGGTGTAGTAATTGATGTCCTGCATGCGCTGGGTGATGGCGCGGATGGCGCTCACCGCGTTCGTGGTGCAGCTCTGCACCGAGAGGATTTCGCGCGTGATCTCCTCGGTCGCCTTGGCGGTCTGCACGGCGAGCGATTTCACCTCGGAGGCGACCACGGCGAAGCCGCGGCCGGCGTCGCCGGCGCGCGCCGCCTCGATGGTGGCGTTGAGCGCCAACAGATTGGTCTGGCCGGCGATGTCCTGGATGAGCTTGACCACGTCGCCGATCTTCTGCGCCACTTGCGCCAGCGCCGCGATGTCGTCGTTGGTGGCGTTGGCATCGGCGGCGGCGCTGCGCACCACGTCGTTGGCCTGCGTCAGTTGCCGGCTGATCTCGCGGATCGAGCTCGACAGCTCGGCGGCGGCCGAAGCGGCGGTCTCGACGTTGGTCGAGGCTTCGTTGGAGCCGTGCACGGCGCCTTCGGTGCGCTGCAGCGTGTGGTTGGAGGTCGACAACAGCGTGCCCGCCGCCGCTTTCATCGCGGTGGCGCTGTGTCCCACGGTCCGCAGCACGCTCTCGACGCGCTCGCGGAACGAGGAGATCGCCGCGTCGATGGTGCGGCGGCGTTCCTCGCGCTGGCGCAGCGTGTCGCGCTCCTTCTCGGCGAGCAGTTGCTGGGTGACGTCGGTGTGGGTGGCGAGCCAGCCGCCGCCCGCCATCGGCCGGCTGACCAGCGCGATGACGCGGCCGTCCTTGATTTCGATGGTTTTGGTCTCGGTGCGTCCTTCGGCGATCTGCCGCAGGCACGTGGCGACGTAAGCGTCCACGTCGCCCGAGAACGTCCCGGCGGCGGCGCGATGCACCAACAGATCGCGCAGCGGCGTGCCGCGCTGGGCATCCGCGGGCGGCAAATCGTACATCTCGATGTAGCGCTCGTTGCACAGGATGAGCCGCGCCGCCTGATCGAACGTGCACAGGCCCTGCGTCATGTTGTTGAGCGCCGAGCGCATCAACCGGTATTGCGCGCGCACGCGCAGGATCACGAAGACGGCTGCAAGGCCGGCGCCGCAAATGGCGCCGACGAGGCCGGCGATCGACGCCGCGGCCGCCGGCGACGCTTGCGCCAGCGCCTGCGCCGCCCAATCGCGGCCGACTATGAGCAAGCCGCCGGCGCCGAGCGCAAGGCCGGCCGCTGCGGCGGCCAGCACCGGACCCCAATGACGGCTGAGTTTGGAACGCTTGGCGGCCATCGCGCGGCACCGCATTGAATCGGGCGACGTTAGCCGCCAAGCGGTTGTTTTGCCGTTAATGAAGAGTGAACGATTGCTTAACAAAAGCTGAGCGGGCCTTGCCCGCGCATTGCCCCGTTTGTGATCTCCATGCTTCCGACATCTTTACGACGGCAAATCCGTCCGACGGGGGGGTATCGTCGATGATCCGCTTACCGGCCGCGGCGTTGGGCTGCGGTCTGCTCATGGCCGCGGCGGCGCTTGGCGGCTGCGCCGGCGACAACAATCCGCCGGCCGGATTGCCGAGCTTTTATCAGAGCCTGGCGAGCGCCGACGCCAAGCTCGACGCCAATGCGGCGGCCGCCATGATCTCCGGCTACCGCACCAATAACGGCCTCGGACCCGTCGTCATCGATCCCGAACTGATGCGGCTCGCCGCCGAGCAGGCGCGCGCCATGGCGGCCCGCGACAAGCTCGACCACGACGCCTGGCGGCCGTTCGCGGAGCGCATCCGGCAATCGCATTTCGACGCCAGCGTCGCGGTCGAGAACATCGGCGCCGGCTATCACACGCTGGCGGAAGCGTTCTCCGGCTGGCGCGACTCGCCGCCGCACCGCGCCAACATGCTCAACCGCGCCGTTACCAAGATGGGCATCGCCGCCGCCTATGCGCCGCAGTCCAAATACAAGGTGTTCTGGTCGCTGATCCTCGCCAGCCCCGACGAGCCGCACCAGGGCTAGAGGTGCTGTTCGTTCCAGCAAAACCCTTGAGCTTGGACCGCACGGCGCCGCCGCTCGCAACCGCTGCAGAAACTTCCGAATACTGCCGGAACCGCGGCGGTCATGGACCTGCCCTCTCCTGCGGGAGAGGGCGACGCAAGCCGCGCAACAAGCTCGGCGCGGTGAGGGGTTGCGGCCACGACCCTCACCCGCTTTTGTTGTTGAACCGCCGAGTCGCCCTCTCCCGCAAGGGGAGAGGGCGCTATAACGCGCGCCGCGCTTTCTGACGCAGTAGGATGAACGGGGAATGCATGAACGCTCAGGCGCGGCGGGCGCTGCGCGCGGAACGCGACTGCAGGGTTGCGCGTTACAGGAAACCCGCTCTGCACAAGGAGGTCCCACCATGACCTATCGCGTTTATTCGGGGCCGCGCGGCTCGGAATCCATCTCGCCGCTGGAGCAGGATCGGCACCTTTACAAGGAGTTCGGCCTGCTCGATGAGGCGATGAATTGGGCGCGTCACGTCAATGACAGCGGCCGGGTCACGCTGCTGATCGAGGGCGACGACGGCACGCGGCTGACCAAGCAGCAGGTCGTGACCGCTCTGAAAACCGGCGAGGCTGCAGGAGGGCAGGATCACGCCGCCTGAGAGCGGTCGCGGCCGGTTTTGGATGTTTTGCGCTCCGCTCAGAGGCCAAGCGCCGGGAGCTCTGCGAGCGTGGCGATCACCCGGGTTGGCCGCGCAGCGGGGTATTCATCCGGCATGCCGCCGCGATTGGCCCAGACGGCGCGAAAGCCGAATGACGCCGCTCCCATCACGTCCCAGCGATTGGACGAGACGAAGGCGACCTCCTGCGCCGGGATGCCGAACCGATCGGTGACGAGCGCGTAGACTTCCGGCCGCGGCTTATAGGCCCGCACCGCGTCGACTGAGAGCACGGCGTCGAGCGAGGCGGCGAGTCCGGATGCGTCGACGGCGGCAGCCAGCATCCGCGGCGATCCATTGGACAGGATCGCGAGGCGCAGCCCGCGCGATTTGAGCGCACCCAAAGTCTCGGACGCGTCGGGGAATGCATCGAGCTCGAGATAGGCTTCCAGCAGTTTCGGCCGCAGCGCAGGGCTCACCGAGGGGATGCGCGCGAAGGCATGATCGAGAGCGCGCTCGGTCAGCGTCCAGAAATCCACATAGGCGCCGGCGAGGGTCAGCGTCCAGGTATATTCGAGCTGCTTGATCCTCCAGATTTCGGAAAACCGCTCGGCGTCGGCACCGGCTTCGGCGCGATGCCGCGCTATGGCGGCGTGGACGTCGAACAACGTGCCATAGGCATCGAACACGTAGGCTTGAGCCTTAACGTTAATCATTTCCGATTCTCCGCGCGCTAGATTTTAGTGACGGAGGGCGTGCCAGAGAGAGGCGAAAAAATCCGTGGAAGGACAAGAGCCATGACCAAGCCCGTCACCTGGTCGAAGACGGTAACATTCTTCGAAGACGATTGGCACGAGGGCAACGTGCCGATCATGGGAGTGCGTACGCACGCGGCCTGGCTGTGCACCTCGGTCTTCGATGGCGCGCGCGCGTTCGAGGGCGTGGCGCCCGATCTCGATCGGCACTGCGCGCGCGTCAACCGATCCGCCAAGGCCATGTGCCTCAAAGCGGTCGTCCCGGTCGAGACGTGGCTCGAACTCGCGCGCGAGGGCCGCAAGCGGTTCGCACGCGACGCCGAGCTTTACATCCGGCCGATGTATTGGGCGGAGGATGCGGCGGGCGGCGCGGTGCGGCCGGATCCCGAGACCACGCGCTGGTGCCTGACGCTCTACGTTGCCCCGCTGCCGAAACCGGCCGGTACGGCCATCACGCTGTCGCCGTATCGCCGGCCGACGCGCGACAGCGCTCCGGTGGAGGCCAAAGCCGGCTGCCTCTATCCGAACAACGCCCGCGCCATGATCGAGGCGCGCTCACGCGGCTTCGACAATTGCCTCACCTGCGACGCGCTCGGCAATGTCGCCGAGCTTGCCAGCGCCAATATTTTCATGGCCAAGGACGGCGTCGTGCTCACGCCGGCCGCCAACGGCACGTTTCTCGCGGGCATCACGCGGGCCCGCGTCATCGCGCTGTTGCGCCAATCCGGTGCCGCGGTAGTCGAGACGACGCTGCGCTATGAGGACTTTGCCGCCGCCGACGAGATCTTCTCCACGGGCAATTACAGCAAAGTTTCGCCGGTGATCCGCATCGACGGGCGCTCGCTCCAGCCGGGGCCGTTCTATCGGCGCGCGCGCGAGCTTTATTGGGAATTCGCGCATGCGAACGCCGCTTGAGCGCCGCGCCCACCCGGCGCGGCGAAATTAGCCGGCAAAAATGGCGGGGCCGCGAAGCCCCGCCGCAGGGCGTTTGATCGAGGCGGCTATTTCATCGCCGCGTCGTACAGCTCCGCGACGTGGTCCCAATCGACCAAATGGTCGACGAAGGCCTTGAGATAGTCGGCCCGCCGGTTGCGATAATCGATGTAGTAGGAGTGCTCCCAAACGTCGCAGCCGAGGATCGGCTTGGCGCCGTGGACGAGCGGATTTTCGCCGTTCGGCGTCTTCATGACGACGATCTTGCCGTCCTTGACCGCAAGCCAGCACCAGCCCGAACCGAATTGGGTGACGCCCGCCTGGACGAAGTCCTCCTTGACCTTGGCGAGCGGCCCGATGTCCGAAGTAAGCTGCTTCTCCAACTTGCCGGGAAGCTTGTTGCCGCCGCCGCCCTTCTTCATCCATTTCCAGAAGTGGACGTGGTTGTAATGCTGGCCGGCATTGTTGAAGAGGCCCGGGTTTTTGCCGTAGGTGCCCTTGACGATCTCTTCGACGGGTTTGTTCTCCCACTCCGTCCCTTTGGCCAGATTATTGCCCGTGGTCACATAGGCCTGATGGTGCTTGTCATGGTGGAATTCGAGCGTCTCTCGCGACATATGCGGCGTTAACGCGTCGTACGGGTAGGGCAGTTCGGGCAGGGTGAATGCCATTGGTCTCCTCCTCAATGTGCAGCCGAAACGGGCGGGATGTGGCGGTAAATCGCTGTCGAGACGATTGTTCCGAATGCTAGATAGGCCGAATGCCGGGGCTTGGGCAACGGCGATGGCGGTCACGGCCGGCCGGGCCGCGGTCTCGGGGCGAGGCCAATGCCTTGGCGTGACCGTCCAAATCGAAATTGTTGAGGCTTTGCAACCGATTAGCGATTTTTTTGAACGCTCGTGCCGGGCCGGGAGGACCTCTCGTGTGCCTGCCATCGGACTTTGCGGCCGTTTTGCGTATTAAATGCTTGCGCGATTCCACCGGTACGGCCAAAATAGTCAGAAAAAGTGGCCGCCAGGCGTCCGACCGGTGGCAAGGGGACGGGCGTATGTATGCGTTTTTATTGGCGTTGGGTGCCGCCATTACAGCGGCCGGTTGCGCGCTCGTTGCGTCAAGCGTTTCCATGGTTTCCGTCCAGGATCACGCATTTGACGTAAGCGACGCCACGCCTGGCATCATCGCCATCATCGGCGGCTGCATTCTCATTGGGCTTGCGTTCGTGGTGCGCGCCTTGCTGCGCGTCGAACGGGCGCTGACGGCAAAGCCGGTGCCGCGGGCTACGCGTCCAGGGGAAATTTCCCCTGCCGGCTCGGCGGAGCGCGCAAGCGAAGTTCGTATCCCGTTTCCACCAAAACCTGCAGCCGCGGCGGCCGCGGCGAGCACGCAACCTGCGGCTGCGGAGCAAGCATCCTCCGACGGATCGCCGGGCGTTGAACGGGACGAAAGCGCACCTGTGGTGGATGCGGGCGACGTTTCGCTCTTGCCGAATCCACCAGCGCGGTCGGACGAGGATAATAGCGTTGCCCATTCCGCAGCCGCCAAGCTCAATGGCTCCGTGCCCGCGACAACTGCGCCGCGCGTCGCCGGCGGGCCCGCTGCGCAGCCCCAGGCGAAAACTTCGATCTTCGACACGCTGTGGCCGAAAGGGCCTCGGCCGTCGGCGGAAGCTCATCCCGCGACGACGGCGCGACCAGTTCCTGCGTCGGCCGCGGCGGCCGCGTCGGCCCCATCCGTGCCGGCCGCCGAGCCCGCGCTGACGCTCGCGTCACCTGCCGCCGCCAGCCAAACTCCCGCGGGAGTATCGATCCTCAAGTCGGGCGTGGTCGAGGGCATGGCCTACACGCTTTACTCTGACGGCTCGATCGAGGCGCAACTGCCCGGCGGGACGCTGCGGTTTCGCTCGATCACCGAGCTGCGCAGCCACATCGAGCAAAACGGCTGACGCGTTCGGCTCGAGGCCAACGCCATCCGCATAGCATTGCCATGCGGAGATAAGAGGTTTGCGTTGCTTCGGCTTCGTAGTAATTCTGCAAGAACTCTAAAGTCATTCTCGATTTTCGGACAACTCTATTGTTGCTTCTATTGAATATCGCGAGTACATATCTCCGGGTGCAGATTTTTGCGCGCGGTGCGCCAGGACATCGGCGGCCGGCGCAGTGCAAGCGCGAACGGCAGCTTCTCCGCCCATGGCCGACAATTCAGGCGAACACTCTTTCATCGAGCTGACGGCGCAAATCGTCGCCGCCTATATCGGCAACAATTCGGTGCCGAGCGCCGAAATCGCCAATCTGATCAGCCAAGTCCACGCCGCGCTCAAGCGCGTCGCCGGAGCCCCGGCGGCAATGCCGGCCGAGGCGCTAAAGCCCGCGGTGCCGGTCAAGCGCTCGATCGCTTCCGATTACATCGTCTGCCTGGAAGACGGTAAAAAATTCAAGTCGCTCAAGCGGCATCTGCACACCCAATACAAGATGACGCCGGAGCAGTACCGCGAGAAGTGGGGCCTGCCGCCGGATTACCCGATGGTCGCGCCCAATTACGCGGCCGCCCGGTCGCAGCTTGCCAAACAAATGGGCCTCGGTCAGCAACGGCGCCGCCGCAAGTAGCCGACGCGCCGTCAGACCGCCGCAGCGGCGAGCGCCGCCTGCGCCTCGGCATGGATGCGCTCGACCATCGAGCGGAAGCCGTTCGAGCGCTGCGGCGTCAAATGTTCGCGCAGGCCCATCTTGTCGAACAGTGCCAGCGCATCGGCGGCGAGAATGTCCTTGGCATGCCGGCCGGAGAACATCGCCAACAGGATCGCGATCAATCCGCGCACGATGTGGGCGTCGCTGTCGCCGGCAAACGTCAGGATGGGGCCGCCGGCGCCGTTCGGCCGCACATCGGTATCGAGCCAAACCTGGCTGGCGCAGCCCTGCACCTTGTTGGCCTCGTTATAGGCCGCCGGCGCAAGCGGCGGCAGCTGCCGGCCGAGCTCGATCAGGTAGCGGTAGCGATCGTCCCAGTCGTCGAGGATGGAGAAATTGTCGATGATCTCTGCAATGTCGGCCATCGTCCGGGCGTCCCACGTCCGCCCTTTATATAGAGGTTCGGGTCACGGAGGTCGATGTTCCGACGGCCAAACGGGCCGACTAGACCGGATGCCTGCGATCCTTGTGCAGCGGCGGGCCGTGCCATGCCGGCGCCAGATCGGCGGGAATGAGGGTGTTTTGCGAATCCGGTCGTGCGGCGGCTTTGCCGGTGGCCGCCGTTCCAGCCGCCCCGGCCAGCGATCCGGTGTCGCGCGGCGCCAAAACCTCGCTCAAGAATTCATAAAGCATCTTGGCGCCGGCCTGCGCCCGGTATCCCATGGTGGTGGCGATCTCCGAGCCGACCGAGCATGCGCCGGGCTCACGCGTGCAAAAGCCGCGCAGATCGTGGACGGTCGCCGAGGCGGCCGAGATCGCATCGGCCGCGTGGACTTCGCCTTTGGAGGCGCCGCCCTGCGTGCTGCCGGTGGGCAAGAGCACGAGCACGATTCCGAGCCAGAACGCCAATCGCAGCAGAAAAAACATCAGTCCCAAATCCCCGGCGGCACGCATTGCCGCAGCGGTTGGCACCCTAGCAGCCGGCGTTGAAAGCCGCGTTCGCGGGGCCGGATCGTTTTTGTCCATAATCGAGCAGAATACGCCGCGAATTTTCGCGCAATCCGAACGGCGTCTGAAAAAAATTATTTACCTAAAATTTCGGCGAATGGTCGCACGCCCCGCATCCCTGGCGTCGACACGATACTATCCGCTGTTTCGCGCGAGGCGAATGCGGCGGCAAATGCTGGGCGATCGGAAACCAGCAACAGGGCGTTCACCATGTCGTGCGATTCCGCGAAGGAAGTCGCGCCGCCGGCGTTATGGGGCGAGGTGGTTGCAGTCCGCCGCCCGCCTCCTTAGCGTTCGTTTAAGCGGCCTCTGACACGATCCCGCGCACAACAAGGGGAGCGCGTCTGCCCAACGGACGTGCGCAGGGAACGTGGGTGCTTTCGCGCCAATCCGCGATTATGTCGAGACC
Source organism: Xanthobacteraceae bacterium (assembly GCA_030038995.1). Taxonomy (GTDB): domain Bacteria; phylum Pseudomonadota; class Alphaproteobacteria; order Rhizobiales; family Xanthobacteraceae; genus BOG-931. Next base: position 9,616 of record JASHQS010000204.1, read on the forward strand.
CTGGTCCATCCGTCGGCGCAGCAGGACGCACTGACGGCGGCGCGTCACCGCGCCTTCATTGCGCCGCGGCTGATCGGTGGGATCGTCGCGCTCGCCGCCTTTCCGTTCTATCTGATCGTACGCGGCACGCCGAGCACCGCGGAATTCATCGTGCTCGGTTGGCCGGCCGTGCCGATCCTCTCGGCATGCTTTTTGTCGCGCACCGGCGACTACGAGAGCGCGCATGTGCTTTCCGCAGTGGCGCTCACCGGCCTCGCATTGGTCGTTGCGGTTTGGACCGGCGGCATCGGCTCATTTGCGGCCGTCTGGCTCGTCGTCGCCCCGCTCGAGGCCATGCTGTCGGCATCGCGCCGCGCCATCGCGACCGCATCAGTCGTGGCGCCGGGCGCCGTCGCCATATTGATATTGCTCGGCGCCGCCCATCTGTTGCCGAAAGGCGCCGGCGACGGAGGCACCGCGCTCGCCGCGCTCGGCATCGCATCCACGGTCCTTTATGCCGCGGCGCTGGCGCTCGGTGCCGAGAATTTGGCGCGCTTGGGGTCCTTGCTGCTCCAGGCGGAGGAAGATCGCTATCGCCTGGTGGCGCACAACATGACCGATGTGATCACGCGCCATGGGCCCGATGGTGACGTACTGTTCGCCTCGCCTGCCGCCCAGTCCCTGTTCGGCGTGCCGATCGCTGCACTGCATGGCCGCGGCCTTTTGCAGCGCGTCCATGTCGCCGATCGGCCCGCTTACTTGATGGCGTTGGGCGATTCGGCTGCATTGGCGGAAAGCCGCTCGACGGAATTTCGCGTGCGTCGCGACGCCGAGGGCATCGTTGGCCCGCCATTCGTCTGGATCGAAATGCAATGCCACCCGCTCGAACAGAGAGGGGGCCCATCAAGCGGCAGGGGCGACCGCGAGGTAGTGGCCCTGCTGCGCGAGGTCAGGCGCCGCAAGCAAGAACGGCAGTCGTTTGAATTCATCCAGGCGGCGCGTGCGCCCGCTGCAATGCCGGTGAGAAAAAGTGCGTAGGCGCCGTCACGAGCATCGCGGTCTCCCGGCGCGGGCCGCCGCGCAGGCCGGCGCGCTCGGAGCATTGCTGTGGGTGCGGCTGGCACGCCGGCCAGTCGATTCCATTGCGCTCCTGGTCGCGCTCGCCACGAGCCTGATCATCATCATCAATGCGCTCGTGCTGCAGTCGGGGGCGCATCCGGCACCGTTCTTTGCCGCTCCGGTGCCGCCGGCTCCAGCCGAGGGTACGCACCAGGAACCAGCAGCACCGGCGCATGCGGCGGCCACACCGCATCCCTTGAGCAGCGAGGTTGCGGCACGGCCAAACGATCCCATTGCCCAACTCATCGGCATGTCGTCGCGCATCATGGCGGTGCAGCGCGCGTTGTCCGACTATGGCTATGGTCAGATCAGGCCGTCGGGCATTGTCGATGAGCCGACGAGGGCGGCGATCGAGCGGTTCGAGCGCGAGCGCGGCTTGCCGGTCACCGGCAAGATGTCCAACCGCTTGGTGAGCGAGCTTGCGGCCATGATCGGTCATCCGCTCGACTGAGCACGCCGGGTTTGCCGCCACGGCCGTGGCGCGCCATATCTGCGGCGATCAGCCGAGGCGAGGCGGACATGCGGCTCAAATCCGCGCTGTGGGTGGCAGCCTATCTGCGCCGCTGCCATGTCGAAGGCGTGTTTGCGGTAGTGCGCCGGCGCGGCGCCGAAGAGGCCGGCGCCGTCTTCGTGCGCATCAGCAGGCTCGACGGAACCTCGGACCTGTTCGGGCCGGCGCCGCAAAGCGCGTTCGACGCGCCGCCTGGGGTCGAACGCATGTTCAGCGCCGGCTTGGCCGAGCAGCCCGCCCCCGATGCCGCGGTGGACGCCTATTTGGTCCGCGAGGTCAAATTCGATCCGGACGTCTGGATCATCGAAGTCGAGGACCGTGCCGGCCGCAATTTTCTCGATCTGGTCGCGGGTTGAACGTAGCAGCGCGGCGCTACGAAGCCTCGCGCCGCACGCTCCTCAATGCCGGCGCAGGCATGCGCCGCGCCGGCGTGGGCTCTCGGGCGCCGAGCCCATCTGCCGCAGGAGCCGGCCGCTGCGCGGCGGCAGCATCGGCGTCGAGTGCCTGCCAGATTGCGACGAGGTCGTGCGCTGCTTGCGTGCTGATCTCATCGTAAAGCGCAGCAAGGGCGTGGACGCGCTCAACCGAGTGTCCGACCGCGGTGTTGACGAATAACAGGATGCGATAAAGCAGATCGCGAGAAATGGCCAAGGCCTTGGCGGCCACCACAATCGGCTCGCCAAGCTCGTCGCCGGCAACACGCCGACCCTGTTGCCGCGAAATTCGCAACGACTGCGCCAGCGCCTGCACGAACTCCTCGCGCTTGCGGGCGAGCGCGGCGGCTTCCAGCCGCCGGCCTATAGTGGGGTCGCGCACGAGGGGCGAGCGCGCGGCGGGCAATGCCGCGACGATGTGGAGGTTGAGCAAGATGAGGCGCCGCTCGTTTGCCTTGGCGGCAAAGAACAGTTCGTTGAGTTCGCCGGCGATATCCGCGCTCAGGGTCGACGGCGCCGTATCTAAATTCTGTTGCGGCGATGCAGCTTGGCGGCCGGCGGTGGTCAAAGCGGCCGGCTTCGGCTCGACGGGCCGGGGCGCGCTTTCCGCGGCCGTCTCCTGCCGCAGCGCGGCGGTCACTTCAGGCAGATCGCCGGCGAGCCGTTCGAGCACGCGCCGGGGCGGCGCAAGATGGCGCCCAAGGCGCGTCGCCACGGCGGCCCGCGTCGCCGCGTCCACCGAATCCAGCAGCCGAAGCGCGAGTTCGGTATAGTGGCGGTCCTCTTCGGCGGTGTGGGTCAGCTTCTGGACATAAAGATCGGTCAGCACCCGCAGCAGCGTAGGGCGCATGTCGACCCCGCCGCGCAACCCGATATCGGTGAGGCCTTCGAGACTCCTGAGACTCGGCATTTCCATTGTTCGTTACTCGATTGCAACAGGGATGCAGCAGTTCACTCGCAGCCCAGCCTAGGTCCTGGGCGTTAGCGGAGCGTTAACCTTGCATGCCACTTAATCGGCAAGACGCCGCCAAACGTCGGATCGGGGGATCCGCGCAGGCGGTCGTCACAGGACAGTGGCTGGTGGGCAACGTCATCAAATTTCCCGACGACGGGCGCATCGTGCGTTTCGGCCGCAGCGGTACTGAAGAATCGGCGACGATCATTATTCTGCCGGTCGTGCGCATCGAGCGTTACGCGGATTCTTCAGCCGAGGAGCCGCGCACAAATCCGCCCGCCGACAGCGGCGGCCGCCGACGCATGAGGCGCCGATAGACGGCGGCTCAAGCGATGTCGCCGCGCGCTCGTCGCACCCGCGAGTTGGCGTCGCCGTTAGCGGCGTTGCTCGCCATCGTGCTTGCCGGTTGCTCCAGCATCGGCGATTTCGGCGAGCTTAAGCCTTCTCTTGTCAAGGACGACATCCACGCTTGGGTCGGGCAGGAAGCTGCCGCACGGGCCGGCGCACCGATCTCCGCTGCAAACCTGACTGACGACGAGCGCACGTTGCGCGACCTGGCGTTTCCACTGATCGAGCCGCCCTACGATCGGCAGCGTTGGAATGCGGTGGTGTACGAATACGGTTGGGACCGCAGGTTCCGGCGCCGATTATGGATCGACGATCCGACTGTTTATTACGCGCATCTGCGGGGAGCCTTTTTCAGCTCGACCGCGGCGCGCTACAGCCGATTGTCGGACGACATCCGCAACGACATCGTGCGCATCGATCCATTCTTCGCCATTGCGCGCCGCGTGGTCGACCTCGATCGGCGGCGCGAGGCGAGCATGCACTCTGTTACGGATCTCAGTCCGGCGGAGGTGTTCGACGCACAGGCACGCATCGGCGAGAACACTCTCGTGGTTGGCTGGGTGCAGCGTGCGCTGATCGGGCGCTGCGCCGCTTATCGCTACGCGCTCGAACATCTCGCGGTTGCCGAGCCGGCGGCGGCCGCCGCCGACGTGGATCGCGTGCTCACGCGGCTGCAGCAGAAGATTGCGGCATACAATTTGGTGGCGGCGCCGAACTTTGCCGATGCGCCCGGGCCGGCGCTCGCGCGCGCCGCGTCCGGCGGCAGATGATCATTCGACCGGTTCGCTGCGGCACTGCGCGGCGGCGAGCGCCCGCTGCGCCATGGGCATCAAGCCCGGCTCCGGCGCCAGCGCGCGCAGCACGATGAGCCCGGTGGTCGTCGGCGAATCGATGATCAAGCGGTCCGCCGCGGTGACGTCCTCTTCCTCGGGGACCTGGGCGTGCTGCGCCGGCGTCATCAGGTCGAGCTCGATGGCGCGCCGTCCGGCGGCACGATCGTTGATCGCATAGTAGGCGACGCTGTCGCGCGTATAGAACGTGACCGACGTATAGGCTTCGCTCACCGGCGCGTTGAGCTTGATCGAGCCGGCGGACAGGTCGTAGCGGCAAACCGCGACGGCAAAGGCCGGATCCATGAACGGCAGGACGGCATGCTGCGCCGTGGAGGCGGGCAGCGGCACCATGCCGTTGATGGGCGTGAAGGCCGCAAGCCGCGAATACGCGTCCTGGGTTGCCGCGCGCGGCATCGCCAACACCGTCGCAAGGTGGACGATGCCGCCCAGCAAGATTCCGCCCAGCACCCACAGCAGCCAGCGGATCATGAGCAACCCTTTCGCGCCACCGCGGGCATCGGACCTTCCTTCATCGTGGTGGCGGCCACGCCGATCGGCGTGTCGTAGAGCCGCCACACCAGGACGAAACGTTCGATGCCGCCGGTCGGCAGCCAATTGCCCGGCCGCGCCAGCGGCGCCACCGCGACGACGAACCGGCCGTCCGCCTTGCGCACGATTTCCGCGCTGGTGAAGCCGTGGCGACCGATCGCGTTTGCCACCAGCCGGCCTGCTACGTCGTAGAGTGTCACGGTCCAAAACCGCGCCGGCGGCGTCATGCCGCTTATGGTGAAGCTGCAGCGGCCGTCGAAGACATGGCCGGCATCATCGGCGCGGGCATAGAACGCGACGCCGTCGCCGATGCCGATCGGCAATTCGCCGTCGCGGGCGATGCCGGCATGGGCATAAGGATCGATGTCCTGCGATCCGCTTTTCGGCCAAGCCGTCCAGGCGCCGATCGTCAGCGAGCCGAAGGCGACGCCGCGGGTGAGCGTCAGCCATGTGGTGCCGAGGCCGATGACCGCGGCTAGCGCAAAAGTAAAAAACGTGCCGAAGAGAAGGCGCATGGCGCAACGCGCTCAATCAATCGCCGCGCAAGGCCGGCGCTGCTTTCTGGTCGGCGGCCGCGGCGAGCGCGTCGTCGCGCCGGGCAGCGGGCCCGGTATCGAGACTGCCGAGCGTCGGGACGCGCGCCGGCTGCGCTGCAAGCGCGTGGTCGGCCTCATCGAGCAATTGCTCGAGATGCGTAAGAGCCTCCGTCGCCTTGCGCGTCAGCAGCGCGGGATGCGGCTCCTGGCTACCTTGAGGCGAGCCCTCCGCGACCGTCGCTACGTGTTGCGGAACCGGCAATCCGGGCAACTGCCGCAATTCCACGCCCTGATGCGCGTAGGTCATGATGTCATGCCACGTCATCGCCGGGAGCGAGCCGCCGACCATGTGTTTGGTGGCGGAAAAATCGTCGTTGCCCATCCAGACGGCGCCAACGAAATTTCCCGTGTAGCCGACGAACCAGCCGTCCCGCCAATCGTTGGTGGTGCCGGTCTTGCCGCAGGTCGGGATGCCGTCGAGCTGGGCGCGCCGGCCGGTGCCGTTTTCGACCACCGAGTTCATCATCTTGATCATGTCGAGCGCGACTTGCGGGCTGAGCACCTGGCGCGGCTTGGGACCGTCGCGGTCGAAGCGCCACACCAATTTGCCGGTGCCGGTGCGCACTTCGAGTGCGGCGTGCGGAACGACGGCCTTGCCGAGATTGGGGAAGGTGGCGTAGGCGATCGCGTGCTCGAGCGGAGTGACGGCGTCGGCGCCGATCGGCAGCGAGGGCGTATCGGGCAGGGGCGTGATAATCCCCATGTTGCGCGCGGTCTGGACGATCTTGGCGCGGCCGATCTTGGCGTTGCCGTTGCCCAGCGCAATCGACAGCTTGACCGGAATGACGTTGATCGAACGGGTCAGGGCTTCGATCAGCGTGACCGGGCCGGAGAAGCTGTTTTCGTAATTGTGCGGGCACCAATTGCCGATGCATACCGGCGAATCGACGACGACCGAACTGGGCTTGTAGCCGTTGGCGAGCGCGGTGGCGTAGACGTACGGCTTGAACGAGGAGCCGGGCTGGCGCATGGCATCGGCGGCGCGGTTGAACTGGCTCTCGTCGTAGTCGCGCCCGCCGACCATGGCGTGGACCGCGCCGTCGAGATCGGCGATCACGACCGCGGCTTGGCTCGCGCCCCACTCGCGGCCGTGCTCGCGCAAATTGGTCTCCACGACCTGGTCGGCATAGCGTTGCAGATCCATGTCGAGTGCGGTGCGCACCACGAAATAGCGGTCGGTCACGGATTTTGGAAAAGTATCGACGAGGCGGCGCATCTCGTCGAAAGCCCAGTCGAGATAATAGTTCGGCGCCTCGTCCTCGCGGCGGGCGATCGGGGTCGCCGGATGGCGGCGAGCGCCGTACACTTGGCCTTCGGTCATGAAGCCGGCATCGACCAGGTTGTCGAGCACGACGTTGGCGCGGGCCCGCGCCGCCGGCAGATTGACCAGCGGCGAGAATTTCACCGGCGCCTTGAACATCCCGGCGAGCATCGCCGCCTCGGGCAGCGTCACGTCGCGCACCGACTTGCCGAAGTAATATTCAGCGGCCGCGTCGACGCCGAAGGCGCCGCCGCCGAGATAGGCGCGGTCGAGATAGAGCTTGAGAATCTGGTTCTTGGTCAGGTGCGCCTCGAGCCAGCCGGCGAGGAAGGCTTCGTTGATCTTGCGCGTGTACGTGCGCTCGTTGGAGAGGAACAGGTTCTTGGCGAGCTGCTGGGTGATGGTCGAGCCGCCCTGCACCACGCCGCCGGCCTGCGCGTTGGTGATCATGGCGCGAAAGGTGCCGGGAACATCGATGCCGAAATGCTCGTAGAAGCGGCGGTCCTCCGTCGCCAGCACCGCCTTGATCAACGGGTCGGGCATTTCGTCGAGCGGCACCGAGTCGTTGTGCTTGATGCCGCGGGTGCCGATCTTGTTGCCGTAACGGTCGAGGAAAGTGACGGCGAGGTCCGATTTCTTCAGCCAGTCGCCCTCTGAGGTCTGGCGGTAAGCGGGCAGCGAGAGCGACAGCAGCAGCAAGAGCCCGCCCATGCCAAGCGTCGCGGCCTCCGACAGCGGCTCGATGAGAATCCAGCGGCGCCAGCCGGCGACGTGGAAACGGTCCATCGCAGTGGTGAAGCGCTCGTAGCTTTCGCGCGCCCATTTGCCGCTCTGGAACACCGCGAAATCGATGCGGGCGTCGATATCGAGCAGCAGCCGCTTGAATTTCGGCCGCCAGTTGTCGCCCGGATCGGGAAACATGTCGGTCACGATTGCACGCTCCGGATACGGGCTCCGCGCTGGGACCTCTTGTTTAGCCGACAAAGGCTTTCGCGACCAGGATTTACCCGCTCGCACCGAGGCGGCCAACGTCTAACCGCCATATGGTGAATGGAAATAGGGGGCAAATTTGGCTTGGAGATCGTTGGCATCGCGGCTATTCGACCGCACATGACGGATGGACGAGCGCGAAATCAGGCCTTGGGTCAGGATTCGGCCGGAAACAAGATGGCAACCGACGACAAACAACGCGGCGGCGCCGATGACGTTCCGTTCTGGCAGCGCAAGTCGTTGGCGGAGATGACGGATTCGGAGTGGGAAAGCCTGTGCGATGGCTGCGGCAGATGCTGCCTGAACAAGCTCGAGGAGGAGGGCACCGACCGCACCTTTTATACCGACGTCGGCTGTCGGCTGCTCGACGGCCAGACCTGCCGCTGCCGCGATTATGCCCACCGCCTGGAGCAGGTCGACGATTGTGTGCGGCTGACGCCCGAAAGCCTCAAAACCATCACCTGGCTGCCGCCGTCCTGCGCCTACGTGCTGCTCGCGGAGGGCAAGGATCTTTATTGGTGGCATCCGCTGGTATCGGGTGATCCGGAGACCGTACACATAGCCGGGGTGTCCGTGCGCGGCCGTGTCGGCGCCAGCGAAACGCAGGTGCCCGACGAGATGCTGGAAGATCACATCGTGAGCTGGCCGCTGCGGCTATCCAAGCGGGCGCGGGGCGCGCGGCGTTGAACTCATAACAGCGCAGTCAGGCGGCTTCCGGCATATGGCGTCCAAGCAAGCGAAGCGAATCCTCGATCGCGGCGCGGCTGCGTGCAATATGTTCGCGCTTCGCAAGCCGCCGGCGCATGGCGGCAAGCGCCTGCCGATCCAGGCTCGGCGATGGCTGAAGGCCGCTGGCCGAGGCTACGCAACAACATGGCCCAGCGATGGAGGGGGCGAATCGAGCTCGGCGACCATCCGGCCCGCAAGCACGCGCCGTTCCATCTCGACCCGGTGTCGGGCCGCGGTAAACGGAGTTCGCAACGGTTCGCGGCGCTGCGCCTCCACCGCGAGGATCTGCCGACGGAGTTCGACGAAGGTTTGGTCCGCCGTTGATTTCGCGCTGCTGCTCGGCCGGTTCGATGTTTCGATGCCGAGGCGCTCATAAAGCGCCGCACTGAAATCATTGACCAGCGCCGCGGCGCGTGCACTGCGCTCATCGCCGCAGCACTGCCCGCCGGCAATCTGCTCAAGTTTTGCCAACAAACCGGCGATTTCGTGCATCGCTGCGCAGGCCCCACACTTCACCGCAACAATGCCGGGCTGAATGTGCGGTTTCCGCGCCTGCCGATTTCGCGTAGGTATGTTTAAGGAGCTGTTACGCGCGACGCCGACTTCGCATGGCTGTGGCACTTGCAGTCCGCGCGGCCGCCTCGGCTGCCGCCGGCGTGCCCCCCTCGCAAAAATGGCAGCCAGCCTTGCAATCGAGGCGGTTGCATTGCCGCGCCGCGCCGGCCAAGTGGAGGTAATTGCGCGCAAAGCTATTGCTCGCCCTGGCTCCGTGGACGTTGTCAGCCGAAAATGACCAGCGAAGCGCCCTTCAGGCATGCTGCCGGCGTCGCCATCGATTCCATGCGCGGACCGGCGCGGCCTGCGCGCACGCAGCCTGGCATGGCGGAACCGGTCGACGGGGATGGGTTGGCGCACGAACCGGCGCGCGCCGCGCCGCTCGATCATGCCACCGTCCGCGCCATTGTCGCCGGCATCATGCTCGCCATGTTCCTGTCGGCGCTGGAACAGACCATCGTCGCACCGGCGCTGCCGGCCATCGGCAAGAGTTTGGGCGACGTCGATGACCTGTCCTGGGTCATCACCGCCTATCTGCTGGCGTTGACGGCGACCACGCCGCTGTTCGGCAAACTCTCGGACATCTACGGCCGCCGCGCCATTCTTCTGCTCGCCATCGGCATTTTCATTCTCGGCTCGATCGCCTGCGCGCTGGCGCCGAGCCTTTGGGCGCTGGTACTCTCCCGCGGGTTGCAGGGCATCGGTGGCGGCGGCCTGTTGCCGATCGCCCAGACCATCATCGCCGACATGCTGTCGCCGCGCGAACGGCCAGTGGTGCAGGGCCGCACCTCGATCATGTTCATGAGCGCCAGCATTTTGGGTCCGGTGCTCGGCGGCCTCTTGACCGACCATTTGCACTGGTCGTTCATTTTCTGGATCAACGTGCCGCTCGGCGGCGTCGCGCTGGTCATGACCGAGCGCGCGTTGCGTCGCCTGCCGCGCAACGACCGGCCGCACCGGCTCGACGTGGTCGGCGCAGTGCTGATGGTCGGCGCGGCGCTGGCGCTGATGCTGGCACTGAGCCTGGGCGGCACGCATTATTCGTGGAGTTCAGGGCGCATGATTGCGCTGCTTGCCTGTTCCGCCGCGCTGTGGGCGTTGTTCGCGCTGCGGCTATTGTCGGCGCGCGAACCGTTCATCCCATTGGCGATCCTGCATGGGCGCGTCACCAGCGCCATGACCGTCGCGGCGTTCTTTGCGATCGGCACGGTGATCGGCATCACCATCTACATGCCGCTGTACTGCCAGACCGTGCTCGGCGTCTCGGCGAGCTTCTCCGGGCTGGCGCTGATTGCCTATATGGGCGGCGCCACGCTCGGCTCGCTGGTCTCGACCAGGTTCATCGTGCGCATCAGGCATTACATGCGGGTGCCGCTTGGCGGGCTGGTCGTCGCGGTGATCATGCTCGCCGTACTGGCCGTCAATCCGGCCGCCCACACCTTCCCCGAGGTGGTCGGCCTTCTGTTCGTGATCGGCTGCGGACTGGGGCCGATGTATCCGGTCAGCACCATCGTGATGCAGAACGTGGTGAAGCCGCATCAGCTCGGCACCGCGACCGGCACGCTGAATTTTTTCCGCACGCTCGGCGGCGCCATCGTCGTTGCCGTCTTCGGCGCCATCGTGTTGGGCGGCGTTGCCGAAGGCCCGGTGATGACGCTCGACAAGCTTGCCGCTGGACGCGGCGATCTGGGCCCGGCATTTCACTGGGTGTTCATCGCCGCCGCGGTCTGCCTCGGCATCTCGTTCTGCTGCTTGTTGGCGGTCGAGGAACGGCCGCTGCACGGGCCGCTGCGCGCCGCTGCGAGCGCCGCGGACTAATTCGCTGGAAATCCTCACATATTGCCGTGGCCGCGCTTGATGGTCTGGCGGATTATCGGTGCTGTGACCTGATCCGAAATCTGGATATTCCAGATTTCACTGTCGCCCTGCGCGGCGAAGTCGGCGAACAGCTTTGGGATGACCGACACGTCGCGTATCTCGTGGCCGCGCAGGCCGAAGCCGCGGGCGATGTTTTCAAGCGCGGGCCGGCCGAACACAGCCAAGCTGTCGTCGAGGCCGTCGGCGCGCAGCTTGTGAAACTCCGAGCCGTAGCCGCCGTCGTTCATCGCGCAGATCAGGATGCGAAAGCCTTGACGCTTGAGCGTCTCGAGTTCCTGGATATGGAACAAGAGTCCACCGTCGCCTTCGAACAGCACGATCTTGCCGTCGTGGCCCTGCCAGCGCGCAGCCGCAACCCCGAGCGCATACGACAGGCCGTTGCCGACCGCGCCGAATTCCCGGACCGTCGTGTAGCGCTCCGCCGGCCGCCCGCGCATCTGGGTGTTGAAATAGGCCTGATGGCCGCCGCCGACGACGATGTCCCAATCCTTCGGAATGACCATGTCGAGGGCCCGGATCGCCTCGCGCGGATCCAGAAGCCCGGGCGCGATGGCGAACGGCATGGAGTCCGCCGGCTCGGTCGCGATGCGATGCGCGAGTTCTTTCGAGCGTATCGCCGCCGCCGTCGGTTTGCCAACGCCAAACTTCTTGTCGAGGCCGGCGAGGATGGCCTCGACGCCGACGAGCGCATCCGATCTGACGTAGATGTCGGCGGCCTTCTGCCCATCGCGCAAGCCGCGCGGCGCATCGTCGAGCTGAATCTTGCAGGCCTTTCCCCAGTAGTGCCCGCCACCGACGTAGTAGGATAGGCTCGTTCCGACCGCGAGCACGACGTCAGCGGACTCGTACATCTCTCTGCCCAATGACGTGAAGTAGCTGCCGGTGGTGCCGAGCCCGAACGGATGGTCGTGGAAAAGGCCGCGCGCGGGCAGCGTGTTGGAGAGCAAGGCGCCGCAGCGATCGGCGAGCTTGATCACCGCATCGCGCGCGCCGGACCACAGCACGCCGCGGCCACCGAGGATGATCGGCCGCTTGGCCGCGGCCAAGTGCTCGACGGCCTCGGCCACGAGCTGCGGATCGGGCTGCATGCGCCCGACCTTGGGCTGGTACATCGCCGAGGTCTCGTAGGGCTGGTTGGCCATGTATTCGACCTTCTGCAGGTCGTAAGGAATGCCCAGCACCACGGGGCGCCGCTCGTACTTGGCGACGTGGAAGGCCTCGCGCACGTAGTCCATCATGCGCGGCACGCTGTGCGCGGCGATGTAATGCGCCCCGGTCGCGGCCACCAGCGGCGCCTGGTCGATGTATTGGTTGTAGAACTTGGCGTTGATCGGCGCCTCGCCGGCGAACACCACAATCGGCAGGCGGGCGCGCACCGCGGCCGGCAGCGCCGTCATCAACTGGGTCACGCCGGGGCCGCACGTGACCGAGGCAACCGCGAGCTTGCCGGTTGCTACATTGTAGGCTGTCGCCGCCGCTGCGGTAACGTGCTCGTGCCTGACGTGGACGGTATGCACGCCCGGCAGTTTGGCAAAGGCGGTGGACCAGTGCATGTTGCCGTCGCCCATCAGGACGAACTGCGTATCGACTCCCTCCGCAAGAAACGCTTCTGCGAGGGCTTCGTAGAGTTTGGGCATGGGCGGAGCGCCACTTGGATTATGAGGTGGTCTGGTACGCAACAAGCATGCCCGGCAACGCCCGGTCAATTGTTTGAGAGAGTGAAACAAACGGCTTTTACGGCCCGCGGCCAAGCGTAAGCCGCACCCCGGCTGCAGTGAAGAGCGCGCCGGCACAGGTGTTGGTAGCGCGCCGGCGCATGCCGGGGCACTCATCGGCGCGGCGAAAATGCCGCGCCGCACGGGGCGTTGTCCCGAGAGGGGAACGGCGTTTCGGCCGGTGCGTTTTTCCTTTGGGCGGCGGTTTCGCATCCCTGACCGGCCGCCCAAAAGCCCCCGGCGGACTATCCTCCCGGTCTCGCCGGGGAGCTTCTGCGTGCTTACGGCGCAAGCGCGAACCAAGTGCCCGCGCCGTCTCCATGATCCGGTCGCGATAGCGCGCGAGCGGCGTCACGCCGGTCAAGCTGCCGCAGCCCGCAGACTGCTTCGGCCCGGCCGACCGGTTCACCACGCCGATGGCGCCGCGGTTGATCCGACGCACGGCATGACCTTGCGCCCTTCATATGCGGCATGTCGCGGGCGCGAGCTTGCCGCCGGACGGCCGTTCAGGCAGTGTTCAGCACGCGTCCGATAGGCAGCACCATGCACAGCATTGCCCGAGCGACCATTGCGGCGCTGGCCGTGCTTACACTTGCAGCCGCGCGCGCGGAAGAACCGGCGCGGCCGCCGCAGTCCGGCGCCGTCTCGCCGCATGCCTGCCTCAATCAAAAAGAACGGCGCGCCGCCATCGACAGCGGAAAACTCGTTCATCTTGCCACCGCCATCCGCGCCGCCAAAAAGCGGATGCCGGGCACGGTCGTGCGCGCGCGGCTCTGCCGTGGCGGCGAGGGGCTCGTTTATGTGCTCACCGTGCTGGCGCGCGACGGCAAAGTGGCCCGATTGACGGTGGATGCCGTGAAGGGCACGCTGGTCGGGCAACGCTGAAACGGAGCTAAAAATCCTTGCGCCTGCTTGTCGTCGAGGATGATCCCGATCTCAACCGCCAGCTCGCCACCGCCCTGACGGACGCCGGCTACGTCGTCGATCGTGCCTTCGACGGTGAGGAAGGCCATTTTCTCGGAGAAAGCGAGCCGTACGACGCCGTCATTCTCGATATCGGCTTGCCCAAGATGGATGGCATCTCGGTTCTCGAAGGCTGGCGCCGCACCGGCCGCGCCATGCCGGTGCTCATCCTCACCGCGCGCGACCGCTGGAGCGACAAGGTGCAAGGCTTTGACGCCGGCGCCGACGATTATGTCGCCAAGCCCTTCCACCTCGAAGAAGTTCTGGCGCGCGTGCGCGCGCTGTTGCGCCGCTCCGCCGGCCACGCCAAGAGCGAGTTCACCTGCGGCAGCGTGCGTCTCGACACGCGCACCGGTCGCGTCGCGGTCGACGGCAATCCGGTCAAGCTCACCTCGCACGAATACCGCCTGCTCGCCTATCTGATGCATCATGCCGGCCGCGTGGTGTCGCGCACCGAACTGGTCGAGCATCTCTACGATCAAGACTTCGACCGCGATTCCAACACGATCGAGGTATTCGTCGGCCGCATCCGGAAAAAGCTGGGCGTCGACGTGATCCAGACCGTGCGCGGCCTCGGCTATCTGCTCACGCCGCCCGATGCGCACTAATTCGCTGGCGCTGCGGCTGTTCCTGTGGGCGGCGGGTTGGACGCTGGTGATCCTCATCCTGACCGGCGTCGCGCTGTCCACATTGTATCGGCACGCCGTAGAGCGGGCATTCGATCGCCGGCTCGACGTCTATCTGCGCACCTTGGTCGCCGACGTCGCGTCGCCGGAAGAGGGCGGCGATAAATTTCCGCAATCGATCGGCGAGCCGCTGTTCGAACTGCCGCTGTCGGGCTGGTACTGGCAGGTGACGCGGCTCGACGCCAAAAAATCCGACGTGCGCGCCTCGCGTTCGCTCTGGGATTCATCGCTGCCGCGGCTGGGCACCGACCAGCCCAACACCGCCGAATATCAGCAGGGCTACGCGCAAGGACCCGAGGATCAGCGGCTGCGCCTGGTCGAGCGCACCATCGACCTCGGCGATGAAGGCAAATATTTGATCGCGGTCGCCGGCGACGCTTCGGAGATCGACGAGGAGACCCGCAGTTTCGACCGTGCCATCAGCCTCACCTTCGGGGCGCTCACCCTCGCCTTGCTGCTGACCACGGCGCTGCAAGTGCGCTTCGGCCTGGCGCCGCTCACCCGCATTTCACAACGCCTCGCCGCGATCCGCTCCGGCCGCGCCGAACGGCTCGAAGGCCAATTCCCCGTCGAAATCGCGCCGCTCGCCCGCGAGACCAACGCGCTGCTCGACGCCAATCGCGAAATCGTCGAGCGGGCGCGCACCCATGTCGGCAATCTCGCCCACGCGCTCAAGACGCCGTTATCGGTGATCGTCAACGAGGCGTCGGCGCGCGGCGACGATCCGCTGGCACAAAAGGTGCGCGAGCAGGCCGACATCATGCGCGACCAGGTCGCCCGTCAGCTAGAGCGCGCCCGGCTGGCCGCGCGCCCGACCATCGTCGGCACGCTGACGGACGTCCCGCCGGTGGTCACCGCGCTCGCCCGCACCATGGAGAAGCTTTATCGCGCCCGCGACATCGCCATTGCGGTCGACTTGCCCGAGCACGCCTTCTTTCGCGGCGAGCAGCAGGACCTCGAGGAGATGCTCGGCAATCTGGTCGACAACGGCTGCAAATGGGCGCAGTCCCGCGTCGCCATCGAGGTCGTGGCCGACCAAGCAAACGCCGATGCCGAGCGCGGGCAAAAGAATCCGAAGCCTGACGCGGCCGATAGAAGCGGGAAGCCGCGGTTGCGCATCATCGTCGACGACGACGGGCCGGGCCTCTCGCCGGAGGAGCGCGAACAGGTCGCCCACCGCGGCCAGCGGCTCGACGAGAGCAAGCCCGGCTCCGGGCTCGGTCTATCCATCGTGGTCGAGCTTGCCGCGCTCTATGACGGCGCGCTCACGTTCGGCTCGGCGCCGATCGGCGGTCTGCGTGCGGAGCTGGCGTTGCCGGCGGGCTCGCCATAGCCGGGCTTTCAGAGCGTCCGCGTTCAGCGCCCCCACAATTCCTTGGACGCGATCCGCGCGCCGTCCGCCAGCGCCTTGAATTTGGCCCACACGATCGAGGGATGGACCTCCTTCGATCCGGCGAAGGTGGCAAAGCCGCAATCGGAGCCGGCGATCACGTTGTCGCGGCCGACCACGCCGGCAAAGCGCACGATGCGCTCGGCCACGAGCTCGGGATGCTCGACCAGCACGGTGGAGTGCGAGATCACGCCCGGAATCAAAATCTTGCCGGCCGGCAGCTTGACGTTCTTCCACACCTTCCATTCGTGCTCGTGACGCGGGTTCGCCGCCTCGAACGAATAGGCGCCGGCGCGGATTTTCAGAATAATGTCGACGATGTCCTTGAGCTCCATGTCGTGGATGCGCGGCCCCATGTTGATGCCGTAGCAGGTATGGAAACGGATTTGCTCGGGTGCGATGTCGCGCAGCGCATGATTGAGCGCCGCGACGCGGACTTCCGCCCATTTGCGGCAATCGGCGACGCTCGCCTCGGGATGGATGATGTAATAGGTGACGAGCCGCGGATCGTCGATTTGCAACAAAAAGCCGGCATCGACGATCGCCTGGTACTCCTCGCGCATCGCCTCGGCGATGGCGAAGACGTACTCTTCCTGGGTCTTGTAGTAGGCATTGCGCTGCCAATCCTCGACGTTCGACGGCGAGATCGCCGGCATGAACACGTCTTCGACCGCGGCCCCGTTCAGCGCGGCTTTCAGGTTGGCGATGTCGCGCTGCAGCGGCGCATGACCTTTGTAGGTGATCGGCCCGGTGCAGACCATGTGGGTGTGGCGCGAGGCCACGTGGGTGTCCGCATAAAATTCCGGGAACGAGCGGCCTTCGCGCGAAGCGGCCCATTGATTGCGCGGTGCGGCTTTGCCGTCGACCTCATAGCCGCCGAGTCGCTCGTTGACGTAGCTGACGAAGCTTGGCTTGCCGTACTCGCCGTCGTCGATCACGTCGATGCCGAGTTCGGCTTGGCGGCGCACGATTTCGGCCACCGCTGCGCGCAGGCGGGCTGCGGCCGCCGCGCCGTCGAACGCCTTCGCACCGTCGCGCTCGACCAGCGCCAGCAAATCAGGCGGCCGCGGCAGGCTGCCGGCGTGAGTGGTCAGAATGCGATCGTTGCTGCGCTTCATGGCTTTGCTCGGTGTGTAGCCCGTGTGTCGCTCGTATAAGCGAAGCGACATGCGGGAAGAAGCTGACCCGACTTCACGGCGTCCATCCGGATCATTCGATCTGCATGTGGAATTCGCGAATATACGGAGCGGCGTCGTCGACGGTTTTGACCAGGACGCGGCCGAACTCTGCGGGCGTCGAGGACACTGGAATATTGCCGGCCTTCTGCAAAAATTGCCGGTATTCGTCCGATCGCGTGATCGAGACGATGTGGCGGTTGAGCAGGTCGATGATCGGCTTCGGCGTGCCGGCCCCGGCGCAGACGCCGAGCCAGCCGAATGGCGTCAGCGGAAAACCGCGCTCGGTCAGCGTCGGCACGTCGGGAAAGCTTTTCAGCCGCTGCGGGCTGGTCGAAGCGAGCACCTTAAGCTCGCCGCTGCGGTAGAACGGACCGATCGCGATCGGCGGCCCGACCTGAAAATGGATACGCCCCGCCAGCATCTCCTGGGTGATGGCGCTGGCGCCTTTGAACGGCACCTTGGTCATCCGGATGCCGGCGGTCTTTTCCAGTTCGTGCGCCACCAGCTCCTGCGTCGATCCGGCGCCGACCGTGCCGTAGAGAATGCCGCCCGGATGCGCCTTGGCGTAGCTGACGAACTGATCGAACGTATCGACCGGCAACGATTTGGCGAGCGCCATCAAATAATAATATTTCGAGACCAGCGCCACCGGCGCGATGTCGCTCAGCTTGTAAGAAACGCTCTTGTAGAGGAGCGTATTGATCGCGTCGAAATAGGTGCAGAACTGCAGCGTGTAGCCGTCGCGCGGCTGCGCCAGTACGTCATCGAGCGCGATCATGCCGCCGGCGCCCGGCTTGTTTTCGACGTAAACCTTTTGCCCGAGCCGCGCGCTCAAACGGTCGGCGATGAAGCGGGCCGGAATATCGGTCGGCCCGCCTGCCGGGAAGCCGACGACGAGTCTGATCGGGCGCGTCGGGTAGGCTTCCGCTGCCGGAGCTGCGGCGGCGCTTGCGAGAACGACGGCGACAACAACGAACGCCAGCGCTGCACGGGCTCTGCGTCCGGCGACGCGCATCGTTGCAAGCGCTGCCATGTCGGCCCTCAATCGAGCGTCACGTGAGCGGAAACGATGACTTTCTTCCAGCGCGCGGCCTCGTCGCGGAAATAGGCGGCGGTCTCCTGGGGCGTGCCGCCGGCCGGTTCCGCCGTGAGATCGCCGAAGCGCTTGACGATTGTCGGATCGCGCAGCGCCCGGTTCACCGCGGAATTGATCTTGTCGACGATCGCGGCCGGCGTTTTCGGCGGCGCGGCCAGCGCGAACCACGTCACCGAGGCGAAACCCGGCAGGGTCTCGGCGATCGTTGGGGTGTCCGGCAGCGAGCCGACGCGGCTCGGCGAAGCGACGGCGATCAATTTCAGCTTGCCGGCTTTGACGAATTGCATCGACACGCCGAGATTGTCGAACATGCAGTCGACATTGCCGGCGACAAGATCGTTGAGCGCCGGCGCCGAGCCGCGATACGGCACGTTCTGCAGTTTTACGCCGGCCATCATCTGAAAAAGTTCGGAGGTCAGGTGCGAGGTCGTGCCGTTGCCCTGCGTGGCGTCGGTGATTTTGCCCGGATTGGCCTTTGCGTCGCCGATGAAATCCTTGACGGTGCCCGCCTTGATCTTGTTCGGATTGACCACGAGCGCATTGGGCACGCGCCCCAGGACGACGATCGGCACGAACTGCAACGGGTCGAAATCGAGGTGCGCGTAGAGGTTTTGATTGACGACCAAGGGGCCGGGCGGCGACGCAAGCAGCGTGTAGCCGTCGGGATCGGCCTTGGCCACGACTTCGGCGCCGATATTGCCGCCGGCGCCGGTGCGGTTCTCGACGATGACCGACTGGCCCCATTGGCGCGACAGCCAGTCGGCGACGATGCGCGGCATGACGTCGGCCGTGCCGCCGGGAGGATACGGCACGATGATGCGCACGACCCGTCCCGGGTAGTCTTGGGCGCGCGCCGCAAGCGTCAGCGCTGTGCACAGCACCAACGCCAGTACGGCAGTAGTGCCGGCAAAATACCGAACCGAACGACGCATGACCGCTCCCTTGCTTGGCTTCCGTGGGGGGGCAAGGCCTACCGTGCACGGGCGTCTTGCGCGCGCAAGCCTCGCCGTGAAAGATGGCGAATGACTGTAGCCAAAGCCTCTCGGGGCCGCCAGTGCGCCAAGACCCAGTGCGTCAAGACCCAGCGCGCCAAGACCCAGCGCCCGCACCGCGCATCGAGTATTGCTCAGCAAGCCTTTGGCCGGATGGAACCGGACCTTATTCTATGTGATAGTGTGCGTACGCCCCGCCCGGATTGCGCAAAGACCGATTGAGCAAAGAATAATATGCGCGCAGCTCCTCTACTGGTTATGGTTGCGATCATGCTGGCGACCGCCGGCTGCAGCAAAGGACCCCCAGGCGACCCGGGGCCGCAGGGCCCGCCTGGTGCGAAAGGCGATCCGGGCCCGCCGGGACCGCGCGGACCGCCCGGACCGCCGGGCGCGGTGGGGTCGACGGGCCCGCAGGGCCCGCCGAGCCCGAGCATTCGCGTCCTGCGCGCGAATTGCCTGGACGGCGGTTGCACGGTGCGCTGTCGCGATGACGAGGTCTTGGTCAATGCCTATTGCGGGCCGGCCCGCAATCCGGCGACCTATCTGGGCGAACGCGCCGCTTCCTGCGGGGTGGAAGCCAATCCGGCCAATGCGCCGCTCGTTGCGGTCTGTGTGGCCACGCACCCGTGAGCGGCGGCTATCACCTTGAATCGGCGAAGCTTTATGTAACGCCTTCTTAAGCGCCGACGGCTTAGAACGGCGTCAGGTTCGGTCCAGCGAAGGCGGGGCGCGCCAATGACGAGCGATCAGCCTGCCGTCGAGCGGTTGCGCGACTATTTGCAGACGCTGTCGCCGCAGGCGCGGGCGATGCTGACCGCGGAGCTCGAGCGCGCGGTGCTGCGCGGCGAGGATGACGCCGGCAGCGACTTGGTGCTGCAGGAATTGCGGCGCAGCATGCGTGCGGCAGCCGAGCCGACGCCGCGCGTGGCGCACGGCGCGCGACGTTTCTTCATCCCGCTCGAGCCGTTCCTGTTCGAGGGGCCCGCCGACCATAAGCGGCCCGGGCGCTTGGCACGCGCGTCGCTTGATCCGATCTGGCGGTGGATCGGCCGCGATCTGATGCCGGCCGAAGCCCAAGCACTGACTGAAGACATCGAACGCGCCTTCCTCGCCGAAGATCCGGCCAAGGCGGACCAACTGGTTCGCGCGCTGCATGACCGTGCCGTACAGCGCATCAAAGAGGCGATCGCCGCGCTCGAGGCCAACGAAAAGGCGCGCCGGCGCTTCGCCGTGCAGGTCGGCACCCCGCGTGCGGTCGATGACGTCACGACGCTGATGCGCATCCTCGCGATCCGCGATTGCCTCGCCGATTTGGCGCGGCGTCTGCCCGACCACATCCGCGCCTTCGAGCACGAGTATATCGATCAGGTGAAGGGCCTTCTCGATGGCGCGAGGAAGGCGCTGCAGAAGGATGCATCGCAACGGGCGGATGTGTGCCTGTTTGGATTGATCATGGTGTCCAACCGCTTGGCGGCGCCGTGGCAGTTGATCCGCATTGCCACCCTTGCCGCCGAAAGCGACGATGTCGCCCGCATCGCGGGCACGCCTTACGCGGTTGCCGTCGACATCGTGCTCAATGACCTCGAATACGCGGTAGGAGAGCTGCGCTCCGAGCTGAAAGCCGGGCGGCCGGTCGCTTCACTGCTCAAGGCCATTCACGACGCGGCACGCGGGTTGCGTACGGAAATGGAGCTGGCGGTCGATTCGCCCTGGAGCCGACAGCTTGCGGCGGTCCGCGGCGCCGTATCGAATTTGCTGAGCGCAGAACTGGAGACGACGGCCGGGCGGGTAAGGCGCCTGCTGCGCGCCCGTCCGGCCAACGAAATCGTGCCGGGTTCGCTGCTCGACGCTCTCGACGTGCACGACGTCGAGGCCCGGGTCGAGCTGGTCGGCGCCTGCCGTCATTACGCGAGCGAACTCGCGGTCAGCGAGGTGACGTTGCGGACCTGCTCGGAGCTGACGCAATATCTCGAAACCGGCACCAAAATCTTGCTCGATACATTGCGGCACGCCGAAGACGGCGAGCGTCCGTTCCGGCAGTCGCAGGTCGACGCCGCGGTTCGCTTTTGCCGCATCATATTGGGGCCGGATTATGCGAGCGTGCTGGCCAAGGCGGCCGATGTGGCGGTGCAGGGTGGCAGTGCCGAGCGCCGCGCGGTCCGCGCGTGATGATCCGGACCGTCGGCGACACGGACCGTCGGCGCCACGTCGCCGGACCAGGAGCGCGCGCCCATAGGGCGCAATTGCCGCGCCCGCGTTCCCATTGCGGCCGCATTCGCGCCGTGATGTAACCACGCGTCGCGATGGCGGGTCCGCCAATGGCTGCATTGTGGTTGCGGCGACCGTTTCGTCCGCCGCTACGGTGGCTCAACAGTTAACGAACCGGCGAGATGGCGCTCTGGAGCATTTTTGCATTGATGACCGCGGCGGCAATTTGTGCCGTCGTATGGCCGCTGGCGCGCAAGCCGCGCACGGTTGCCGCAGGCAGCGAGCTTGTCGTCTACAAGGACCAATTGGACGAGATCGAACGAGATCGGGCCGCCGGCTTGATCGGCGAGGCTGAGGCGGAGGCGGCGCGCCTTGAAGTGTCGCGCCGGCTCCTTGCCGCGGCGGACGTGGCGGACGCACATTCGGCGGCGGCTTCTCCGCCGCAACTGCCGTGGCACCGCCGCGCGGCTGCCTTGAGCGTGTTGGTCGTCCTATCAGTGCTTCCGGCCGGGCTTTATCTGGCGCTCGGTTCGCCGAACATTCCGGGTGAGCCTGCTTATGCGCGCTCTAACAGCCTGCCTGCGGACCATCAGTCGATCGCTGCCCTTATTGCGCAGGTCGAGGACCGCCTGGCGCGCCATCCCGACGACGGCGCCGGCTGGGAGGTGATTGCTCCGGTCTATATGCGGCTCGGCCGCTTCGATGACGCCGTCATGGCGCGGCGCAAGGCGCTGGCGCTCAACGGCGAGACGGCCGCGCGCGATGCCGACCTCGGCGAAGCCTTATTCGCCGCCGCGAACGGCGTGGTCACCGACGAGGCCAAGCGCAGTTTCGAACGCGCGGTGGCGCGCGATCCGCTGAATGCCAAGGCGCGATATTTTCTCGGCTTGGCCGATGAGCAGGACGGCGATCGCGACGCGGCGGCGGCGAAGTGGCGCGCCATGCTCAAGGATGCTCCGGCCGCTGCGCCATGGATCGGTTTGGTGCGCGCCGCCTTGGCGCGCGTCACCAAGCCGCCTGCCGGCGCCGGTCCGCCGGCGGACCAGATGGCGGCGGCACGGAGCATGCCCGAAGCGCAGCGCACCGAAATGATTCGGGGCATGGTTGCAAGACTGGCCGACCGCTTGCATACGGATGGCGGCGACGTCGAAGGCTGGCTGCGGCTGGTGCGGGCCTACGCCGTCCTCGGCGACAGCGACAAGGCGAAAGCCGCCGCCGCGGACGCCAAGCGCGCGCTCGCGAGCCATCCCGACGAGATCAAGCGCATCGACGATCTCGTCAAAGGTCTCGGTCTCGAAGGGTGAAGATCATGTCGTGGAGACCGCCGCGATGACGCGCAAGCAGCGACGCCTGGTCCTGATCGGCGGCTCGCTTGGCATGCTGGCGATCGCGGTCGCGCTCATGCTCAACGCGTTCCGCGACTCGATCGTGTTCTTCAATTCGCCGAGCGACGTGCTAGAGAGACATGTCGGGCCGGGGACACGCATCCGGCTCGGCGGCTTGGTGAAGACGGGAAGCTTGGTCCGCAGCGACGGCTTGCGGGTCCGCTTCGAGGTCACCGACGGCAAGAGCGAGATTGCGGTGGCTTATCAGGGCGTGCTGCCCGATCTGTTCCGCGAAGGGCAGGGCGTCGTGGCCGAGGGCGCGCTGGACCGCACCGGGGTGTTCGATGCCGATACGATCCTCGCCAAGCATGACGAAACTTATATGCCCAAGGAGGTTGCCGACGCCTTGAAGAAGTCCGAGCATTGGAAGGACGATTATGCGCGCAGAGCGGCGCTGCCGGTGAGCGGAGCAAGCAAGTGATTGCCGAACTCGGTCATTACGCCCTGATGCTGGCGCTCGGCATCGCGCTGATCCAGGGCGTCATGCCGGTCGTCGGCGCGCGCAGCAAAGATTCCCTGCTCATGAGCATGGCGACGCCGGCGGCGCTGGCGCATTTCGCCTTCGTGGCGATGGCGTTCGCGGCGCTTGCCGAATGTTACGTCGCTTCGGATTTCTCCGTGCTCAACGTTTACGAGAATTCGAACTCGCAAATGCCGCTGATCTACCGGCTCACCAGCGTCTGGGGCAACCACGAAGGCTCGATGATGCTGTGGGTTTCGATCCTGGCGCTATTCGGCGCCGCGGTCGCGCTGTTCGGCAACAATCTGCCGGCGACGCTCAAGGCCAACGCGCTCGGCGTCCAGGCCTGGATCGCCGCCGCCTTCGAACTCTTCATCCTCACCACGTCGAATCCGTTTTTGCGTATTCCCAACGCGCCGTTCGAAGGCCGCGACCTCAATCCGATCCTGCAGGATCCGGGCCTCGCCTTTCATCCGCCGATGCTCTATCTCGGCTACGTCGGATTTTCGATCACCTTCTCGTTCGCCATCGCCGCGTTGCTCGAGGGCCGGATCGATGCCGCCTGGGCGCGATGGGTGCGGCCCTGGGTGCTCGGCGCCTGGATGTGCCTGACGCTCGGCATCGCCGGCGGCTCGTACTGGGCCTATTACGAACTTGGCTGGGGCGGCTTCTGGTTCTGGGATCCGGTCGAGAACGCCTCGCTGATGCCGTGGCTCGCCGGCACCGCGCTGTTGCATTCGGCGGTTGTGATGGAAAAGCGAGAGGCGCTCAAGGTCTGGACCATCCTGCTCGCGATTCTGGCATTCTCGCTGTCGCTGATCGGCACGTTTTTGGTTCGCTCCGGCGTGCTGACCTCGGTTCACGCTTTTGCCGTCGATCCGCGGCGCGGCGTCTTCATCCTGGCCATTCTGGTCATTTTCATCGGCGGCGCGCTCACGCTCTATGCTTGGCGGGCGCCGTTGCTGAAGCAGGGCGGATTGTTCGCCCCGATCTCGCGCGAGGGCGCGCTGGTCTTCAACAATCTGTTCCTGGTCTGCGCCTGCGCCACCGTGGTCGTCGGCACGCTTTACCCGCTGGCCTTGCAAGCGCTCACCGGCGACAAAATCTCGGTCGGGCCGCCGTTCTTCAATTCCACGTTCGGCCCGCTGTTCATTCCGCTGATGATGGTGATGCCGTTCGGCCCGTTGATGGGCTGGAAGCGCGGCGATTTGCTCGGCGCCGCGCAGCGTTTGCTCGCAGCCGCAGTGCTCGCCGCCGTGGCGGTCGCCGCTGCGTTTGCGCTCGCTCATGGTGGCCCGGTGCTGGCTCCGTTCGGCATCGGTGTCGCGGTGTTCGTCATGGCCGGCGCGGTGACCGACATCGTCGAGCGCACCATGGTGCTGCGGCTGCCGCTGCGCGCCACGTTGCGCCGCGCCTGGGGATTGCCGCGCTCGGTCTGGGGCACCGCCTTTGCCCACTTCGGCATCGGCGCGACACTGTTCGGCATCGTCGCCGTGACCGCCTGGGGCAGCGAGCGGATCGTCGAGATCAAGCCACGGCAAAGCTTGGAGATCGCGGGTTATCAGGTCACGTTTGACGGCGTCTTCAACCGCG
>JASHQS010000205.1 GCA_030038995.1 Xanthobacteraceae bacterium
CTATTGGGGCGGCTGCTGGCAATTGCGGCGGGTGTGGACGCCGTTCGGCTGGCGCTGGCGCCGGATCTACGTCTGCTACTGACGTATCGTCCGGTCTGACTGAAATCCGAGCAAAGCCGGTGTGCCGTCGTGGTGGCGGCACGCTGCTTGTTTTATGCGAAGCGGCCGCGGTCGTGCGGCGCGGTGAAATCGAGCAGCGGACCGATCGGCACGATGCCGGTCGGATTGACGTTGCGCTGGCTGCCGTAATAGTGCCGTTTGATGTGATCGATGCTCACCGTCTCGGCTATCCCCGGCACCTGATAGAGGTCGCGCAGGTAATTCGATAGATTCGGATAGTCGGCGATACGCCGCACATTGCACTTGAAATGACTGTAATAGACCGCGTCGAAACGAATGAGCGTGGTAAACAATCGCCAATCCGCTTCGGTCATTTGCTTTCCCACCAGATAGCGCTGCCGCGACAATAGATCTTCGAGGCGGTCGAGCGTGGCGAACACGCCGCGCGCTGCCTCCGCATAGGCTTGCTGGGTGGTCGCGAAGCCTGAGCGATAAACGCCGTTGTTGACGGTCGAATAGACAAGGTCGTTGATGCGGTCGATCGCGCTGCGCAGCGCCGCCGGATAATAATCGGCATGCGCGTCGGTCAAGGCATCGAAGGCCGCATTGAACATGCGGATGATTTCCGCCGATTCGTTGTTGACGATGGTGCGGCGTTTCTTGTCCCAGAGCACGGGCACGCTGACGCGGCCGCTGTAATGCGCATCGGCCAGGAGGTAGATTTCGGCGAGCGTCGCCTTGCCGTTGACGGCGTCCGGCGTCGCGCCGGGCATAGTAGTGCCGAACTCCCAGCCGGTCTTGCCGTAAAGCGGCTCGGTGACCGAAACCGAAATGATATCTTCAAGCTTCTTGAGCTTGCGGAAGATCAGGGTGCGGTGCGCCCACGGGCAGGCGAGCGACACATAGAGGTGATAGCGGCCGCGTTCGGCCAAGAATCCGCCGCTGCCGCTCGGCCCGGGACTGCCGTCGGCGGTGACGTAATTGCGGTATTGCGTGGCCGGCCGGATGAAATGGCCGTCCTTGGTGCGCGAGGCGTCCTCTTGCCATCGGCCGTCGACGAGCAGGCCCATCGTTGCCTCCCTTTCCTGCAGATGTAATATTCGTTTTGCTGTTTGAGGAGCCGGCGCTGGACCAAGGCCGGGGCGGGTGCTAGGCGGCGGCGCGATGAACGACATCGCGCTTACGATCCTGGCGGAGACCGCGGACGATGCCGAGGCCATCGAGCGGCTGCACGAACGCACCTTCGGCCCGGGCCGCTACGCCAAGACCGCCTACCGGCTGCGCGAGCAGGTGGCGCACCGGCTCGACCTGTCGTTCACCGCGCGCATCGGCACGCTCCTGGTCGGCTCGGTGCGGCTGTCGCCGGTGCGCATCGGCGACACCAAGGCGCTCTTGCTCGGCCCGCTCACCGTCGAGCCCGCCTTCCGCGAGCGCGGCGTCGGCCAGGCGCTGATCGGCCGCGCGCTCAAGGAAGCGGCCGGCAAAGGCGGCCGGCTGGTGATCCTGGTCGGCGACGAGCCGTATTACGGCCGCTGCGGCTTTCGCCGCATCCCGCCGGGCCGCGTCATCATGCCAGGCCCGGTCGACCCGGCGCGGATTCTGGTCGCCGAACTGGTCCCAGGGGCTTTTGAGGGCGTAAGCGGGCGGCTAAGGGGGGAGTGGGAAGGCGAAGGCGAGATGCATCGGCGGCCGTCTTGACCGTGGCGAAATTGTCACGGTCCGAATTTTCAAGCCCCAGCCGCCGAAGTCTCAGGAATATTTCTTGCTCCCGCGCTTGCCAACGCCTGGGTTTCCAAGTTGCCTACAGCAAGGGTGAGGTCATCCTGACGGTCAGCGTCACGAAGCCGACGCGGCTCTCGGGCCTTGCGGGCAGGCAGCATCCTCGCAAAGCGTTCGAGACGTCGCGCACGGATAACAAAGGGCACATGCCGGGGGCGCAGTGCGTTTTGTGGCTTTGCAGTCGGCATCGAGGTGCCGTCTTTCCTGGGCGCGGCGCGGCGGGAGCTCAGCCGTTGCGCTCCTGAAAACCCGGCTGTCAGGCCACACCTGTCTCCAGATAGCAGCTGCCATCTTTGTTGTGCTCCTGTGCACGCTCGGCTTCGCCGGCACGGCGGTGGCGCAGTTCGGCACGCCGACGGTCACCAACGTCAATCCAAATACCGGTCCGCCAGTCGGCGGCACCACCGTAACCATCACCGGCACCAATTTTTTCATCGCCACTGCGGTCAGGTTCGGCGGCACCGCGGCCCGCTCGTTTACCCCCATCAGCCCATCGCAAATCACCGCGATCTCGCCGGCTGGGACCGGCACCGTCGACGTAACCGTGACCGCCGCGGGCGGCACCAGTTCCCCAACTGCCGCGGATCAGTTCACCTATGGGCCGACCGCGAGCGACAACAAGTTGCGCGCCATGCAGGTCTCGGCGACGCCGGTCATCGCGCAAATATCGGGGCAGGCGATTGTCGGCGCGATCGACGGTGCGATCGCTGCCGGCTTCAACGATCACCCGCAGGCGCTTACCCCCAATGGCGGCGGCTTCACCTTCCAAATCCCTTTGGGTGAACCGCCTGCGCCCTCCATCGGCAGCACCGGCAACCGTGCGGGCGGCGGCGGCGCCGGTGCGGGCAGTCACGCCGTCATCACCACGAGGCAGCGCGGCAACGGCCCAGGCAGCCTCGCCAACGGGCGGCAGGGCGGCAACGGCGCGCCGCCGGGCACGCGTCTTGTCGATATGCCGGTCATACCGCTGCCGCCCGGTTCGGGGCTGCCGCCAATTGGCGAAACTCGATTTGTGCCGGACCAAGTGATCCTGCAGTTCGGCGCCGGCACGACGCCGCAGCAGATCGCCGATATCGCCCGGCGTTTCGGCCTTGCCGCTGTGGCGCAGCAAACCATCGGCATGCTGGGCCGAACCGTTTACACGTTTCGCATCCCCAATGGGCAATCGGTGCGCGAGGTCATCCGCGCCATGCGGGGCCGAGTCAATGCCGCGGTGCAGCCCAACTACATTTACGGCCTGACGCAGGATCAAAACGCCGCCAGTGCCGCTGCGGGTGATGCGGCACAATACGTCGTACACAAATTGCATCTTGCCGAAGCGCAGCAGATCACCAAGGGCGACAAAGTCGTCATTGCGGTGATCGATTCGGAGATTGATTCCAAAATACCCGATCTCGCCGGCACGGTGACCGACCGCTACGATGCCGGCTGCGGTGCGACCTCGCCAGATCTTCACGGCACCGGCATGGCCGGCGCGATCGCGTCCCACGGAAAGCTGCTGGGCGTCGCGCCGCATGCCAACATCATCGCGATCTGTGCGTTCGGCGGCGCCGGGCAACCGCAAGCGGACACGTTCAAGATCGTCAAAGGACTCGATTACGCGATCGAGCGCGGCGCTCGGATCGTCAACATGAGCTTCGCTGGGCCGCACGATCCGGCGCTCTCGCAGGCGCTGCAGATTGCCCGCGAGAAGGGCGTTCTCTTGATCGCCGCCGCCGGCAACAAAGGGCCGAAATCAGCCCCGCTTTATCCGGGCGCCGATCCAAACGTCATGGCCGTCACCGCAACCGACGAGAACGATGAGCTGTTCGACGGCGCCAACCAAGGAAAATACGTCACTATCGCGGCGCCGGGGGTGGACGTTTTGGTGCCGGCGCCCGATGGCGGCGTTCAGGTTACAACCGGCACCTCGGTCGCAACCGCGAATGTCAGCGGCGTTGCGGCATTGCTGATCGCCGAGAAGCCATCGCTCACGCCCGAGCAAGTTCGCGCGATCCTGGTGACGACCGCCAGGCATCTTGGGTCCCGGGGTGTCAATCCGCAATTCGGAGCCGGCCTTGTCGATCCGCTCAAGGCACTCGAATCGGCGGTGTCCGCCGCAGCCCCGTCGCAACAGGACAGTCTCAATCGCTTCCTCGCTGCCCCCGATGCAAGCGGCAAACGGGTGGCGGATGGTTTCGCCGCGCTCGGCTATGCCGACGAGGACGGCTTGGCGACCAAGGCGCCGCCGCCCGCGGCGCCGCCGCGCGACTGGCTCGCCTGGATCGACGTGCGCGGCGCCGATTTCATTCGCAACACGTCCGGCAGCGATCTCAAAGGCGAGCAGGTCAACGCCATCGCCGGGCTCACGCACCGGGTCACGCCGGATTTCCTGGTCGGCGTACTCGGCGGTTACGAGCATTTCGACTATGTCTCGCAGGCGTTCAACGGCGTGCTCAAGGGCGATGGCTGGACTAGCGGCGCCTATCTGGGCTGGCGGCTGACACCGACGCTCCGCTTCGATGCCGGCGGCGCCTGGTCGGATATTTTGGTCAACGATGCCGCCGGCATGGCCACCGGCAATTTCATCGGCGACCGCTGGCTCGCCACCGGCGGCCTTACCGGCACATACGCCTGGCAGGCCGTCGTGCTCGAATCATCGGCGCGGGTCTTTGCGCTGTGGGAGCGTGAGAACGCCTACACCGACAGCCTCGGCACGCTGCAGCCTGAGCACAATTTTGCAACCGGCCGCGCCAGCGGCGGCGTCAAGGTGATTTATCCGTCCGCCTCGTCGAGCACGGTCAATATAGCGCCCTATGTCGGGCTCTACGGCGACTATTATTTCTCCATGGACGATGCGGCGGCGGTCGGACTGACTACGGTGCCGCTGCTGCAAGGCTGGTCCGGGCGCGCAACCGCGGGCGTCGACATGACCTTCGGCCGCGGCGCGCTCGTTAGCGTCGGCGGCGAATACGGCGGCATCGGCGGCAACTATCAGATCTGGACCTGGCGAGTGCGCGGCAGCGTGCCGTTCTGAGCGAGCGGGGCATGCAGCCGCAGCGCTGGTCGTTTGCGGATTTGCCTTTCGGTCGAATGGGAGCAGGTCCAGCGGCTTAGCCCAGCGCGCGAGAGCGGGCGCGACCCTTACTGTCTGTAGCTCGTAAAGATGACCGCGGTTTGTAGCACATCATATGTCGCTTCTGCTGTTGCTGTTGCGGCTGTGGGGGTTGTGGGCAACGCCCTTGCATCTCGATCTACGATGCGGGCGAAGGTCAACTCGCCGAGAGCTTCCCTACGACGTTTTGCCCGTTGGTCCATGCAAAGATGAGGGTTCCTACAAAGGCGCAGTGCCGTTCGTGCAGGGCCGATTTAACACGATCGAAGGGCTGCCGTGCAGCACCGCAGCGCTACGGCGCGAACGGCTCGACCCGGCCTCCGGTCACCAAAGGGTACTTTTGGGTAGTATCCATATTGACCTCAAATACAATTGGATATAGAGGATAATGATCCATAGATAACCTATTAAGGGGATCAATATGACCCAGCCCGATTTGGCTCGTTCGGTAAAGGAGCTGCCAACGAAAGCCGCCAAAATCCGCGCTCTCGCGGGACGCGGCCATTCGCGAGCCGAAATCGCGCGCGCGCTCGATGTCCGCTATCAACAGGTGCGAAATGTGCTGGTGCGGGCACAAGCAAAGGCCGTGAAGGCGGCAACGTCTGATGCTGCAGCGGGCTTGGCGCAAGCACGAGGCAGGCGGGCGAAGATCCGCGTCGGCGCTGACCGTCGAGTGGTTCTTCCGACGACTTTAAGCGACTCGTTAGGACTCAAGCCCGGCGCCGTGCTGTTTGCACGCGCCAGCGACGGCGAGATTCTTCTTTTGACGCGCGAGGCGGTGACGCGCCGCGTGCAGGCGATGGCCCGCGAATTTGTGCCGGAAGGTGTCAGCCTGGTCGATGAACTGCTTGAAGACCGACGACGTGAGGTCGAAGCCGAGAATCGACATGGCTAGATTCGTCCTCGATGCTTCCGCGCTTCTCGCCTATGTCAACAACGAGCCCGGCGCGGATCGGGTGGAGAGCGTGCTCGATCAAGCCATGATTTCAACAGTCAACCTCGCCGAGGCGATCACCAAGCTGGTATTGACGACCGGATCGACCGATCAAACGCTCAGACTGATCGACGAGGTCGAAATGGAAGTTGCAGACTTCGATCAGGGCCTCGCGCAGCAGACCGGCGCACTGGCCGCGCTCACCCGAAATCGAGGGTTGTCGCTTGGGGATAGAGCCTGCCTGGCGCTGGCTCGTCGCGAGCATGCGATCGCTGTGACAGCGGACTACGCTTGGAATAAGCTGGATATTGGGGTCGATATCCAACTCATTCGCCCTTCGTCGCGCGCTCCTTGACGCCGGCTCGGTCCTCACCCCAGCCGCCGGTCATACTCCAGACGGCGTTGAGCAGCACCTAGGCGCCGGCGGCGCATTGTTCGGGGCTGGTCCATTCCGCTTCGTTGTGCGAGATGCCGCCGGCGCAGGGCACAAAGATCATGGTTGTCGGCGCCACGCGCCACGTAGCACGCGTCGTGGCCGGCGCCGCCGGAGATCATGTCGCGGGTGGAAAGGCCGGCCTTCTGCGCGCCGATGCGCACGCATTCGATCAGGTCCGGCGCGAATTTGACTGCGGGCGACTCCCAGATGCGCGCCTCGGTGTAGGAAAGATCGAGCGGCAGCAGAACGTCGCCGCGCGCGGCGCGCAGTTTTGTTTCCATGGCGTCGAGCACCGTCTCGTCGGGACGGCCTACTCGGTCAGTGGTGGCCGGACCCGCAGCTATCGCTAACTCATTGAGTCCACGACGAATCAGCTATCATGCGAGAGCCGCAAAGGCCGACGCATGGGCGGAGCGAGCGCATGTTGCGCGTGCGATTGAAGGCGGACGGACGGTTGGTCGAAGTGCTCGCGGACGGCAGCGAACGGCCGATCTCGCCGGATCCGCGCGCCATCGTCACCGCTGCGCACAACGCGGCGCGATCCGCCGAGGCGCGGCTGCAGGACGCAAGCTACGCCCGCAATGTGCGCGGCCGCACCGGGCTGACGCAGTCCGCCTTTGCGGCGCGCATCGGCGTGCCGGTCGAAACCGTGCGCAATTGGGAGCAGGGCAAGCGCTCGCCGCGCGGCCCGGCGCGCGCGCTGCTCAAAGTCATCGAGGAAGCGCCCGACGCCGCTTTTGCGGTGCTTGCCGGCCGGCGGCGGTAGCGGTTCGGCGCAGGGCCTGCCGGCTCTGTTTCATCGCACTGGAAATCGCGCCCGTGATGGCCGATCTTAGGCCGGTCGGTCCGCACGATTGAGCCGACATTCCTCAGGGGCGTTGGATGGACGTGATTGAGAGCCATGGTGCGCGCATCCCGGTCATCGGCTTCGGCACCATGACCTTGAAGGACGATGTGTGCGTCGCGCTGGTCGATGCGGCGCTGCGGCTCGGTTATCGCCATCTCGACACCGCGCAGAATTACGGCAACGAGCGCGCGGTCGGCGAGGGTTTGCGCCGCTCCGGCGTGCGGCGCGAGGACGTGTTTGTGACCACAAAAGTCTGGTTCAACCGGCTCGCGGCCGGCGATTTGGAACGCTCGGTGGATGAGAGCCTGGAGCGGCTAGCCCTGCCGTTCGTCGATTTGTTGTTGATCCACTGGCCGAACGCGCAAATTCCGCTCGCCCACTCGATCGGTGCGCTGTGCAAGGTCAAGCGCGCCGGCCTCGCCAAGCATATCGGCGTCGCCAACTTCAATATGGCGATGATCGAGGAGGCCGCGAAGCTTGCCGCCGAGCCGCTCGTCGCGTTGCAGATCGAGGTCCACCCCTATCTCGACCAGACGAAAATCATCGCCGCGGCGCGGCGGCACGGCATGGCGGTGGTCGCCTATTGTCCGCTGGCGCGCGGCAAAGTGCCCGCGGACGCGGTGCTGCAGCGCATCGGCCGGGCCCACGGCAAATCGCCGGCGCAGGCCGCGCTGCGTTATCTCGAACAGCAGGCGATCATTCCGATTCCGCGCACGTCCAAGCGCGAGCGGCTTGCGGAAAATCTCGGCAGTCTCGATTTCAATCTCAGCGCCGCCGAAATGGCGGAGATCGACAAGCTGAAGCGGCCCGGATCGCGGATCGTCAGTCCGCCGCAGGCGCCGCAATGGGACACGTGAGCGGGGCGTGAGCGCGACCGGACCCATTCCGAGCGTTGCGGCCAACGGCGCCGAGATTCCGTTGCTCGGGCTCGGCACCTGGGAGCTGCGCGGCCGCAACTGCGCGCGCATCGTCGAGCAGGCGCTCCGCCTCGGCTATCGCGCCATCGACACCGCGGAAATGTACGACAACGAGCGCGAGGTGGGCGAAGGCGTCCGCGCTTCCGGCGTCAAGCGCGGCGACGTTTTCTTGACCACGAAAATCTGGCCCAGCCATTTCGCGCCGCGCGAACTCGAGCGCGCCGCCCGCGATTGCCTGGTGCGGCTGCGTTTGAGCGAGGTCGATCTGTTGCTTTTGCACTGGCCCAATCCGCAGGTGCCGCTTGCGGAAACCATCGGCGCGCTGTGCAAGGTCAAGCGCGACGGGCTCACACGCCATATCGGCGTGTCGAACTTCACATTGGCGCTGATCGAGGAGGCACTGGCGGCCGCGAGCGAGCCCTTGGTCTGCGATCAGGTGGAATGCCATCCGTTCCTCGACCAGTCGCGGCTGATCGCCGGCTGCCGCCGGCACGGCCTGGCGGTCGTCGCCTATAGTCCGCTGGCGCGCGGCGACATCCGCAACGATCCGGTTCTCGCCCGCGTCGCCGCGGCGCACGGCAAGACCGCCGCGCAGATCTGCCTGCGCTTTCTGGTGCAGCGGGAGATCGTCGTCATTCCGCGCACCGGCAAGCTCGAGCGTTTGTCCGAAAACGCCGCGATCTTCGATTTTGCGCTGAGCGAGGCCGAGATGCGCGACATCGCCGCGCTGGCAAGCCGCGACGGCCGGCTCATCGACTGGGCTTATGCGGGGCGGATGAAGTGGGATTAGCCGTCGCCGTGCCGAGGGCGTGAAACGGCGGCGCAGTGCACGAGGAACCAGTCATGGCAACCACGGTCAAAGAGATGCTGGAGGCCGCCAATGCGGCGGTGCCGCGGATCACGCCGGCGCAGGCGCACGACATGATGGCGAAGGGCGACACGCTCGTGGTCGACGTGCGCGATGCGCCCGAAGTGGAAAAGAGCGGCAAGGTGGCCGGCGCCGTGCACGTCTCGCGCGGCATGCTGGAATTCCGCGCCGATCCGCAGTCGCCCTATCACGACAAGAATTTTGCCAAGGACAAGACGGTGCTGGTCTACTGCGCCTCCGGCGGCCGCTCGGCGCTCGCCGGCAAGGCGCTCAAGGACTTAGGCTACGAGCGCGTCTACAACCTCGGCGCCTTCAAGGATTGGGCGGACAGCGGCGGCGCGGTCGACAAGGTTTAGCGCATCGCCGCGGCGATGTTGCCGCCGTCGACGGTGGTGACGTCGGCGGTGGTTTTGAGCGCCAGCGCCTGGTGCAAAAACGCCTGCGCCACGTCGTCGGCGGTGACTTCGCGGCCGAGCAGATTGCCGGCCATGTAGTCCTTCTCGCTGACCCCGCGCGCCTTGGCGCGCGACGCGATCATTGCCGGGGTCAATAACCCGGAGCGGATGCGGTCGGCATTGACCGCATTGGCGCGGATGCCGTCGGCGCCGTAGTCGAGCGCGTATTGGCGCATCAGCGCCAGGAGCGCGGCCTTCGGCACGCCATAGGGTCCGAAATTCGGACCCGGATTGACGGCCTGTTTGGAGACGTTGAAGAGCAGACAGCCGCCGCTGCCCTGGGCGCGCATGATCTTGACCGCGGCCTGCGCCACGCGCTGGTGGCCGTAAAAATTCAGCTCGAAACTCTGGCGCAAAACCGCTTCGTCGACCTCGCCGATGCGGCCCTGCCAGGCGGCGCCGGCATTGCAGACCACGATATCGACGCCGCCGAAATGTTCGGCGATTTTGTCGAACGCCGCGTTCACCGCACCGGCGCTGGTCACGTCGCATTCGATCGGCAGCGCCATCGGCCCGATCGCCTTCGCGGCTTGGCGCGCGGCGTCGCCGTTGACGTCGAGCAGCGCGACCTCGGCGCCGGCCGCGGCAAAAGCCTTGGCGGTTGCCGCGCCGATGGCGCCGGCAGCGCCGGTGATGGCCGCGATCTGGCCGGCGAGCGGCAACCCCCTCCCTAACCCTCCCCCGCTTGCGGGGGAGGGAAGGGTGGGGGCGAGCTTGGCCTGTTCGAGCGGCCAATATTCGCAATCGAACATGTCGGCTTCGGAGATCGATTCGAAGCGCCCGACGGCTTCCGCGGCCAGCACGGTTTGCATCCAGGCCTTGGCGATATCGGCGGCGATCACGGCGTCCTCTTTCGACCGGCCCAGTCCGAAAAATCCGAGGTCGCGCACCAGCACGACGCGGGGCAGCGGATCGAGTTCGCGTTTGATGCCGCCCGCGCGCTTGTTGTTGCGGTCGAAATACGCGTGATAGCGCTCGGCAAACACCTGCGCCGCCTCGCGGGTCGCCCGGGCGAATTCGTCAAGCTTGCCGGTCTCGGGCGGCGCCAGCACGAGCGGCCAGTTCTTGGTGCGGATGGTGTGATCGGGCGTCACCACGCCGGCCTGGCTGATGCGGGCGAAATCGGGGTCGTCGAAAAAATTGCGAAACGGCTCGATCGGGCGAAAGTCGAGAACCAGGCGGCGCCAGGCGCCCTCGACCTTTTCGTCCTGCCCGCTGCACGCGCCGCGTACGATCGGCGCTACCGCCGCGGCCGGGGCGATGTCCCGCGCTACACGTGCGAACACGGCGCGCTTGACGTTGCGCGCAATAAAATCGTCGGCGAGCGAGACCATCTCGATCATGCGCTCGTAGGCTTCGCGCGCGGCCGCGCCGAAAGTGACGATGCCGTGCTTGCTCAAGATCA
Source organism: Xanthobacteraceae bacterium (assembly GCA_030038995.1). GTDB lineage: Bacteria > Pseudomonadota > Alphaproteobacteria > Rhizobiales > Xanthobacteraceae > BOG-931. Next base: position 10,796 of record JASHQS010000205.1, read on the forward strand.
GGCCGTTGCTCGGCTTTTCTCGCTCGAACACCTCGATCGCCTTCTTGGCGAGCCCGAAGCCCGGCATCACATAGGGCACGAAGCCGAGCCGGCCACCGAACACCTCGGCGCATTTTTGCTCGCCGTCCGCTTGATCGACGATGCCGAGCACCGCATTGGCGTGGGTGTGATCGACGAATTTATGCGGCAAGAACGCGTGCAGCATCATCTCGACGGACGGGTTGGGCGCCGTCGCATCGATCAGGTTGGCGCGCTCGATGGCGACAAGCTCGATGTCGTCGATGGTATCGAGGGCGCGCAGTTTGCGCAGCGGCGCAAGCCGGACCGCGGAGAAGCCGGACGCCTCGATCGTTGCCATGTCGGCGCCGCTGCCTTTGACGCGCAGCACCTCGACCTCTTCGCCGAGACGGTCGCGCATGCGAGTTTTCAACGAGGTGTTGCCGCCGCCGTGCAGGACGAGTTTCGGATCGCGGCCGAAGAGCCGCGTGGTGTAGATGCGCAGCGCAAAGTCGTGGTCGATACCCGAGGCCGCGCCCTCCGTGACCATGGCTTTGGCATCGCGGTCGACCCAGGCGCTTTTCATGGCGCGCTCCGACGCGTGTTCGAAAGCGGGCGCGTCTGCGGCCTAGCCGCCGGCGGATCGCCGCGACCACCAGCCGGTGCGCCGTGGCCGCTCCGCGCCGTCGCCCGCATCGATCTCGGTGATGACCGGCTCCGGCACCGGGCTGGGGGGAGGCGGGGAGGGCGGCGATGATGGATCCGAATCGCCGCCGAACACCGGCGCGGGTTCGCGCACGGTCGAGCGGCGGCGTGGCGGCTCGGGCGGCTCGGGCGGCGCTTCGGGCGCAGCAGGTGCGGACGAGGCAGGCGCCGAAGCCGGCGCGGCGCTGACCGGCTCGGATGCAATCCGGTCGGCCGCGGCCGCCGGCTGACCCCCGGTCTGCGATGCATCGAGATCGGCGACCGCGGCCTGCAAATCCGGCTCGGTCGCAGCCGGCCGTTCCAATTCTTCTGCCGTGAATTCGGATTGCGGCGATTGGGACGGGCCGCCATGCGTGTCGTATGCAGCCTCGCCGTTGCGTTCGCGCTCGTGCCGGCTGCGCCGTCCGCCGCGGCGGCCGCGGCGCCGGCGCCGCCGTTCGCCACGTGCTTCACGGTCCGGCTCGCTTCCGTCGTCGCGCGCGTGAAATGGCGCCTCGCCATTGCCTTGTGCTGGCGCGAGCTCCACGCCGCCAGCATGGTCATCTTCGAACGGCGCGGCGGTTTCGCCATCGGCTGCAGCCTCCGGTTCCCTGGGCTGCCCATCCGGCGGCGCTTCGCCGCCGGC
>JASHQS010000206.1 GCA_030038995.1 Xanthobacteraceae bacterium
GTGTAGCGATGCGGCGCGGCGAGCACGAACAGCACGGCGGCGAGCAGCGCGATGGCCGCGGTCGACAAGATCGTGATGCGGCCCTGCCAGAGCGCGGAACAGATCTTGCCCAAATCGAGATCGGCAGGCCGCGCCGCCGCCACGTCGGCATTGGCGAGAACGGCTGACTTGAACTGACGCGGCGCTTCGAACATCGAACACTCGACATTAATCAGCGAGCCGCGGATGAATCCCGGAGGTCGGCTCTTTGCCGGTCACCGCAAGTCCGCCGATTTGCAGTGAACGCGCACGCGATCCGGTAGTCCAGCGCTGTTCGCGACTTTGAGAAATTCATAGATAATTAAAGTTAATGGGCGGTGTATGCGGCGTGCCGGCTCATTAACTTTGTCGTCACCTGCGGAACAGGCGAACCAGCGCGGCGACGACACCCGCCACCGCAACGATCGGAATCCAGATCAGCACCGTTCCCAGCACCACGATCAGCACAATCGCGATGATGGCGATGATCGCCAGCAGCAGCAGCGCGATGCCGAACGGCCCGATGCGCCCGACATAGATGCGATGGGTGCCGCGCACCTGTTCGAAGCCGCTGCCGCGCCAGGGCGTGCGGCGCCAATCCGCCTGGCCGCCGTCGCGATCCGGCGGAATGATCTCGGGCTCTAGGCGCGGCCGTTCCGGCCGGTTCGGGTCGTTTGCCATGAAAGTGAGCGCTTTGGCGTCGGTCCACGCTATTTAAGCAGCGCTGCGGAGATCACAAGCGGCACGCTTTCGCAGGTCTTTGGCTTTCATGCTTACCCCGGCCGCTCGGCACCGTCGAGCGGCAAGAAGATGATCCGACTCGATCTCGTCGGCTATCACGTGACGCGCGCATCATCACCGCGTCCGTTCGTGGTGGTCGTGCAGGAATTTGGCCAATTGCTCGCGCAGGTTCTCGTCGCGCTCGCTCTGCTGGCCGAGCAGCACGGCGCGCTCGAACAGCGTCTGCTGCAGCTCCTGTGGCAGGTCGCTCCACAGGCCGGCGGCCGCCGCGCCGAGAGCAAGAAAATAGCGCGCGGTGTTCTCATCGGCATCGAGCGATGGCGTCGGCATGGCGGGACCTCGCAGCATCATGTCATGCGGACCGGGCCGTTGGTCCGGACGGTCCGACGATAACGCGCGCGCCGTGCCGCGGTTCAGCTCGGCGCGCCTTCCAGCATGTCGAACCGGCCGAGCCGATAGATCAGGAACGAGACCAACCAGCTCGCGGCGAAGATGGCGATGATCACATAGCCGAGGCTGCCGAAATGATCGTTGAGCGCGCCGACCAGCGCCCAGAACGGCCCTTCGAGCTTGAGCTGGTCGGCCAACAGCCCGAGCGCCTCGATGCCGCCGATCAACACCGCCACGACGACGGACACGAAGGTGATGATGAGATTGTAATACAGCTTGCGGATCGGCTTGGTGAAGGCCCAGCCATAGGCGCCCAGCATGAGCACGCCGTCGGTGGTGTCGATCAGCGACATGCCGGCAGTGAACAACGCCGGAAACACCATGATCGACCAGATCGGCAGGCCGCGGGTGGCTTCGGCGGCGGAAATGCCGAGCAGACCGATTTCGGTCGCGGTATCGAAGCCCAGTCCGAACAGAAAGCCGAGCGGGTACATGTGCCAGCTGCGCGCCACCATGCGGAACATCGGCCGGAACAATCGGCCGAGCAGGCCGCGCTGCGCTAACAGACGGTTGAGGTCCTCCTCGACCAGCGTACTGCCGCGCCGCACCTCGCGGAACGTGCCGTAGACCGACAACAGAATGAGCAGATTGGCGGCGGCAACGAAGAACAGAAACGCGGCCGAGACCAGCGTGCCCACCATGCCGCCGACCAGCCGGAACGCTTCGAAGCGGCCCTGCAGCGCGCCGGCGGCCAGCGCCACAGCGGCGGACGCCAGCACCACGACGGTCGAATGGCCGAGCGCGAAGAAGAAGCCGACGCTGACCGGCCGCTTGCCCTCCTGCATGAGCTTGCGGGTGACGTTGTCGATCGCCGCGATGTGGTCGGCATCGACTGCGTGGCGCAGGCCGAACGTATAGGCGAGAAACGCCGTGCCGATGAGAACCGGATAGTCGTGAAACGCGACCAGCGCCCAGAGCCAGGCCAGCACATTGGCGCTGGCCAGGACGGCATAGATGCCGGCGACCTTGCCGCGCAATTCCGCGCTGTGATCGTTGAAAAGTTTGACGAGCACCGTCCGCATGAACACCTCGCGCCCGGCCGCTGACAAGGCCGGGCGCGCGCCATCGATACGACGGCGCTTAGGGGGGGCGCAAGAGCATGAATCGCGGCGGGGAATGCGCGAGGCGCAATCCGGGATTGCCTTCCGGTGACGCGCTAATCAGGATCGCGCAGCGATCCGCTAATTCGCAGCATTCATTCAGGCTTGATGCCGGCGGCGCGGATCACGGCGCTCCAGCGCCGCGTCTCCTCTTTGATGAAGGCGGCCATCTCCGCCGGCGTGCCGCCGCCCGGAGTAGCGTTGAGCTGTTTGTAGCGCGCAAGCAGATCGGGCATCTGCATCACCTTGTTGGCCGCGTCGTTGAGCTTGGCGATGATCGCTGAAGGCGTTTTCGGCGGCGCGGTGATGGCGTTCCAGGTGTCGGATTCGCAGCCGGATACGCCGGCCTCGGCCAGGGTCGGGATGTCCGGGAGGGCGGGGATGCGCTGTTTGGTGGCGACCGCGAGGATCCTGGCCTTGCCGGCCTTGTGCAATTGCATCGAGGTCGACAGTTCGGTGAAGAACAAGTCGACATGGCTGGCGATGATGTCGTTGAGCGCCGGGCCGGTTCCCTTGTAGGGGACGTGGGTGAGTTTGACGTGGGTGATCGACGCAAACAGCTCGGCGGTGAGATGCGAGGTGGTGCCTACGCCCTGCGACGCAAAATTCAACTTGCCTGGATTGGCTTTGGCGTAGGCGATCAGCTCGGCCACCGTCTTGGCGGGAAAATCGGGCCGCACCAGCAGCACGTTGGGAATGTGCGACATGATCGCGACGGGCTCGAGCTTCGTCGGGTCGTAGTCGAGCGACTTGATGAGGAGCGGATTGGTGGTAATCGGCGCCGGTTGCGAGGCGAGCAGAACGTAGCCGTCGGGCGGCGAGTGATAGACCAGATCAGCCGCAAAACTGCCGCCGGCGCCCGGCTTGTCTTCGACCGCAATCGGCTGGCCCAGCACGGTTTGCATCTTGGCGGCCACCATCCGGGCGAAGGCGTCGACCCCGCCGCCGGCCGCAGTGGAGACGATAAGCCGTATCGGGCGGTCCGGAAAACGCGCCGTGTCCTGTGCGCTTGCCGTGGCCGGGGCAAGCACGAGCCCCAGCGCGGAGACGATTGCGGAACGTCTGGAAACGGCGCGGCCGGACATGGCGCAAGCTCCTCAAAGCAAAGCGTACTGCGTCAGCTTAGCGCGGCGCGTGGGTTAAGTCCCGCGACCCGCTGCCGCTGGTCAATGCAGCGCGTCAACGGCTTGTTGGGCGCGCCCGGAAAGCGGCCTTGATCGGATCATGGGAGGCGATCAGAGAAAGCCGCCGATCGCAACGGCGCCAACCGATCAAAGTTTGGAGTTGGCGCCCGGTTCACAAACCCTCCCGCCCCCCATAGGATCGCGCGCCGCAAGGGAGAACGCGCGCGATGAGCAAGCTCGATTTCGTTGTCGAAGAACTGGTGACCGCCAACCGCATTCTCGCCAATGAAGGCGTAGTCGATTCGTTCGGCCACGTCAGCATCCGGCATCCCGACAACCCGCAGCGCTATCTTCTTTCGCGCGCCCGCGCCCCCGAGCGCATCGAGCGCGACGACATCGTCGAATACACGCTCGACGGCACCGCCGTCGACGCGCGCGGCCGCGCGCCGTATCTGGAACGCTTCATCCACGGCGCCATCTACGAAGCGCGGCCGGACGCGCACGCGGTCGTGCACAATCATTCGCCGAGCGTCATTCCGTTCGGCGTCACCGGCAAGAAGCTGAAACCGCTCCTGCACATGTGCGCCTCGATCGGCCATGAAGTGCCGGTCTGGGATTGCCACGACAAGTTCGGCGACACCACGCTCCTTGTCACCGACATGGCGATGGGCCGCGATCTGGCGCAGGCGCTCGGCGAGCGCCCGTCGACGCTGATGCGCGGCCACGGCGCCACCGTGGTCGGCCGCTCGGTGCGCCACGCCGTTTTCATTTCGGTCTACCTGGAAGTCGGCGCCAAGCTGCAGATGCAGGCGATGGCGATGGGCGAGATCAAATTCCTCACCCCCGGCGAGGTCGACAAGATCCAGGCGCGGGTTTCCGACTACACGCTCAACCGCGCCTGGGAAAACTGGGCCCGCCGCGCCGGGCGGGAGATGCAGAAGCAGGGGTGATTGGATCTGCGGCCGTCTGGAGCGCCTAATGCGCGTGCAATTCCGCCTTGTCGCCGCTCTTGAACGTAAAGCTGTCGGAGCCGGCGCTGATGCCGTTCCAGACCACCGGGGCCGCCAGGGAAAGCAGCCACAAGGCCTGAAAATCGGCGTTGCTCTTCAACTGGCCGGTCCAGACCGTTGTCGAGTTGCAACCTAGCCAATTCACCGTAAAGCTGATCGCAGTGCCGTTGCCGCCTGAGCTGAGCCAGCCCGTCATCCCCTGCTGCTTGCCGACACCGCAGCTGCCCGACGCATTGTTGGTATAGGTCCCGGAGATCGCACCGGTGGCGCTATTGTATTGCGTCACCGCCAGGACTGACCCGTATTGATTGGTCCAAGTCCAGGGCTGCGCCTTAGCCGGCATGGCGGCGCTCAGCCAAAGCAAGCCCGCCATCAGACCGAGAAGCAAATTCGCCGATCGAGACATCGTTTTTCCTTACCTATGCTCATATTGCGAGGAATATAGTCTTGGATTCGAGGGATGAATTCTATCTTGCCGTGCATATTCGCACTTTTTCGACCTTGCAGCAAGACCGAAGCGCTGTGCGGCGTCTTGGTCGAATGCCCGCTCCCTGGCCGCGTCGATGTCGGCGGTCTTTAAGGAAACCGTCTTGTAACGGCCCTCATGGAGAGCTTGAAAACTATAAAAAATCAAATATTTAGTTAGGCCTCATCCCCGCTTTCGCGGGAATGAGCGGGATTAGCTAGCCTCACGTATTCTGCGTCAGCGGGCTGATGAACTTGGCGCCGACCTCCTGGCCCTGCCGCCATACCACCTTGTAGGTGCCGTCGCGCGCGGCGCCGCCAGCGCCGTGGAACAGCAGCACGAACATATCCAGCATGTCGATGCCGTTGAGCTGCAGCCGCACGCCTTCCACCGAGGTGTTGGTAACGAGTACGAAGCGCGGCGGAATGCCGACGCCGAGCTTGATGGTGGCGATGCGGCCGAGGCGCTGGCGCGGGCTGCGCCGCCGCTCTTGCAGTACGGGCGAAGATGCTTCCTTGACGTCCGGCGAATCCATGATGCTCGGCTCCGCTTGAGAGTTAAGGCGCGGCAGGGCGCGACAATCCAGTGCCGAAGACACTTAACCGGCCGCGATTGCGCGCCGGCTAATTCGGCAGGCTAAATTCTTATCGGATTTTCGATAAAATGGGCGCCTTCGATCCATTCAGAAGGAGCTCTGTTCTGATCATGCGCAAGTGGCAGATGCAGCAGGCGAGGACGAAGCTTGCCGAGTTGATTCGTCTCGCCGCGGTCGAGGGGCCGCAGGTCGTCACCTATCGCGGTGCCGATCGAGCAGTCGTGCTTTCGGTAGATGAGTATTACCGCCTGAATGCCGCGCCGGCGAACTTCGCCGAGTTTCTGCTCAGCGGCCCGAAATGGGACGATGAAACGATCGCCATGATCCACGATCGCTCGAGGGCGTAGCCGGATTGCGCGCCGACAATCCGACGGCTGGCTCCTGGGACCGCGGGCGAAAACGGGAATTTCGCAAAATCCCGGTATTTGCTGCGCGATCCGGGCTATGCCGCCGCTACTCGGCGGCGAGGCGCACTTCCGGCGCCGCGGCGCGCACGTCGGGGGCGACGTAGTCCTCGAACTGCACGAAATTCTTCTGGAACATGTCGACCAGCTTGCGCGCGGTCTGGTCGAACTCGAGCTTGTTCCGCCAGGTCTTTTGCGGATAGAGCAGGTGCGGCTCGACACCGGCAAGTTGCGTCGGCACGGTGAAGCCGAAATACGGATCGGTCCTGAACTTGGCGTTCTTGAGCGAACCGTCCAGCGCCGCCGCGAGCAGCGTCCGCGTCACCTTGATCGGCATGCGGCGGCCGACGCCATAGATGCCGCCGGTCCAGCCGGTATTGACCAGCCAGCAATCGACGTCGTGGGCGCTGATCAGTTCGCGTAAGAGATTGCCGTAGACCGACGGATGGCGCGGCAGGAACGGCGCCGCAAAGCAGGTCGAGAATTCCGGCTGGACGCCGACCAAGCCCTTCTCGGTTCCGGCAACCTTGGCGGTGTAGCCGGACAGGAAGTGATACATCGCCTGCGCCGGCGTGAGCTTGGCGATCGGCGGCATCACGCCGAAGGCGTCGGCGGTAAGCAGCACGATGTTTTTCGGCATGCCGGCGCGGCCGCTGCGCGAGGCATTCGGGATGAAATCGAGCGGATAGGCGGCGCGGGTGTTTTCGGTCTTGCTGTCGTCGTCGAAGTCGCAGACGCGCGTTTGCGGATCGAACACCACGTTCTCCAGCACCGTGCCGAAGCGGTGGGTGGTGGCGTAGATTTCCGGCTCGGCCTCGGCCGACAGCTTGATGCACTTGGCGTAGCAGCCGCCTTCGAAATTGAACACGCCCTGCGGACCCCAGCCGTGCTCGTCGTCGCCGATCAGGGTGCGTGTGGCATCGGCCGACAGCGTGGTCTTGCCGGTACCGGAAAGGCCGAAGAACAACGCCACGTCGCCCGCCGGCCCGACATTCGCAGAGCAGTGCATCGGCATCACGCTGTCGGACGGCAGGTAATAGTTGAGCACGGTGAACACCGACTTTTTCATCTCGCCGGCGTAATAGCTGCCGCCGATCAGGATGATGCGCCGGCTGAAGTCGAGCGCGACCACGGTCTCGCTGCGCACGCCGTGGCGCTTCGGGTCGGCCCTGAACGAGGGCAGCGACAGAATGGTGAAATCGGGCACGTAATGCGCGAGCTCGCTGCGGCCGGGCCGGATCAACAGCGCGCGGATGAACATCGAGTGCCAGGCAAGCTCGTTATAGACGCGCGCCTTGATGCGGTACTTTGGATCGGCACCGCCATAAAGATCCTGGGCATACAGCGTCTTGCCGCGCGCATGGGCGAGAAAGTCGTCGAGCAGCAACTGGAATTTTTCGCCCGAGAGCCGGCCGTTCTTCTGCCACCACACCGATTTTTCGGTCTGGCCGTCGACCACGACGAACTTGTCCTTGGGGCTGCGGCCGGTATGCACGCCGGTCTCGGCGCAGAACGCGCCGCCGCGGACCAGAAAACCCTCACGGTTGGCGACCGCGTGCTCGACCAGAATGGCGTCGGGAAGGTTCCAGTGGATGGCCGCCAGGTCTTGAAAGCCGAATTTCTCGGCGCCGTGCGCACCGTTCCTCAGACCCGTTTCCTGCACCTTAAGCCTCCACTGACTGGCCCGCTTGTCCTGCCGGGGCCTTGAAACGAACGCTGACGCGTCAATCCGCAACCCACCGCTGATGGCGTGGCTATATCGAGCATCCTAGCACCTGCCAAGACCGGTTCCCATCGCAAAGCTAACCGCATGGTTCCGGTGTCGTTCCGTCTGTGCGTTTGCTGCAGTGCAATCTTTGGTTCAAACGCTACCGCCCGCGCACGCTTTTGCGGCCAAATCCACCACCACTTTGCGCAAGCCCTGCGCGGTGGTGACGCGCTCGGCAAACGGCAGGCGTAAGGTCGCATCGCCGAGCGCAAGGTCGAGGCCGTCCGGATCAAGCCCCGTGAGCCGCCATTTGCCGTCTTCGCCGCCGAGCAATTTGGTCGCATAAAGCCGCACCGCTTCGGCGTGATCGTCGTTCATGTGGGCGATGGCGCCGGCCTCGGCCTCGAGCAGGTCGGCGGCGCCGCAGATATCGGTCATGACGTCGGCGGCTTTCAGGTCGGCGGCGCGGGCGAAGCCGCCGTTGAGGTGCGCGGAGACGACGTCGAGCCGCCAGAACGAGAAATCGGCGAAGCCGGCATAAAGCTGCGATTTCGGATGGCGGGCGAGAAAGCGCCGCCGTACGCGCGGCTCGTCCGCATGGTCGCGTGCGACCGGCTTGAACGTGCCGAGCAGCGTCAGCCGCGGATGGGCGAGCGGATCGCCTTTGCCGGTGGCGGCGAGCAAGACCGAAGCGCGGCCGTCCTGTTCCAGGTTCGCCGTATGGGTCGACAGCCGCGAGATCACGATCAGCGGCGCGCCGTCCGCGTCGGTCGCAATATTGACCAGCGAGGCGAACGGATGGCCGGTATTGCGGTCGATGGTCGCAAGCGCGCCCGCCCGCGTCGCGCGCAATAGGCCCTTGGCGAGCGCCTTGGGATCGAAGTCCGGAGCCGGCGCGGTTTCCGGCAGCCCGGCGGGCATCACCCCGGGCAAAGCAGCAGCGGCGGCGGCCGGCGCGGGTTTTTCGGCTTCGGCCATAACCAAATTCCTTTCCTGTTCCTTACCTATGTCCTTCTAAGTCATAGGAATTGCCCTGATTTTGCCTTGTCCGGCCACACTTCCGCCCCCACATGGGTCTTTACCGACGACTTGGGGCCGGGCTCTAGTGAAGCTGCGGCCGACTCATGTTAGAAGGCCGCCATGCCGACAATCGCCCTCGTCGACGACGACCGCAACATCCTCACCTCGGTGTCCATCGCACTCGAGGCCGAAGGATATCGCATCAACACCTACACCGACGGCGCTTCGGCGCTGGACGGATTCAAGACCGCGCCGCCCGACCTCGCCATCCTCGATATCAAGATGCCGCGCATGGACGGCATGGAGACGCTGCGCCGGCTGCGCCAAAAATCCGATCTGCCGGTGATCTTCCTCACCTCCAAGGACGAGGAGATCGACGAGTTGTTCGGCCTGAAAATGGGCGCCGACGACTTCATCCGGAAACCGTTCTCGCAGCGCCTATTGGTCGAGCGGGTCAAAGCGGTGCTGCGCCGCGCCTCGCCCAAGGACGGTGCCGCGCCCAAGGAGGCCGACAGCAAGGTTTTGGAGCGCGGCCAGTTGCGCATGGATCCGGAGCGCCACACCTGCACCTGGAAGAACGAGCCGGTGACGCTCACCGTCACCGAGTTTCTCATCCTGCAGGCGCTCGCCAGCCGTCCGGGCGTGGTGAAAAGCCGCAATGCCCTGATGGATGCGGCCTACGACGATCAGGTCTATGTCGACGACCGCACGATCGACAGCCACATCAAGCGGCTGCGCAAGAAATTCAAGGCGAGCGACACCGAATTCGATATGATCGAGACGCTGTATGGCGTAGGCTATCGTTTCAAGGAAATGTGACGCGCCGCCAGCCCGCTGCGCCGGCGTTGAGCTTAACGATCGTCGCCGCTGGAGAGATTGGGAGAACCTCAGGCGTCTTTGCCTTAGAGCAGTTGCCGTGCGCAGGCGTAGGGCCGCCCTGCTGAAGATGTGATTGCCGATCATAATGGCCCGCTGACTGGGACGGCTGACGTGCGGTAATAATGGCGTCCGGTTCCGCTCGCGGCTCGACGCGCTGGCGCGGCGGGTAAGGAGAGGGGCCGACCCGAACCCCGGCAGACCACGTGCTCGATCGACCCACAGACCTGAGCCAGAACAAGGCGCCGCCGCTTGCGCCCGCAGAGGCCCAAGCTGAGGCCGAGGCCGCCGACGCCCGCCACGACCGCCCGCGCCGTGGCGTGGGCCGGGCCATCGATCTCCTACGCCGGGCCTGGCAATTCTTCGTCAATCAGAGCTCCTCGAGCCTGACGCGCCGCATCGTCGTGCTCAACGTCGCGGGCCTCCTCGCGCTCTCGATCGGCATCAATTATCTGTCGCCGTTCCGCGCCCGCCTGATCGACGCGCGGGTCCAGAGCCTCTTGCAGCAGGGCCAGATCATCGCCCACGCCATCGCCGACTCGGCCACGGCCGAAACCGGCTCCGCCATCACGCTTGATCCGGAAAAACTGCAAAACCTGCAGCCCGGCGAGAGCTACGGCCCGTCCGAGGACGCGCTCTACGGCATCGACTTCCCGATCGATCCGACGCGGGTGGCGCCGGTGTTGCGCGACCTCGTCTCGCCCACCAAGACGCGCGCCCGCATCTATGACCGCGACGGCGTGCTGCTGGTCGACAGCCGCAGCCTGTTCGGCCGCGGCGACGTGTTGCGCTCCGACCTGCCGTCGCCCGACGCCAAACGGCCGAGCCTGTTCGATCGCGCCGTGGTGGCGATGCGCCTATGGCTCAACAGAGGCGACCTGCCGCTCTATCGCGAGCTCGGGCCCGACCAGGGCAAGGGCTATCCGGAAGTCACGCAGGCGCTCAACGGCCACGATGCCAGCATGGTGCGCATCAACAATCGCGGCGACGTCATCGTGTCGGTAGCGGTGCCGGTGCAGCGCTTCCGCGCCGTGCGCGGCGCGCTCATGCTGTCGACCCAGGGCGCCGACATCGACAACATGGTGACGGCGGAGCGGCTCGCCATTCTCAAAGTGTTTCTGATCGCCGCCGCGGTGATGGTGATACTTTCGATCCTGTTGGCCGGCACCATTGCCGAGCCGGTGCGGCGGCTCGCCGACGCCGCCGAAAGCGTGCGCCGGCGCATCCAGTCGCGCGTCGAAATCCCGGATTTCACCCGCCGCCGCGACGAGATCGGCCATTTGTCAGGCACGCTGCGCGCCATGACCAACGCGCTGTACAGCCGCATCGAGGGCATCGAGCGCTTCGCCGCCGACGTGGCGCATGAGCTGAAAAATCCGTTGACCTCGCTGCGCTCGGCGGTCGAGACGATGCCGGTCGCCAAGGCCGAGGAGAGCCGCAAGCGGCTCCTCGAGATCATCCAGCACGACGTCAGGCGGCTCGACCGGCTGATCTCCGATATTTCCGACGCCAGCCGCCTCGACGCCGAGCTGCAGCGCCAGGAGGCGGCGCCAGTCGATGTCGCCAAGCTGCTCAACACCGTGGTGGCCGTCGCCAACGAGGTCAATCGCGACGACGCCATCAAGGTCAAGCTCAAATTCGAAGGCGGCGGGCTGCGCGCCTTCCAGGTGCCGGGCCATGATTCGCGGCTCGGCCAGGTGGTGGACAATTTGATCGAGAACGCGCGCTCGTTCTCGCCGCCCGGCGGCACGGTGCAGGTGACATGCCGGCGCCAGAAAAATCATGTCGAGATTTTTGTCGACGACGACGGCCCCGGCGTGCGGCCCGACGCGGCGGAGAAAATTTTCGAGCGCTTCTATACCGACCGGCCGCACCAGGGTTTCGGCCAGAATTCCGGCCTCGGGCTGTCGATTTCGAAGCAGATCGTGGAAGCCCATGGCGGCGCCATCTGGGTGGAGAACCGGATGGCCGCAGGCGTCGGCGCCGACGCGGGGCCGGAAATCGCGGGCGCGCGCTTCGTCGTGCGGCTGCCGGCAACGTGATGGTTACGTTACTTTCCGCCGAGAGCGTCGTCATTGCGGGGAGCTCCGAAGGGGCAACGAAGCAATCCCCCACCCTTGCCTGCGCCGCTTGCGGGCGAGGGTTAGGGAGGGCGGACCTGGCTTGCTCCGCTGCGCTCGCAATGACGATTCGTTCTTGTTGGAAAATGTTGTAGCCGCGCGCTGGACTGCAGCGCATGCCGTCGGCCACCATCCACGCTTCGGCGGTCCTGGTCGGAGCGCGCGCGGTCTTGATCCGCGGCCCGTCGGGATCGGGAAAATCGCGGCTGGCGCTCGAACTCATTGCGGCTGCGCGCGGTGGTCCGCTGCGTTTCGCCCGCCTGGTTGGCGACGACCGCGTTCACGTCGAGGCCGCGCACGACCGGTTGGTGGTGCGCCCGGCCGCGGCGCTGGCCGGCCTGATCGAACTGCGCGGCGTCGGCATCCGCAAGTTACCGTACGAACCGAGCGCGGTCGTCGGACTTGTCGTCGATCTTGCGGCCCAGCCGGAGCGGCTGCCACAAACCGCGCAGCAATCCACGGAACTCGAAGGCATCGCGCTGGCGCGGCTTGCGGTCGCGGCCCACGAGCCGGCCTTGCCGGCAGTGCTGGCGCTGCTCACCTCATAGGACTGAAATCCGACGCCAACGACCAAAGCAGCTCCCCAGGCGATCACGCGCGCACTGCGCTCACAGTAATACGAAATCCGACCGATCAGCGGACTTCGCATCAGACATGATGGCCCGCTCCGCTTTCGCGCGCTGGCGCCGGCGCCGTCTGTCGTTGGCGCCGTCTTGCCAAATGCCACCCTGGCCCATAGGTTGCCCGCGCTTCCTCCGCGCGGAAGCCGTGCAGCTGTAGCTCAGTTGGTTAGAGCGCCTGACTGTGGATCAGGAGGTCGGTAGTTCGAATCTACCCAGCTGTACCAAAGAGATTAATATATTCAGCGTATTACGTGTAGCAGGCTGTTAACGACGGAAAGCGGCTAACATAGCGGACCCGATGCGGACCCCGCAGGCTGTAATTGCTTCGGCGCGCAATGGCGATGCGCCGGCTGAGCCTAATCGCCAAGGATTCGCCGCATGCGCTCCGCTCGCAATTCGTCGGCGATGCTATTCGGCGAGAGGCGTATCAGTTCAGCAAACGGTGCGTTCGGCCTGCACGAGCGGCAGGATAGCGATGGGATCAGGCTCGTAACCGCAGCGTCCCTGTGTCGGTCGAGCGTGCGCAGGTCGATATCGCGCGTGGTGC
>JASHQS010000207.1 GCA_030038995.1 Xanthobacteraceae bacterium
GGGGGTGAGTGCGGGTAACAGCACTGCCGGCATCCAGCTCGGCAATCTCGGCAGCGGCTTCGGCAACCCCCAGGGCGTCGGCGGCGGCACCACCAACGCCAATATCGGCGCCGGCGCCTTCGGCTCGCCCAACGCGCAAGCCCCGACCGCGATCGTGCTGCCCGGCATGCGGATCGCCGCCGACGTCACCAACAACTCGTTGGTAGTCTACGCCAGCCAGGAGAATTACCGGCTGATCGAGCAGACGCTCAACCAGCTCGACCGGCCGCAGCTGCAAGTGGCGATCCACGCCACCATCGCCCAAGTCACGCTCAACAACGATCTGCAATACGGCGTCGAATATTACCTCCAGAACAACAATGGATCGATCGGCTTCAACACCCAGGCCAGCGGCACGACATCGTCGTCGTCGACCGGCGGCGTTACCCAGGTGCTCGGTGCGATTCTGCCCGGCGGCAATTTCCTGCTCGGCTCGCAGTCAAATCCGAACGTGGTCATCAATGCACTGCGTACCATCACCGACGTCAAGGTGCTGTCGTCGCCGTCGGTCGTGGTGCTCGACAATCAGGCGGCGACGCTCCTGGTCGGCGATCAGGTGCCGGTCGAGACGGGAAGCGCCAATGTGCTCGCGGCTACGTCCGCCACCTCGACTACGGTCGTCAATTCCATCAACTACATCAACACCGGCGTCATTCTGCGGGTGGTGCCGCGCGTCAACATCAACGGCAATGTGACGCTCGACGTCGAGCAGGAAGTCAGCGGCGTGGTCGGCTCGACGACCACGCCCAATCTCACTCCGACGGTGTCGCAGCAGCAGATCAAGAGCACGATTGCAATCGCCAGCGAACAGACGGTGCTGCTGGGCGGCTTGATCACCGAGCAACAGTCCCGCACGCGCAATGGCATTCCGGTTCTCGAAGAACTCCCCGGCATCGGCAACCTGTTTTCCACAAATGATCGCTCGACACAGCGCACCGAGCTCATCGTCTTCATCCAGCCGCAGATCATTCGTAACAGCGTGGACGCCGCCAAGGTCGCCGAGGAGCTGCGGGCGAAATTGCGCGGCTCGGCTGACAATGCGTTTCCGCCGGGGCCGTCGTTGTTCAGAGATCCGAATTTCGTGCGGTGAGCCGTTGTCGGCGCCCGACCAGCAACTACGGCTGGCGCGAATGCCGCAGCGGACGAAGCGGACGCTCGGCGCGGCGCATTGGCGTCGGACATTCATCGGCTGGAGCGCGACGGCCTTTGCCGCGGCGCTGGCCAGCCTCTGGGCGGCGCCGGACTGGTCCGGCGTTCTCGGCGGCGCATTGGCGATCGTGATGATCGCGATCGCGGCAATCGACGCCCGCCGCTTTGTCATTCCCGACCGGCTGGTGTTGGCCGCACTGGTGCTGGGTCTCTGCGCCGCCGCGATGCCATCGCCGGCGCGATGGGCGACGAACCTGGCAGGCGCGGCGCTGCGCGGTGTCGTGCTCGCGCTCTTGTTCCTCGGTTTCCGTGCTCTTTACCGACGCGGTCGCGGCCGTGAGGGACTTGGGCTCGGCGACGTCAAGCTTGCCGGGGTAGCCGGCGTGTGGCTTGGTTGGAGCATGGTCCTGCTCGCGGTCGATATCGCGGCGTTGTCGGCTCTCGCCGTGGTGCTGATCGATGCTTTGCGCGGCCGCAAGCTCACGGCCATCACCCGGGTGCCGTTCGGGTTATTCTTCGCGCCGGCCATTTGGCTGGCCTGGCTGATCGACGTGGCCATCGTGGGCGTCCGATGACGAGACGGGGAAGTCGCATGGGTCGATGCAATCGTTCTGTCGCAACGGCCTTGTTGCTCGTTGTTGCGGGCATCAACGGCGCGGTTGCTGCCGACGCGCGGACGGTTCGCCGGCCCTCGCCCTATGCGGCCGCCGCGGCCATCGCCACGCGCGCCGCGCGCGGCAACGCGGTGGCGGAATTCCGGCTCGGCTGGCTGTATCTGAATGGACGGGGCGTGCCGCAGGATTATCACCTGGCGGCGAAGTGGTTCTACGATGCCGCGGTTGCCGGCCAAGGCGACGCGCAATATCAGCTCGGCATGCTCTACAACAAGGGCAAGGGCGTGCCGCGGGATTACGTCTTGGCCTATATGTGGCTGAACTTGTCGGCCTCGCAGGCGGTCGGGGCCGACGGCGATTTCAAGGCCAGAATGCGCGATGCCGTTGCCAGCAAGATGACCGACCGGCAAATCCACTTGGCGCAACGGATGGCGGTGGCTTGGTACCGCTCGCGATAATGTGGTGCGATACGGCAATCCGCGTCCGGCCGATATCGCCAACGCGAACGTCGTCGCCCGGCGGACCGCGACGCGCCATGATCGGAGCCCATCACGTGGAAGCCGTATCAGTTTGGCGCCAGGGAGAGCCTCACAGATGGCCGGCGTTACGCTGACATTGCCCGAGGTGATGAAGCGGGCGGTTGCGGCCTATCAGGGCGGGCGGCTGGGTGAGGCCGATGGTCTGGCGCGTGCGATCCTCGATGTTAAGGCCGATTATTTCGATGCCCTTCACCTGACCGCTGTGATCAGCACGCAGCAACGACGCTTCGGCGAGGCGCTGGCGAGCTACGACCGCGCCCTGGCACTGCGGCCCGATCATGCCGAGGCGCTCTGCAACCGCGGGGCGACGCTGCACGAACTCAAGCGCTTCGACGAGGCGCTGGCGAGCTACGACCGCGCCCTGGCGTTGCGGCCGCATTATGCCGAGGCGCTCTGCAACCGCGGCGCGACGCTGCATGAACTCAAGCGCTTCGACGAGGCGCTGGCGAGCTACGACCGCGCCCTGGCGCTGCAGCCGGATTGTGCTGGGGCGGCGCTCTACAACCGCGGCAACGCGCTGCGGCAACTCAAGCGCTTCGACGAGGCGCTGGCGAACTACGACCGCGCCCTGGCGCTGCAGCCGGACCATGTCGAGGCGCTCTACAACCGCGGCAATACGCTGCATGAACTCGAGCGCTTCGACGAGGTGCTGGCGAGCTACGACCGCGCCCTGGCGCTGCGCCCGGATTATGCCGGGGCGCTCTACAACCGCGGCAATGCGCTGCGGCAACTCAAGCGGCTCGACGAGGCGCTGGCGAGCTACGACCGCGCCCTGGCGGCGCGGCCGGATTATGCCGATGCGCTCAACAACCGCGGCAACACGCTGCATGAACTCAAGCGCTTCGACGAGGCGCTGGCGAACTACGACCGCGCCCTGGCGCTGCAGCCGGACCATGTCGAGGCGCTCTACAACCGCGGCGACACGCTGCATGAACGCGGCGACCTTCATGCCGCGTTGGCGCACTACCGTCGCGCGCTGGCGCTCAAGCCCGACCTCGCCGACGTCTACAACAACATGGGCAATGTTCTCAGAGAGCTTGGTCAGTTGCCGGCGGCGCAA
>JASHQS010000208.1 GCA_030038995.1 Xanthobacteraceae bacterium
CGCTCATGACGGCGAGGAGGTCGCCGGGCCGCGGCGCAACGAGCGCGCGGTCGAGCGCGAGGAAGTCGCCGGACTCGCAGACCGGGCCGACCACGTCGGCGATGATTCGCGCGGCGCCGGCCGGTTTGGTTTTTTCGGGCTCACGCACCGGCCGGATATCGTGATGCGCATCGTAGAGCGTCGGCCGAATCAAATCGTTCATGGCGGCGTCGACGATGACGAAGGTCTTGGCCTCACCCTTTTTCAGATAGAGCACGCGCGTGAGCAAGATGCCGGCATTGCCGACGATCAGCCGGCCGGGCTCGAAGATCAACTTGCAGTCGAGGCCCGCGGTGGCGCGCTTGACCAAGGCCGCATAGGCGTGCGGATCGGGCGGCGGCTCGTTGTCGTCGCGATAAGGAATGCCGAGCCCGCCGCCGAGGTCGAGATGCGCGATGCTGTGGCCGTCGGCACGCAGCGCGCGCACGAAATCGGCGAGCAGCGCGAACGCCTCGCCGAACGGATCGAGCGCGACGATCTGGCTGCCGATATGCATGTCGACGCCGGCGACGCGCAGGCCGGGCAGTTTGGCGGCGACGGCATAAACGTCGCGGGCGCGGCTGATCGGAATGCCGAATTTGTTCTCGGCCTTGCCGGTGGCGATCTTGGCGTGGGTCTTGGCGTCGATGTCGGGATTGACGCGCACTGCGATGTCGATGCTGCGGCCCTTGCCGGCGGCGATCGACGACAGAAGTTCGAGCTCAGGCTCGGATTCGACGTTGACGCAGAGAATGCCGGCATCGACCGCGAGCGCCAGTTCGTCCGCCGTCTTGCCGATGCCGGAGAACATGATTTTGTCCGGCGGGATGCCGGCGGCGCGGGCGCGTAGAAGCTCGCCACCTGAGACCACGTCGACGCCTGAACCGAGCCGGCCCAAGGTCGCGATCACCGCCTGGTTGGAATTGGCCTTGACCGAATAGCAAATCAGCGCGTCGACGCCGGCGAAGGCGTCGGTGAAAACGCGGTAGTGACGCTCGATGGTGGCGCTCGAATAGCAATAAAACGGCGTGCCGACGGCCTCGGCGAGCGCCGCAAGATCGACGTCCTCGGCGTGTAGCACGCCGCCCCGATGAGCAAAATGATGCATGGCCTTGTTGGACCGGTTTCCGGCAAGATCGACTCGTCATTGCGAGCGAAACGAAGCAGTCCAGAATCGGCGCACCGAATTCTGAAATTGCTTCGCCGTCCCTTCGGGGCTCCTCGCACTGACGCAGCCGAAACAATTCGAGCGCAAACCTTCTAGCCTGCGGGCACCGGCTCCGCCACCGCACCGGTGCGCCAAAGCCGGCCTACCGGATCAGCGGGTCGAGAATAAAGGTCTTGTTCGCCGGCTGGGTCGGCGCCGGCAAGGCTTGGGTTGCCACTGCCGGCGGCGCCGCTTGCTGAGCGGTCCCGATCGGCGTCAGCGGATCGACATAGGTTTGCGGCGCGGGCGCCACGTTCGCGGCAGGCGCCGCCGCCGGTGCCGGCGGCAGTTCGGCGCTCGGCGGCGGATCGAGCGGCCCTTTACGGCCGCACGCAGTGAGCGCGAGCGGCAGGAGCAGCGCCAGAACCGGCGCCCAGCCAAGCGCGCGCACAACGCCTCGAGGATGACCCGCCAAATTCTGCTCCCCCATCCCTTGCGGCCGCGCCGCGCGCCACAAGCCTAACAGATCACGATCCCGCGGCGAGATTTTGTCGCGAACGCGTTGCCAAGCCGTTGCCGCCCCCTTACCGGCTGCGGCGCGGCTTTTTCCGCGAAAAACCCTCGCGTTGCAGCCGCTTGAGCCAGCTTTTGGCTTGCTGCCGCACGTTTTTCGGCGCCGTGCCGCCATAGCCGGCACGGCTTGTCACCGATTTATCGACCGAAAGGACAGTAAAAACCTGCCGGGTGATGCGCGGCTCGATCGCCCGCATCGCCGCAAGCGGCAGCCGGTCGAGCGCAACGCCCGCCGCGGCCGCCTTGGCGACGATCCGGCCGGTTACGTGATGCGCCTCCCGGAACGGCAGTTCGAGCGCGCGCACCAGCCAGTCCGCGAGGTCGGTCGCCGTCGAATAGCCTTCGCCCGCCGCCGCCCGCATGCGCGCTACGTCAGGCTCCAGGTCGCGCACCATGCCGGTCATGGCGGCAAGCGACAGCGCCAAAACCTCGAAGGCGTCGATGGCGCCTTCTTTGTCCTCCTGCATGTCCTTCTGGTAGGCGAGCGGCAGCCCCTTCATCACCGTCAGAAGTCCGAGCAGGGCGCCGACGATGCGGCCGGTCTTGGCGCGCACGAGTTCGGCGGCGTCCGGGTTGCGCTTCTGCGGCATGATCGAGGAACCGGTGGTGAAGCGGTCGGACAGCCGGATCAGGCCGATAAGCGGCGACGACCAGATCACGATCTCTTCGGCAAAACGCGACAGATGCAGCGCCGCAATGGCGGCGGCGGCGAGCGCCTCCAGCACAAAATCGCGGTCGGCGACGGCATCGAGCGAATTGGCCATGGGCCGGGCAAAACCCAAATCCTTGGCGGTCATCGCCCGATCGATCGGGAACGGAGTGCCGGCGAGCGCCGCGGCGCCGAGCGGGCTTTCGTTGAGCCGCGCCCGCGCATCGGCGAAGCGGCCGCGGTCGCGCGCCGCCATCTCCACATAGGCCAACAGATGATGGCCGAACGTCACCGGCTGCGCGGTCTGCATGTGGGTGAAGCCCGGCATAACGGTCGCAGCGTGCTGCAGCGCCCGCTCGGCCAGCGCCCGCTGATAGGCGGCGAGCGCGCCGTCGATGGCGTCGATGGCGTCGCGGACCCAGAGCCGGAAATCGGTCGCCACCTGATCGTTGCGCGAGCGCGCGGTGTGCAGCCGGCCGGCCGCCGGGCCGACCAGTTCGGCGAGCCGGCTCTCCACGTTCATGTGGATGTCCTCGAGCGTCCGCTTGAAGGCGAACTTGCCGGCCTCGATCTCTGACAGGATCGTGTCTAGACCGTGAGCGATCTTCTTTGCATCTTGGGCCGTGATGATGCCGCTTTTGGCGAGCATCGCCGCATGCGCCTTGCTGGCGGCGATGTCTTGCCTATAAAGCTTGCGGTCGATGTCGATCGAGGCGTTGATCTCCGCGAGCAGCGGATCGGGCTTTTGGCCGAAGCGTCCGCCCCACATTTTGTTGGCCATGGTTTTGCGTCCGCCCGAGGTCCCGAGAAGTCCGTGAGTCGCCGATGAGTGAACAAAAAGAACAATCCGAAAAGCCTGGCCGTCCCGTAAACCGCCGCCGCCGCATCGGCGTCGCGGCCGCAATCGCGGTTTTGGCCGTTCTCGTGGGGGTATACGGGATCGGGCGTCTGCGAAGCAATCCGGGCGCTGCGGCCTGCCGGCAGGCGGTCGCCACCGCGGCGCGGATCGCGCCGCTCGCCCACGGCGAGGTCGCCGCGCTGGCCGTGGCGCATACCGGGTTCCGCGTGCCCGATCTCGCCTTCAAGGACGGTGCCGGCCAGGTCCGCACGCTCGAGGATTGGCGCGGCCGCACCGTGCTGCTCAACCTATGGGCCACCTGGTGCGTGCCGTGCCGGCGGGAAATGCCGGCGCTCGACGCGCTGCAGGCCAAGCTCGGCAGCGACAGGTTTCAGGTCGTCGCCGTCAACATCGACACCCGCGATCCGCAAAAGCCGCGCGATTTCTTGAAGCAGGTCGGCGTCACCCACCTCGCTTATTACGCCGACGACAGCGCGCAGGTATTCGAGACCCTGAAAGAGGCCGGCAAGGCGTTCGGCATGCCGACCACGCTGATCATCGGCCCGCACGGCTGCGAAATCGGCAATATGGCGGGTCCCGCCGAATGGGCCAGCGCCGACGGCATCAAGCTGGTCAGCGCCGCGATCAACAACGTCGATTGACGGCGCGCCCGCTCGGCGCCGGCGCGTCGCTAGGCGCTGACGTTCACGTTGGTTCCGATGCCTGCCGCCACATTGGCGAGCGAATTGAAACTCTGCTGCGCGGCATCGACCAACTTGGTCACGGAAGACGCATTGTCGGCGTTCATCTGCGCCAGCCGCGCCGCGACGGCGAGCTGCATCATGCCGGTCTGAGAGCCGATGAGGGCGGCGAGCAGGCTCGTGTCCATGCGCGGAGATTAGGGTAAGGAAGTTGAATAATGGATGAATCGAGAACAGCCAATTCGTCCTTTCAAAAGAATTCAGAAGTCATTTTGTCGATCAGAGAAAGCCGCCGATCGCAACGGCTGTCGTGCTTTCGAAAGAATTTTGCCTGTCAATGGTCTTTTAATTGTCGAACGCGGCGCTCATTAGCGTTCAGCTTGTAATTTAAGAACGTTTGCACGCGGCCGTCCGGCCCCCGCATATGCTAAATCCGGGCAATGGGCCTTCAGGAACCAAATCGGATGGATAACGACAGCGCGACGTATCTCAAGGAATTAATCGAGGCGCGAAACGCAGTGGAGCACCAGATCGAGCTGCTCGCGGGCGGCAGCCCGCCGCAAGCGACAAATCGAGAACTGCAAATTGGCGACCTGGTCAACCGACTGCGGAATACCCTGAGAGAGCTTGATGAATGTATCGCCGCCGAGTCGAGTTCGGATCATCCGTAGCGGCCTAAAGGCGGGAAGCGACAGATGCGGTGGCTCAAGCGGAAGGACATTCCCGGCGCCCTCTTGGTGATCGCCGTGGTATCGATTTGGCTGCATTGGTCTCTCAAACATCCAAATTGGCAACGGCCGACAGGCTTCGGCCCGGAATGGCGATGTTCGCAAAGTGGCAGGACCGGACCGGATTTTTGTTACAAAGCGCCGCCGCGGCGGCCCTGACGGAGAAGTCTTTTTCAAAACTTTCGGTGACCGTTGCGATCGGCGGCTTTCTCTGATCGCGCCACTCATGAAGTCCGCTTATCCCGGTGAATGAGGCTGTTCCCTTCATCGCCGCGGCCCGCTAAGGTCGGGC
>JASHQS010000209.1 GCA_030038995.1 Xanthobacteraceae bacterium
GGGGCGTGGCGACGGAAATAGGCTTGCGCGGCGGCAACCCGCGCGCTGCGCACCGCGGCAAGCCGCTCGCGGTCGCGGCCGATCACCGGATCCGCGGCGTCGAGCCGCCCGATCAGGGCGCGCGCCACCTCGGCCGCGCCGCCACGCTCGCCGAGCCGGAAGAACGCCCACGCCCCTTCGCGGAAGCGCTCGACCAGACCGGCCTCGGTGAGGAGCCGCAAATGGCGTGACAGCCGCGGCTGCGACTGGCGCAGAATGGCGGTGAGATCGGAGACGGTCAGCTCGGTCTCGGCGAGCAGCGCCAAAATCCGCAGCCGCGTCGATTCGCCGGCTGCTTTGAGCACAGCCGTGAGCGCCGGAAAGGTAATGGGCGTGGCTGAGGACATAAAGATATCTTTATACGATTAAATGGTCGCTGGCAATGGGCTGGAATGGGAAATATCCCAATAGGCGTGGGACGCAGGTGTGACACCCGGTCAGCGCTTGGCGGGCCGCGAACCGCATGCAAACTTCCGCGCATGACCGAGGCGGCGAACAGCGACGATCCCGACGGGCTGCGCGAAGGCGAGGTCGCCGTGGCGCCGCCGGAAAAATTCGACGCGCAACTTTTTTATATCGGCCGCATTCGCACGCCGTGGCGGCGGCGCGAGGAGTGTCCGAAGAACGCCCGCGAATCCGATGCGGAGTGCATAATCGAGCTCGATCCGCGCTGGGCCGACGGCCTGCAGGGCCTGGACCGCACGAGCCACGTCATCGTGCTGTACTGGATGCATGAGGCGCGGCGCGATCTCGTCCTGCAGGCGCCGCATCATTACGCCGAGCACCGCGGCACCTTCGCGCTGCGCTCGCCGGCACGGCCCAATCCGATCGCGCTGTCGGTGGCGCGGCTTCTGCGCATCGAGGGCAACCGGCTCTCCGTGGTCGGCATCGATTGCCTCGACGGCACGCCGCTCCTCGACATCAAGCCGTATTTCGCCTCGACCGACGCGGTGCCGGACGCGGTCGTCGGCTGGCACGTCGAGCGCAGGCGGTGAGGCGCCTTCTCGGTGTTCTGCTAGAGGCGAGGAAAATTCGCGCGATGTCGTGATCGCCGAAAAGCATGCATAACAGCCTTGCTCGATCGGCCGCTTAAGATCGGCTTGCGAAGAAGCGACCGGCCGCCATCGACGGCGCGCCAGCGCCGGACTGTCACGCCTCGCCCGCGGTCTGCAGCATGACGCTGTCCATGGCATCGCTGACCGACTTGCCCGCCCAGGCCACGTACTGGAAAGCCGGATAATAGCGCTCGCAGGAATCGAGCGCGCTGCCGAGGATCACCTCGCATTGCCGCGGCGACACCGTCAGGCCGCCGGCAAGCGGAATGGCATGGCGAAACAGCACGATGCCCGGTTCGGTCCAGATATCGAAGTGGCCGAGCCACAACTGCTCGTTGATGCTGGTGATCAGCTCCTGCACCGCCGAGCGCCGCGGCTCCGGCGGCCGCAAGTCGAAAGCACAGGCCAGATGCAGCACCTCGATCTCGCTCATCCATGTAACCGAGACTTGGTAACTGACCCAGTTCCCGGAGATCAAAAACGCAATCTCGTCTTCGGCTTGCCGCTCGAATGACCAGGCATTGGCAATGGCTATCTCTTCGACGACGCTGAGCGGATTAGCTGCCGGCATCGTTGCGATCTTTACGGAAGACATGCCGGTCCGCCCCCTCTCACAACGCGGCTGGTGCCAACGAATGTGGAGCGCCGCTCTGCCCACAATCCCCCTGTCGGCCGTCCGTTTTTGTTCTCCGCCGCGTTCCTCGCCGCGTCGGGTACCGGACTTTTCCAAGGCTTTCACCACAGTTGGGCAAACGATTGATGCAAGTATGATATTTGTGCGGCGACTGAGCTGAATTCGCGGCTCAAGCGCCCGCCGTCTCCGGCACCAGCGACACCAGCGCCTCCTGATAAGCGGCATTGAGTCTTCTGGTCTCTGCCTCGACAAGCTTGACGAATGCCGGCGACATGCCGTGGACCCTGTCGGGATGATTTTGTTTGATCAGCGTCTTGTAAGCTTTTCTCAACTCTTGCAGCGACGCCGAGGGCGAGAGACCAAAAATCTCGAACCAGTCGCCGCGTTCTGCGGCGCCGATCGCGGCCGCTTCACCCGGCACGTCTTGATCGGCCTGGCCGCTTTCGTCCGGCCGCATCCCCGGCAGCGGCTCCGCGCGCGTAAGATCCTTGAGCACGAGAAATTCAACGCGATACATTCGGCGAAGATGCAGGCGCCGCAGCAAGTAAACGACGGGTCCGGCAAGCGCTGCAAAAGCAATGCTGACGACGTTGGCGCAGACCAGCGGCCCAAGCGGGCACCAAAGCAACAGCGATATTCCGCCGCTCGCCGAGTGGCCAGTCCAGCGCTCGGACAGCGCTGCCGTTGCCATCAGCAGTGAAAAACCGACGAGATACGCGCCGACCGCATAGCCCAAGCCAAAGCGCGCGCTCAACATATGGATCCACGACCGCAGACGATCGAGCGGCTGACGATTGAGCCGCGCGAGCGCCGCGCGCAGATGCGCGGCAAGGGCTTGCAGATCGGCAAACGTCTCGCTGTCCGCTTCGGCGCGATGGACGCCGCAGCCCAAGAGCAGCCGATCGAACAGCGTCGTAGGCGTGCTGCGGCTGTCGATCTCCTCGATCTGGCGGCGAACGCGGCCGTAGAGCGCGACCGCACGATTCCATTCCGCCGCCTCGGATTTGCGCAGCGAGAATTCCGGTTGCGTGCGCCGGACTTTTGCGGATTTGCGGACATAGGCAAGGAGCAGACCTGGCGGCACCGCCCATAGCGCCAGCAGGGCGGCATCGCCAAGCGATGCTGAAAGTTCATAGCCGATTTGCAATTCGATCATGGCACGCACGCATTACAGACCCCGACCAAATGCATAGCGATTCGGCTCGCCGTCGTCTCAACACTGACGCGGACGGGCTATTCGGTTATTTTGCTTGTCCTGTCCTTTCCTGCGGCATCGCAGCGGCCGCCGCGACTCCCGGCGTCTAGTGATTTTGATTTTGCGCGGCGCGCCACTGCAGGAAATCGCGAAACAGCGCGTCGCGCTCCGCCGCGCTGGCCGGCGCGCCCGGCTGGCTCTTCAGGAACGTCTGGAAGTCCACTTTTTCCTGCTGCTGATGTTGCGCCTCGATCTGCTGCAGCATGTCCTGGGCCGCGCTGAATCTGGTCCAGCCCGGAACCGTGGCCGCCAAATTCACATCGCGCCATTTCGGATGGTATGGCGGATGCTGAAACTTGTCCCAGCGCGTGAACAGGTATTGCACGAAACGCTGCACTTTCTGATAGCGGTCGGTATTTTTCGGCCAATTGTAGACGGCGAGAACGGCCGGAACCGCGATCGTGTCGATCCGATCGGCGCCCTGCAGCAGATTGGGGTAGTCTTTTTTGGTGAATTCGCCGAGCGTGTAGTAGTCCTCGAAAGTTTTCGTGAACGGAATATTGACCAGGTGCAGCCCGGCGCTTGCCGGAATTTTCGAGAAATACTCGACCGGCTTGGGCACCACCCGGGCGAGGGCGTCGATTTCGCCGGACTCAAGCTTCTGCAGCGCGGTGGCCTGATCGATCAGCACCTGCTGCACGTTGATGCCGAGCCGCTGAAACACGATGGTGCCGGTCAGGCTCGCGCCGGTCCCGGCAGGACCGAAATTGACTTTCTTGTCGCGCAGATCCGCCAAGCTGTGCACGTCGTCGCGCGCCAGGATGTGCAGCTCCGAGATCGGCAGGCGAATGATGTACTGGACGCGCCGCTCGAGGTGCGGCGTCTTGCGCACGGTGCGGAAATACTCGAACACGTCGGACTGCGTGATGGCGAGGTCGACGCCGCGCAGGTAGAGCAGATCGTCGAGATTCGACGCTGCGCCGAAGGAGACGATCGGCAGGATGCGCAAGTTGTCGCCGTCGTCGAGCGCATTCGCCATTTCCGCGGCGAGCCGCATGTAGGTTCCGGTGAACAGGCCGCCGACGATGCCGACCGTGTCCGCATTTTTACGCTCGCGCAACACGGCATCGGTGCCACCTTGCGCAATCGATTTCGGAATCACCTGGGCTGCAAGATTGCAACTGAACAGCCCGACGATCGACGCGATCAGCGACGCAACAACAAAACGACCGCGCATAAGGTTACCTCACCGTGTCCCCGCGCACTAGGCGCCCGTCTCGCTCAGGTTCGACGACGATTGTGGCAAGGCTAGGATGCCGATGTTCGAAATCGTTCGCGCGCTATTCCGATTTTCGCCCTGATTTTATTTTCGCCATAATTTTACACGGCGCGCGCCGCAATTCCGTGCGCGATACGAAAATACCAATGAATGCGCAAGGCGTGATGTTGCCACAAAGCGTCGTCAGCCTGTGCGCGCCTGCCGATCGAACCGAGGCAGGCGATCGACCGAACCGGCGATCACGCCGCGTTCTTTCAAGCTCGTGGAGTTAAGTGATGCGTACATGTCCTGATCTGCTGGGCTTCTGAAGCTTCTTTCGTTCAATCCGGAATCTTGCAGGGCCGCACCTGACGCGGCGCGGTTGATCGCGCGTCGGGCCGAAGCGGAGTCATGGGCGCATTGAGGGGAGGCGTGCGGCAGCGGCCGGCGTCCTCTGCGAAGCATCGAGCAAACAGAGAGAGAGAGAGAGAGAGGAGGGCACGATGTTGTTACGTTGGGTTATCGCCGCGTTGATGGGTTCATTGGCGATGAGCGCAGCCGCGCAAGCCCGCGATTGGCCGACCCGGCCGGTGACGATGATCGTGCCATTCGCCGCCGGCGGCCCGACCGACGTGGTCGGGCGAATTCTGGCAGGCCGCTTGAGCGAAATCCTCAAGCAGCAGATTGTCGTCGTCAACGTCGGCGGTGCCGGCGGCATGACGGGCGCCGAACGGGTGGCGCAAGCGAGGCCGGACGGCTACGAGGTCCTGCTCGGCACCGTCGGCACGCAGGCCTATAGCCAGACGCTCTACAAGAATCCGCTGTACAGCGCGACCAAGGATTTTGCGCCGGTCGTGCTTATTGCCGAGCAGCCGCTGGTGCTCGTCGTGCGCAAAGGCCTTCCGGCCACGACGCTCAAGGAATTCGCCGCGTATGTCAAAGCCAATGCGGCAAAGCTGTCGTTCGGGTCGGGCGGCGCCGGCTCGTCGACGCATCTGGGCTGCGTGCTGTTGAACTCGACGCTCGGGGTGAACGTGCAGCACGTGCCGTACCGTGGCTCGGCGCCGGCGCTGCAGGATCTCATCGCGGGCCGCATCGATTATATGTGCGATGCGGTGTCCACCGAACTGGCGCCGATCAAGGCCGGCAGCGTCAAGGCCATCGCCGTGCTGGCGGGGCAGCGCTCGGCGGTGCTGCCCGACGTGCCGACGGTGCGCGAGGAGGGCTTTGCCGGCTTTGATGCCAACAATTGGATCGGCCTGTTTTTCCCGCACCGCACCCCGGAACCCATCGTCCATCGGCTGCACGACGCCGCCGTCGAGGCGATGCGCACGCCGGCGCTGCGCCAGCGTATGGCAGCGATCGGTACGGATCTGGTCGCCGCCGATCGCACCAGCTCCAGCTATCTGCAGCGCTTCGTCGCCAGCCAAATCAAGAAATGGGCCACGCCGATCAAAGAAAGCGGCATCTCGGTCGATTGACATCAACCGCCGTAATTGTCGACCTGTCACGGTCCGCGGCCGCCTTCGCCCGCTGTACGAGCTACGGCGGGTTTGAGTCCGCCGGAGCGCGTAGGCGGAATGCGGGACATCCAGTAAACGCCTCGCCATCGGTGATTACTGGATCATCCGCATGCGCGGATGATGACATGCAATGGATCCGAGCCGGCTGCGGCGCCTGGCGCCTCAGCCGCCCGCAGCATTTGCGCCCCGGCGATCGGCGTTACGTTTCGGCAAACATGTCGACGATCTTGCGGGTCATCGGATTGATGATCAGCACTTGGCCCTTGAATTCGTAGGTCAGCGGCGGCGGCAGCGCATGCGCCTTCAGCATTCCCGGAATCGCGGCACCGACGGCGGGAGCGAGGCTTTGCGCGGACTTGTTGGTCTTCAGCCCGAAGTCGCCGGCGCCGCCGGCGCTCACTGGCTCGGCGATTGTCGCGTCCGCGCCGCGGCGTCGGCCACGATCTTGTAGGCGGCGGCGAGCGCCGGATTCTTGCTCGACACGTCCGGGGCGACGCTCGAAATGGTTTTCATCATCTGGGCGTGCTCGGCGGGCGGCAGCTTGATCAGTTCGCCGCCCGCGGACGTAA
This sequence comes from Xanthobacteraceae bacterium, assembly GCA_030038995.1. Lineage (GTDB taxonomy): Bacteria > Pseudomonadota > Alphaproteobacteria > Rhizobiales > Xanthobacteraceae > BOG-931. The sequence continues at coordinate 6,274 of JASHQS010000209.1, forward strand.
AGCTTGCCTCGGCTTGCTTGACGTTGGCAACGGCGTGCGGATTGATGGCGAGCGACTGCGCCGCGGCGTCCTTCGCCAAAATCTGCTGCAAATCCCGCGGTAGCGATTCGAACCATTTCTTGTTGACCTCGGCGATCAAAAAAATCGCCGGCTGCCCGGTCTGGGTGACGAATTTCGCCGCGTCGGCCATGTGGAAATTGGCGACCGGTCCGATTCCGGTGACGGCGCCGTCGATCGTGCCTTGCTGAATGGCCGGCAATACGTCGCCGAGCGTCATCGCCACCGGCGTGATGCCGAGCCGCGCGAATGCCTCGCTCTGAAACTGCGAGGCGAAAATTCTGATTTTCTTGCCCTTGAAGTCGGCGAGATGCCGGAGCGGCATCCGCGAAACAATCGCCGACTGTTCGGCCATGAACAGCCCGACGCCATGCAGTCCCTTGTCGGCGCCGAGCCCGAGCATCAGCTTGAGCACGGCAGGATCGGCCGCAACGCGCTGACCGTGGGCCTGCGACTCGACCAGGCCGGGCGCCGCCATGACCTCGAAGCGAGGATCGAGGCCGACCATGAATTCGGGCGGCACCACCTCCATCTGGATCGAGCCGAATTGCGTGCCCTCGATCTGCCGCGGGATCGAGCCGAGCTGGCTTGCCGGATAAAGCTGGGCCTTGATGCGGCCGCCGGAATCCTTTTCCAGCGCCGCGGCGAAGTTTGCCGCCCATTTGTCGGGTATGTCGTGGATGGTCGGGGTCGAAATCTTCATCACATAGGTTTGTTGTTGGGTTTGTTGTTGCGCTCGCGCCGAGCCAGCCGACAGCGCCAATGCGGCCAGGACCACGGCCGCTACGCCAGCCGCGCCCGCCACAACGGCCGCCAACGTCCGCATTTCACTTTTCATGATGCGCATGTCGTTTCTCCCTCCGTGTTTTCAGCTTGGTCCTGTGCCGCACTGTGCGGCCGGCTCAGCTCATCCCCCCTGAGGACCATACCGTACCGTACCACATCGCCGCGTCATGAAGTCATACGCTTTCCAGGTGTTTGATTCGTCATCCCGGGGCCGAGCGAAGCGAGGAACGCGGAATCCATAAGCCCGGCGCAGAGGGGTTATGGATTCCGGACTAGCCGCTTCCGCGGCGATCCATGCTCCAGGCGAAAGCCAATCCAACCAGCACCAAAATGATATCGACGAGGCTCATTTTCCCGCATTATATAGAAGCCGCGAGATCGCGCTCACGCGAATCGCAAAACGGCGCCATTCAGATAATCACCGTGATGGTTTGGCAGGCTGGCGGAGGCGATCGCGTGCAAAATCAACTGCGCCGCGCCACGCCCGGTGATGCCGCGGCGGTTCGGGCGTTGGTGCGCGCCGCTTATGCGAAGTGGGTGCCGATTATCGGCCGCGAGCCGGTGCCGATGACGGCCGACTACGATGCCGCCGTGCGCGATCACATCATAGACCTGCTGATTGTCGACGATTCTCTGGTCGCGCTGATCGAACTGGTGGTCGAGCCGCAATGCGTGTTCATCGAGAACGTCGCGGTTCGGCCCGACCAGGCCGGCCGAGGCCATGGCCGGGTTTTGCTGGCGCACGCGCTGGCGCTGGCGCGTTCGCTAGGGCGCAAGCGGCTGCGACTGTACACGAACAAGCTCATGGGCAAGAACATCGTCTTCTATCAAAACCTCGGCTACGCGGTCGATCGGGAAGAAACAACGGCGGACGGCCGCCGGATCGTTCACATGAGCCGGCCCGTCTAATGCCAAACGCCGTAATCGTTGACCTGTTACGATCCGCGAAGGCGGACCATCCGCGCGCCAAGATCAGGCCGCAACATCACCGGCCGCGACTGCCGGTGTGAACGCCATACCGGTCATCCGCACAGGAGGAACAATCGCTAATCGCGATTTCCAGTGACTCATATCCGTCACCCTGAGGTGCTTGGCGCCAAAGCGCCGAGCCTCGAAGGGCGACGGCCCCAGACTCACGGGCCGCATCCTTCCAGGCGCGCCTTCGGCGCGCACCTCGGGATGACGGTAAACATCAAGTGTGGTCCGTATCACTTCGGTAGGTATGCCTCGGTATAGAGCTTCGACATCTCGGGCGGCGAATTGACGAGTTTCTGCTCGATGAAGGCCCGTTTGAGAGTGCGGATCGACTCGGCGGCGAATTTGCCTGTATTGCTGTCCCCGGATTTCGCTTCGCGAAATCCTGGCTACCTGCCAGGCGCAAGCAGATCCAGGCGCAAGCAGATAAAGTGAGATCGATGGCGCAACAACCGGACCAGACGCCCGCCAAGGAGGCGGCGCCAGCTCTCACCGGCCGCGCCATTCTCGGCGCCACTATCGGCAATATGCTGGAATTCTATGATTTCATCACCTACAGCTTTTTTGCCATCCAGATCGGGCGCACATTCTTTCCATCGCATAGTGAATACGCGAGCCTCATGCTGTCGCTGGCGACGTTCGGGGCGGGATTCGTCACGCGGCCGATCGGCGGGTTGGTGATCGGGGCTTACTCCGACCGCGTCGGCCGACGGCCCGCCATGGTCTTGAGCTTCGCCATGATGGGCTCCGCCATCATCGTCCTGGCACTGACCCCCTCATACGATGCCATCGGCATCATCGCGCCGATCATCGCGATCGCTGCGCGCATGGTGCAGGGATTTTCCCTCGGCGGCGAGGTCGGCCCCACGACTGCCTATCTGATGGAAGCGGCTTCGATCGCGAAGCGGGGTTTGGTTGTTTCGTGGCAGCCGGCGAGCCAGCAAATCGCCGCGACGATCGGAGCCCTGGTGGGGATGCTCTTGTCGGAATTCATGAGCGGCCCGGCACTCGATCGGTATGGCTGGCGCATCGCCTTTCTGATCGGCGCCGTCACGCTGCCGTTCGGCCTGTGGCTGCGGCTTGGCCTCCCCGAAACGCTGCATTTGCGCGAGACCGGCGCCGCGGCGCCGCAGGGTGCCGCCACCAGGATTGCCGTCGTGCGCGTCAATGCGCGCGTCATGATCCTTGGTCTCTTCATTCTGGCGAGCGGCACCATCATCACTTACGTCACCAACTATATGACGACCTACGCCGAGAACACGCTGCATGTGGCGACCGATCTCGCCTTCGCCGTCACTGTCGTCAGTAACGGCGTGGGCATCGTCGCGGTGCTTTACGGCGGCTGGCTGGCGGATCGCATCGGACGCTGGCCGGCAATGGTTTGGCCGCAATTGGCCGCGCTTTTGCTGACCTATCCGGTGTTTTTGTGGATTGTCGATACGCGCAGCGCGTCGTCGCTGTTGGGCGGATTCGGCATCCTGGCTCTGGTCGGCAGCCTCTCCTACAGCGCCTTCTATGTGGCTTTTGCCGAGGGCTTGCCGAAGAACATCCGCGGCGCTGCTTTTGCCACGATCTATGCGGTCGCCATCGCCAGCTTTGGCGGCACCGCGCAATTGGTCGTCACTTGGCTCATTCATGTTACCGGCAATGCGCTGGCTCCGGCCTGGTACATGGTGTCGGCAACGGCCGTCGGTCTGGTCGCCATGACGATGATGCACGAAACCGCGCCTGCGAAGCTGTCCGGGGCAGAGCAAGCGTAGCAAGCGGAGCCCGGATTGAGCGCCGGCGAAATCCGGCGTTCGGCGGCTCCGCGCGCCGAAACATCCGAAATCTTGGCCGGCATCGCCGCTTCGCTCCCAGGACGAAAGGTCCCAGGCGCCATCAGCGAACGTGCTGTTCTCAATGAACTCTCATCCATCGGGGTCGGCCGAAAGGCCGCTGTGGAACTCGCAATGACGGATTTGTTCATCCTCGCCCGCGAAGCGGGGGAGGATGGAGCAGCGCTCAAAACAGCGGCGGTACGTCGCCGACGCGGATGAGGCCGAGATAGACGGCGCCGTCAGAAAACCGCAGCGGCAGCGCCACCGCCGGCTTGCTGTCGATCTCGGTCGGACGGCCCATCTTCTTCACGTCGTCGACCAGCGTGGCGTTGGCGCCCTGGCGCACGACGCCGCTCAAGCCCGGCACCAAGCGGTCGAGCGCCGCAAGGCCCTGTTGCGCTTGGGTCTGGTCGATGCCGGTCAACTGGTCGAGGTGCTGCTCGATGGCGCGGTCGATGCCGAGTTGCGGCATGATGGCCTCGAGGCCGTAGACGGCGACTTGCAGCATGCCGTCGAGCCGGCCGCGTGCATTCACCGTCACCTTGCCGGAAGCGACCACGATGGCGTCGGCGCGCTGCAGGCGCAGCGTTTTCAGCTCGATCGAGCCGCCGGCGGCCTGCAATTCGCGAAGCCGCTGCGCCAACGGCTTTTGCTCGAGGTCCTTAAAACCGCGCACCACCACTTCGACGTCGCCGCGCATCGGTTCGGCCAACAGCGGATGCAGCGTCGGCGCCGCAGCGGAGACGAAATGCAGGGTGAAGTCGATCACCGGATTATTTTGGATCGAGCCGGAGATGATGCGGGCATCGAGCTCGGCATTATCGGCAACGAATAAGGCGGCGCCGCCGGTGCCGCCGCCGCGGCGATCGAGATGCGGCCGTTGCACGCTGATCGAGACGGCTTCGGGATTCGGCGGCAGTCCGTCGAGGCGCATGCGCGCGCTCGCCCAGTTGGCGACGAGGCTTGGCGCTTGGCCGGGTGCGGCCACCGTGACCGGGCCGACGACGTCGCCGACCAGCACGGTCGGACGATAGACCTGGGCCGTGAAGGTAATGTCCTTGGCGGCGAGGTCGACCGGCGACGGCGCCGACTTGAACGCCGCCGCAGCCTGGACGCAGCGGACCTGGATGCTGAAGGGAAAGCCCCCTATGCCTTCGGATCCGCAGGTATACAGGCGGCCGGCGGCGGCTTCGCTCGCGATCCAGCCGGCGAGCGTGCGGTTGGCGACGCCGGCGGCGTAGTACCACAGCCCGCACCAGACGACCGCAAGGCCGATGAGCACCGCGAGCGGCACGACGATGCGCAGAAACGTCCGCCGCGGCTGCCGCGGCCGCGGAACAGGCGGGCGTCCGCTACGTCGAGCCATGCGCTCGCCGTCGCCGCGCATGATGCTGAGCGGGGATTCGCCTGTCATCGCGCCTCTTCGCTGCCCAGTGCGGCGTTTCCAAGACCGTTGCCGAGACTGTTGCGGCCGCCATTGTGCCGCCGCGATTGCCCTGCTAGGCGAGCGCAGCCAAGCGGCCGAGTCAATGCGGGCATGACAGTAATCGACGCGCACGACACCGGCGAGTTCTGGGTGTTCGGTTACGGCTCACTGATGTGGCGGCCCGGCTTCACGGCGCTTGAACGCGTGCCGGCGCGGCTGACGGGCCTGCACCGCGCGCTGTGCGTATTTTCGTTCGTCCATCGCGGCACGCCGGAGCGGCCCGGCCTGGTGCTCGGCCTCGACCGCGGCGGCATGTGCCGGGGTATCGCCTACCGGGTCGCCGCTGCGGCGCGGGCCAAAACCGTCGCCTATCTGCGCGCGCGCGAGCAGGTCACCGCGGTCTATCGCGAGACGGTGCGGCGGATCGAGCTGGAAGACGCGGCGCGCCGGCAGGTCAGCGCGCTCTGCTATAGCGTCGACCGCGGCCACGTGCAGTATGCCGGTCGGCTGTCGCTCGCCGAGCAGCTCAATTACGTGCGTCAGGGTCACGGCCAATCCGGTGCCAACCGCGACTATGTGCTCGAAGCAGTGCGCGCGCTCGAGGCGCTCGGCTATCGCGAGACGGAGCTGCATCTGCTCGCCGAACGGCTCGGTCAACAGGAATCAGGCATCAGGTTTCAGGAATCAGTGATCGGCGTCCAGTTCCCCGATCCCTGATGGCCACCAGGTATCAGGTATCAGGTGTCAGGCGTCAGGTTTCAGGTATCAGGTATCAGGTATCAGGTGTCAGGCGTCAGGCATCAGGCATCAGGTTTCAGGTATCAGGTGTCAGGTATCGACGTTGCTTCCTGATCCCTGATCCCTGATTGCTGATTCCTGGAGCAAGCGCGCGCTTGCTTCTTCCAGCCGGCTCTGCAGCTGCGCCAGGAAAACGCGCCGGTCGAGGCCGGGTGCGATCGGCTCGAGCGCCTCGACCACGACGGTTCCGGGATAGCGCAGAAGCGATCGGCGCGGCCAAAACAATCCCGAATTGAGCGCCAGCGGCACGCAGGCAACGCCGGCCTTGTCGTAAAGATAGGCGACGCCGCCTTTGTAGCTCGGCTCGGCTCCGGGCGGCAGCCGCGTGCCTTCCGGGTAAATGACGACCTGGCGCGCGCGCGCCAAAATTTTTCGCGCCCGCGCCGTCATGCGCGACAGGGCGGCAACGCCGGCGCCGCGGTCGATCGGGATCACGCCGGCCTTGGCCATGTGCCAGCCGAACAGCGGAATCCACATCAGCTCGCGTTTGAGGATGTAAGTCGGATCGTCGAGGATGGCGTAAAGCGCGAATGTCTCCCACAGCGATTGATGCTTGCACGCCACGACGCAGGCGCCTTGCGGAATTTTTGCCAGTCCGCGCCACTCCACTTTCGTGTCGCAGACGACGCGTAGCAGCCAAAGACTGGTGCGCGCATAGGAGCGAATGTAGGCGAGATGGACCCTATGGGGCAGCGCCAGCGCCAGCAGCGCCACGATCGTGTGAACGATCATGTTCGCATAGAACAGCGCATTGAACGCGAGCGAACGGACGAAGAGGGCGGGCGATCGGGGCACTGATCATCCATTGCGGCTTCTTGGCTGAACCTGCGGGCAGGTCCTGCCGATGCGAGCGGCTCACAAATGTCGCGCGTCGGAAACGCGGTTGCCGCCGTTCTCCGCGGGTGTCAAATCCAAGCGCATGCGCAGTTCGGCGAATAGGAATTTGAGATATTCCGACACGACCAGTCTCGTCGTATCGCCGTTTAACCACCACGGCTCGGTGCGCAGACGATCGGACAGAACCGGATAGGGGATGAGCGCGATGCCCGGCAATTGGTGGCCGAGTTCGGCGAGCGCGCGCGGCATGTGATAGGCCGAGGTGACGACGATCAGCGAACGAAATCCGCGACTGGTGGCCCACAGCCGCGTCTGCACCGCGTTGCCGAGCGTGTTGACGGCCGAATAGTCGAGGTCCACGCAGCAGGTGAACAGCCGGTCATAGCTGGGATTTTCGCGGGCGATATCGGCGGTTGTGGTGCCGGGATTGACGCCGCT
>JASHQS010000210.1 GCA_030038995.1 Xanthobacteraceae bacterium
CGCGATCCGCTCGGTTATTACCGCAACAACACCGTCAACTCGCGCGCGCTGATCGGGTGCGCGATCGAACACGGCGTGCGCCACTTCATCTTTTCGTCGACCGCCGCGGTCTACGGCAATCCGGTGGAAATACCGGTCGGCGAAGCCGCGCCAACCATGCCGATCTCGCCCTACGGCTGGTCGAAGCTGATGACCGAAATCATGCTGCGCGACGCCAGCCGCGCGCACGGGCTCGGCCACGCCATCCTGCGCTACTTCAACGTCGCCGGCGCCGATCCGCAAGGCCGCACCGGCCAATCGACCGCCGGCGCCACGCACCTGATCAAAGTCGCGGTGGAAACCGCGCTCGGGCTGCGCGACGAGCTCAATGTGTTCGGCACCGATTATCAAACGCCGGATGGAACCTGCATCCGCGACTATATCCACGTCGCCGATCTGGTCCTGGCCCATTGCGCGGCGCTGCAGGCGTTGCGCTCCGGCGCGCCGTCGCTGACGCTCAATTGCGGTTACGGCCACGGCTTTTCGGTTCGCGAGGTGATCGATGCGGTCAAGCGCGTCTCGGGCGTCGATTTCAGGGTAAAGAACGCGACGCGACGCGACGGCGATGCCGCCATGGTGGTGGCCGATACCGCGCAGATCCGCCAAAAGCTGGCATGGCGGCCGCAACACGACGATCTCGCGATGATCGTGCGCGATGCGCTGGCGTGGGAACGCAAGCTCGCGACACGCCGCACCGCGAACGCGCCGGGCGCCGCATTCGCGCGCGTCTAGAGCGGGCTATAACCGCTTGATAATTCCGCCGCATCCGGGCATGGAACGGCCGTGCTGGCCGGCCTCGCCGCATTGTTGGCCGCAGCGGGGCAAAACGGATTGCACATGAAACTTTTCCGGTCCGCGGTCGCCGACAAGTATTCGACTTACGTGCTGTTGCGGCGGCTGCTCGTCGACGAGGCGCTGCAGCACTGGCCGCGTTACCTGATCGCCTTCGTGCTGATGGCGGTGCTCGCCGGAGCCACGGCGCTGAGCGCCTATCTGCTCGGCACCATGGTCAACGCCGCCTATGTCGAGCGCAACTATCCTGAGATCGTCGCGCTTGGCCTGGTCGTGATGTTGGTCTTCGTCGTGCGAGCGTTGGCGACCTACGGCTCGTCGGTCACCATGGCGTGGATCGGCAACCGCATCGTCGCCGACAACCAGCGCCGCCTGTTCGACAAGCTGATGAACGAGAACATCGGCTATTTCGCCGACCGGCATACTTCGGAATTCATTGCGCGGCTCGCCACCGGCGCTGCCGCGGTCAGTCAAGTCATCAGCCTCATCATCACCGCCTTGGGCCGCGATCTGATGTCGCTGATCGGGCTTTCCTTCGTGATGGTGATCCAGGATCCGGTGATGTCGGTCGCCGGCCTCATCATCGCGCCGCCGGCGCTCATCGTGCTGCGCAAGATGATCCGCCGCGTGCGCGGCATCGCGCGTACGCAATTCACCGGCACCACGCGCATCGTCGAGACCATGCAGGAAGCGCTGCAGGGCCTGCGCATGGTCAAGGCGTTCGGGCTCGAAGACGAAATGCGCCGCCGCCTCGGCGTAAGCGTCGTCGCGGTCGAGGGCGAGTCCAACAAGATGGCGCGGGTCGCCAACCGCGCCGCGCCGATGATGGAAATCCTCGCCGGCATCACGGTGGCGCTGGCGATCATCTACGGCGGCTATCGCACCATCGAGATGGGCGCCACGCCCGGTCAGTTCTTTTCGTTTCTCGCCGCGTTTCTGCTCGCCTACGAGCCGGCCAAGCGGCTGGCGCGGCTCAACATCGATCTCAACAACGCGCTGGTCGGCGTGCGCATCCTCTACGAGGTGATCGACAGCCCGCCCGGCGAGCCGAACGACGACGACCGGCCGGCGCTGCAGCTGTCGGCCGCGCGCCTGCAATTCGCCGACGTGCGCTTCGCCTACCGCGCCGGCGCGCCGGTGCTGCGCGGCGTGAGCTTCGTCGCCGAGCGCGGCGAAGTCATCGCGCTGGTCGGACCCTCGGGCGGCGGCAAGTCGACCATGTTCAATCTCATTCTGCGCTTCTACGAAGTCGATTGCGGCCGCATCCTGATCGACGGCCAGAACATCGCCGCGGTGTCGCGCCGCTCGCTGCGCGAGGCCATCGCCCATGTCGGCCAGATCGTGCATCTGTTCCACGGCACGATCCGCGACAACATCGCGCTCGGCCGGCTCGACGCCGGCGAAGCCGAGATCGTCGCCGCCGCCAAGGCCGCGCACGCGCACGATTTCATCACCGCGCTGCCGGCCGGCTATGACACGCCGGTCGGCGAGCACGGCCTGCAATTGTCCGGCGGGCAACGCCAGCGCATCGCCATCGCGCGCGCGCTGATCAAGGACGCGCCGATCATCCTGCTCGACGAGGCGACCGCGGCGCTCGATTCGGAATCGGAGCGCCAAGTCCAGGAGGCCATCGCCGAATTGTGCAAGGGCCGCACCACGCTGGTCATCGCCCATCGCCTGTCCACGATCATGCATGCCGACAGCATCCACGTCGTCGAGGACGGGCTGATCGTCGAATCCGGCGGTCACGACGAGCTTCTTCGCAAGGGCGGCCGCTACGCCTCGTTCTACCGGCTGCAGCTGCGCGAGCAAGCCTCCGAGCGCGAGCTCGTCAGTTGACAGAAGACGGGTGACAGACGACAGAAGGCCGCAGGCATAAATAGAGCGGCCTTCGTGATTTTCCTGCCGGTTTTCCGTCCTCCATCCTCTATCGTCCGTCATCCACTCTCCAACCTCCCCGAGTCCCGATGAACACCGACGCGCAAGAACAAAAATATGTCATTGCCCCGCCGCCGCAGCCCGCGCTTGCGGTCGCCGGCACCGATGAGCTGTTTCCGGTCCGCCGGCTGTGGTGCGTCGGCCGCAATTACGCCGAGCACATCAAGGAAATGGGCCATGACGTGCGCGAGCCGCCGTTCTTCTTCGCCAAGCCCGCCGACGCCATCGTGCCCGACGGCGGCACGGTGCCGTATCCGTCGCTGACCAAGGACATGCATCATGAGGTCGAGCTGGTGGTGGCGCTGCAAAGCGGCGGCCGCAACATCCCGACCGACAAGGCGCTCGCCCGCATCTACGGCTACGGCGTCGGCATCGATCTGACGCGGCGCGACCTGCAGATCGCCTCGCGCGACATCAAGCGGCCGTGGGAGATCGGCAAGGCGTTCGACCATTCGGCGCCGTGCGGCGCGCTCGCGCCGGCCGCCGTGATCGGCCACCCGTCGAAGGGCCGCATCGTGCTGCGGGTGAACGGCAAGGTGCGCCAGGATGGCGACCTCACTCAGATGATCTGGAACGTGCCGGAGATCATCTCGAAACTGTCCGAGATGGTGGCACTGGAGCCGGGCGACATCATCATGACCGGGACGCCGTCGGGCGTCGCCGCCACGGTCGCCGGCGACAGGATCGAGTGCGAGATCGAAGGCGTCGGCAAGCTTGCCGTGACCATCGGAGCGCCGCTGAAATAGCTCGATGCGCCGGCCATGTCCGGGCAGCGCACAGCGCAAAGTCGGTCGGCCGACCTTTGCTCGGGAGGCGACCGGTGATTTTGAAACTTGCGACGAAGACGTTTGTTACTCGTTGGTATTCGCCCCTTGCGGTCCAACGGGAAGAAAACCAATGACAAGAGTGATCATAACCGCTGGCCTGGTACGGCAACGGGTGATCCCGGACTGACGCCAGTCTTGCACCCGTTGCAGTCGGCCTGGCTTCTTTGCTTGTGCGCAAGCGGCGCGCCGTCCCCTGGTGCGAGCCGCACCGATGAAAGCGGCACTCCAAAAGGCCATGTAAAAAGGCGGAGGGGAATCTGGCCGCCGCGGGACGCCGCGATTCACCCATGCGCCGGTACTTCAGCAAACATTCCCGAGACAGGTTCTACCCAGACGATATTATCCTCGACGTGTTTGACTCCGGGAATGTTTTCGGCCGCTACCCGCAACGCTTGCCGCTGCCGCTCATCGGTTATGACGCCCGCAAGCCGGACGACGCCGTTCCTCACGGTGACATCGATCGCGGTCACCGGCGCCCAGGGCCGATCTTTCAATGCGGCGAGCATCCGATCGCGTATGGCCACGTCCGCCCTGGCAAGCGGGGCGATCTCATCGGCGAAGCCCGCCACGGCATGAAGCAGATTGGCGCGCGTGACGATGCCGACGACCTTGCCGTTGTTGACGACCGGAAGCCGTTTGATGTTGTGGCGCTCCATAAGGCGCACGACCTGTTCAAGCGGCGCCTCCGGCGGCACCGTCTGCACCTCATGGGTCATGACATCGCGGACCTTGCGGCCGCTAAGCCGAACATATTCGTCGGCAAGCCGGCCGGGACCCATGAAGAATTCGATCCATCGTGACCGTCGCCGGCCGGTGCCGGTTTCCGCGCGCCGCAGGAAGTCGCCCTCGCTGACAATGCCGACGAGATGGCCGTGAGGATCAATCACGGGAACGCCGCTGATCCGTTTTTGCAGCATGAGCTGCGCGGCCGCGGCGACCGACGCGTCAGGCGGCACCGAAACGACGTCCGGGGTCATCACCTCACCGGCATTCATGACTTGACTCCCGTGAATGCGCCGCTGCATTTTTTTGCACGTCCTGAAGCTTGCCGGCTCACACCCGCTGATCGTCCGTCATGGCGCGAATGCCAATTAAGCATAGCGCTTCAGCCCGAAGCCGACGAAAATCCAGCCGATCCCGATGATCAGAAGGTCGACGCCCAGCAGCACGCCGAGAACGAAAAGACTCGAAACCGGCCAATGCACCAGGATTATGAGGCCGAGCAGAAGCGATACGACGCCCGACAGGACCACCGAGGTCCACGACATCCCCTCGCGCATGCTGAACGCCAGGACGATGCGCATCACCCCGGAGACGACGAGCGCAATACCGAGCAGCAAGGTGAGGATCGCGGCGGCCAGCAGCGGGTTCTCGAACGTGACGAGACCGGCAAGAATGTACAAAACTCCGAGCAGCAGCCAGACCAGGAATTTGCCCCACGACTTGAACTGAAAGGCATTGATCACTTCGGCGATGCCCGAGATCAGCATCATGATCCCGACCACGAAGACGGTGACCCTGGTGGCGAAGACGACGCTGGAGAGCGCGATCAGGCCAGCGATCACATAGACGACGCCGAGCGCGACGATCCAGCCGCTCTTGCTGCGCAGCGGCTGCACGGCCGGGCGGCCCGGCATTTGCGCTTGAGATGCACTGGTCATGCGGTTCCTCCCGTTGGCAGGACGCGGCCGCTTCGCAGGTAAGCAATTGTTTTTGCTCAAACACCTCGGGCGATGGGCCGCCGACAAAAAGAAAGCCTGCAATGAACGCGGGCGACCACAGTTCCAGAAATACCTTCTGCTGAATTCGCACCCCCGCCTTAGGTTCCGACGTCAAAGATTATATTTCGCATGTTGGGAACCAAAGGAACCGGCGTTGGTTCCATTATGCGCCGGTTATGCGGACTGCGTGCAGTGCAGCAAAGCCCAGCCAATTCGTCTTTACTGGAAATTCTGATCGGGTCCAGTGTGGCTTTTTCGCCGCGATGACTTTTTGGCCCCGGCGACTGTCGAGGAGGAACTTCGGCGACCGGTGCTCGTCCTCCAGATACCAGCCTCGATACGCTGAGAGGTCAATCATGTTTTCGTGCTCATCCATCGATCAAGTTGACCTCTCATCTCGTCCGACCTGTCCTTGTTGCCAGCCGCAACTTCAGTTCGCTGCTCGTCGAATCAACCGAGATCTGTCTCGACGCGGATTTATTGCGGGGGTGGGCGCCTCGCTTGCGTCGCTCGGAATTTTTCGGCGCGCTGCGCAAGCGGCTCCTTCCGGACCCGCCGCACCTGTCGTGTTCGAGAACTTCCA
>JASHQS010000211.1 GCA_030038995.1 Xanthobacteraceae bacterium
GCACCGATCTTGTCCTGCGTTTTGGTCTCGAAATCGCTGGCGTCATGTCGTTCGTGCAATTGTTGTTCAAGCGGCCCGCTGGTGCGATTGACCATTCGCCCGCGCTTGACGGCCGGACGTTCGCCGATTTGTTTCGTCCAGCGCGTCAGGTTTTTGTAGTCTTGCGTCTGCAGGAACTTGCGCGGGTCGTTGTATGAGGCGCCGTTCAACATGCCGTTGCCGTACCACGGCCAAATCGCCATGTCGGCGATGGTATATTCGTCGCCGGCGATGAACCGATTGTGCGCAAGCTGCCGGTCGAGCACGTCGAGCTGGCGCTTCACCTCCATCGCAAAACGGTTGATGGCGTATTTGATCTTCACCGGAGCATAGGCGTAGAAATGCCCGAAGCCGCCGCCGACATAGGGCGTTGAACCCATCTGCCAGAACAACCAGTTCAGCGCCTCGGTGCGCTTGCCGCGCTCCTTTGGCAGAAAGGCGCCGAATTTATCCGCGAGGTAAAGCAGGATCGCGCCGGATTCGAACACGCGTTGCGGCGTCTGTTGGCTGTAGTCCATGAGCGCCGGGATTTTGGAATTCGGGTTCACCCCGACAAATCCGCTGCCGAACTGGTCGCCCTCGCCGATCCGGATCAGCCAGGCGTCATATTCCGCTCCGCTGTGACCGGCGGCCAGCAATTCCTCCAGCATGATTGTAACCTTGACGCCATTGGGCGTCGCCAGTGAATAGAGCTGCAGCGGATGCTTGCCGCGCGCCAACTCCTTCTCATGCGTCGCACCCGCGATAGGGCGATTGACATGGGCATAGCGCCAGTTGGGACTGTCGTTCTTCTCCCAGACCCAGACGTCCGGCGGTGTGTATTGGGGCGTGTCGGTCATGTTGGGCTCGCGTTTGTCGCTCGGACAGGTTGGCGGAGGTCAGAACGGCAAAATCAAACCGACGCGATGCGCCATCTGCATCCAAGTGCACCGCGGCCGGATTGATCGCATTGCTGTTTTGTTACCAGCGGCTTCCAGGCGTGATCAACGGCTGGGCGGCACGGGCACTGCGGGCCGACCTGTGCCCTTCTGCATTTCGAAAATGTTCATCTTGAAGCCGTTTCCCATGATCACATCGCCCGGCTTTTGGCCGGCCGCGCAGGGCCCGGTCCACTTTGCCGTCATGGTGGTGCTTGTCGGTGGCGCTCCTTCGCCCTGGCTCGTTATCACCATCGTGTAGGCGCTGTCGAAACTGCCGGTGATGACCGCTCGCGCCGTGCGGGTCCGTCCGGCGATCGTGCAGACCGAGTCGATCGTTATCGTATTGCCTGACCGCTGTATGTCGCGCTTGGAACACGCTCGCTGGGCCATGCCGCCGCTCATCGATTGCAGCGCTGCATCGGTCTTGGCGTCGACGCACTCTTGCATCGAGACAGTGCGGCCGGCGGGGGATTTCACGCTTAGGATCCATAGCCCGGCTTTGCGGGCCGGGAACTCCGCCGCGGCAGCCGCCGTCACACCGAGAACGAGAATGAACAAGGCTTTCTTCAATGCCGCCATCGCCGCCTCCCAGTCGCGTGAGCCCGATTGGCCCGAAGGGCCTCGAATGCGAGCTTCACATTATCTATTTTACCGACTAGCCGAAAGCGTACGACATACTGCTCCAGTCTCAAAGGCCATTTGTGGGTGGTGCCTCATTTTGAATTTGGGAATCAGCGGTCATAAGCGACCGATCGGCCGCGATGGATATACGTCTGCTTTAGCCCCGACAGCGTTCGCCAAAGCGTAGGGCAGATAGCCAAGCGTATTCCGCCGCAAGCATCGCCAACGGCGCTTTACGCCTCTCGGCTAACCTTACTGCGTCGGAAAGCGCGGCGTGCGTTATAGCGCCCTCTCCCCTTGCGGGAGAGGGCGACGCAAGCCGCGCAACAAACTCGGCCCGGTGAGGGGTTGCGGCCCGCGACCCTCACCCGCTTTTGTTGTTGAACCGCCGAGTTGCCCTCTCCGGCAAGGGGAGAGGGCAGGTCCATGAGCGCCGCGTTTCCGGCAGTATCTCGATGGGCGCTCCGAACTTTTGACGCAGTAAAACTAACCCGCCCTGCTGGGCGGCTTGGCCGCGAACTGCGAGCCGCGCACGCAGAGCCGGCCGCGCGGGTCTTGCCAGAGCTTCTGGGTCGCGTGGAGGTGGCCGATGGCGCGGGCGATGGTGCGGAAATCGTAGCTCGAGAATTTTTCCGCGACATCGGTGTAATAGAGCGGCTCGTCGGCGATGGCGTCGAGGATTTTTGCCGCGAGTTTTTCGACGGCGGCCTCGTCGCCGGCTTCGCCCGCCGCGTCGCGCTTGCCGTTGACGTAATCGGCGATCTTGGCGCGGTCGGCGTAGGCGTAGGTGATGCGCTCGTAATATTCGCGCGGAACGTTGTCCGCAATGGTGGCGTCGATGCCGACCTTGGCTCCCGTCGGCACCACGCCGAATCCCTGCGGCAGGCTGGGGTCGAGCGGTTTTGCCCGCGCGTTCGCCACGATCATCACGTCGCGGTCGCCCTGCACGCGGGTGGCGATGGCCCATTCGACCTCGGCCGGATCGTTGACGTCGATGTCATCGTCGACCACGACGACGTGCTTGAGATCCATCACCGACAGCGCGGCAAGGAGCGCGTTCTTGCCTTCGCCCGGCTGCTTCCTGATCGAGATCACGGCGTGCCAGAACGCGCAGCCGCCGAGCGTGACGTTGATGTCCTTGACCTGCACGCCGGCATTGCGCAGCGCCTGGCGGATCGCGGCGTAGCGCGTCGGCGCCGCGAGCCAGGTGTTCTCCCACGGCATGTGCAGATTGTAGTAGACCGCGTCCTTCCGCATCGACATCGCCTTGATGCGCACCAGCGGATTCCAGTGCAGCCCGCCCATCAGCCGCGTGAACTCGCCGAAGCGGCCTTCCGGAAAAGTCCAGCCGGTCGGCAGCACCTCGGCCTCGAGCACGATCTCGGCGTCGGCGATGTAGGGCACATCGATGGTGGCGCAGGGCGCGAGCTCGACCGGCGCGCCGCGGATGCCGCCGGCGATCGCCATCTCGTCGACGCCGAGCGGCGCGCGATAGCCGGAGCCGGCGATCTCGATCGGATGGGTGCCGATCGAGATCGCGATCGGCAGCTTTTCGTTGCGGGCGAGCGCGCGCTGCACGAACAGCCGCATGTTGTTGGGCGTCACCAGGTCGATGCCGGTCAGCGCCTTTTCCTTGACGATGAAGCGGTAGATGCCGGAATTGAAGCCGAGCTCGGGATCGCGGGCGATGACGACGCCCGCGGTGATCATCGGCCCGCCGTCATAGATCGACGACATCGGGATCGGCAGCCGGAACAAATCGACGCCGTCGCCGACGAGCGTCACCTCGCGGGTCGGCGAAGTCTTGACGTGCTTCGGCGGAATCGGCGCGGCGATCGCCTGCGCCAGCTTCCGCTCGATCTCGGCAAAAGTTTTGCAGCCGAGCGACATCACGGCGCGCTGGCGCGAGCGGATGATGCCGGACACGACCGGCATGGCGTAGCCGATGACGTCATGGAAATAGAGCGCGGTCGCGGCCTGATCGACCAGGGTGGCGATGTGGCGGATGTCGACCGGCTGGTGCAGGTCGACCAATTCGCCGACCTGCCGCAGCCGATCGAGGAACTGGCGGAAGTTTTCCTGCATCCAGGTCACGCTCATATCAGCAGCCGTTGGTATCACATTTGCGCTCGTCATGCGCGGGCTTGACCCGCGCATCCATGCTGATGTGAGGTCTTTTCGGTAGGTAAGGGATAAGCGCCGCCGCAGCATGGATTGCCGGGTCAAGCCCGGCAAAGACGTGTTGAGGGATGCCCAGGAGTGTGATGACGATGAAGGCTCTCGTCCTCCGCCGCCACGGCAGCCTCGACGATCTCGCCGTCGTCGACGATTACCCGACGCCGCAGGCGACCGAAGGCCACGTCGTCATTCGCGTGCGTGCCGCCTCGTTCAATTATCACGACGTGTTCACGGTGCGCGGCATGCCGGGCATCAAGGTGCCGCTGCCGGTGGTCATCGGCCTCGACATGGCGGGCGAGATCGCCGAGGTCGGCGCCGGCGTCGCCGGCCGGAAGGCCGGCGACCGCGTGCTGGTCAATCCGGTCAACAAGACAAAAGGCCTGATGGGCGAAATGCTCGACGGCGGCATGGCGGAATATTGCCTGGTCGCCGCCGACCAGCTCGTCGCCATGCCGGACGGCGTCGATTTCGCCGACGCCGCGGCGCTGCCGGTCGCCTACGGCACCGCGCACCGCATGCTGGTCACGCACAAGACGGTCGAAGCCGGCGAGCGGGTGCTGGTGCTCGGCGCCGCCGGCGGCGTCGGCACCGGCTGCGTGATCCTGGCGAAGCTCCTTGGCGCCGAAGTCGTCGCCTGCGCGTCGAGCGCCGAAAAACTCCAACGGCTCAAAACGCTCGGCGCCGATCACGTGATCAATTACCGCGACACCGACTGGTCGAAATGGGCGGTCGAGACCTACGGCAAGCCACAGCGGCGCAGCTTCGACGGCGGCGTCGACGTGGTGATCAACTTCACCGGCGGCGACACCTGGCTGCCGTCGCTGCGCTGCCTCAAGCGCGGCGGCAAGCTTCTGGTCTGCGGCGCCACCGCCGGCTACGATCCCAAGGAGGATTTGCGCTACGTGTGGAGTTTCGAGCTGAAGATCATCGGCTCCAACAGCTTCTACGACGATGACCTGTCGGCATTGCTGCGGCTGATCAGCGCCGGCAGGATGAAGCCGGTGATCGACAAGGTGCTGCCGCTCGAAGCGGCGCGCGAAGGCTTGCGCCTGATCGAGAGCCGCGCGGCAGTCGGCAAGGTGGTGGTGACGCCGTGACACAAATCACCTCCCTGCAGGGAGAGGTGAAGGGATACGCATGAGCCGGCCATATGCCGCATTTCCAAAACCTCGGCGATCTGATCCCGCGCGGCCGCGATCTCGATAAGGTCGCCATCATCGATCTCGGCGGCGAGTACGGTCCGCGCCAAATCAGCTTCGCGCAGCTCGACGCCATGGCGAACGGCGTGGCGCGCGCATTGCTTGGGCGCGGCTTCGCTCGCGGCGACCGCGTCGCCATTCTTGCCGCCAACCGCGCCGAATACATCGCCGCCTATTACGGCATCATGCGCGCCGGCCTCGTCGCGGTGCCGGTGAATTTCAAGTTGCCGCGGCAGACGATCCGTTTCATCTTTGGCGACGCCGCCGCCAGGCTCGCGTTCTGCGACGCCGCCCGCGCGCCGGACTGCCCAGGCGACATTGCCCGCGTGACGTTTGGCGCCGCCTTCGAACGCTTCCTCGATCCCGGCCCGTTCGACGCCGTCACGCCGGCAACCGACGAGCCGGCGATGTTTCTCTACACGTCGGGCTCGACCGGCACGCCCAAAGGCGTCGTGCTCTCGCACGGCAGCCACATCTGGGTCGTCGAGACCCGGCTCGCGCCCGGCCTTGACCGCCACGTCTATCTGATCGCGGCGCCGCTCTATCACATGAACGCGCTGGCGCTGGCCAAGCTCGCCTGCGCTGCCTACGCCACCATCGTGCTGCTGCCGCAATTTTCGGCGCGCGCCTATATCGAGGCGATCGGGCGCTACCGCTGCAGCTTCCTCACCGCGGTGCCGCCGATGATCGCCATGATGCTGCGCGAGCGCGAATTGCTGGCGCGCACCGACCTGTCCAGCGTAGCGTTCGTGCGCATGGGCTCGGCGCCGGTCAGCGCCGCGCTCATGGCGGCGTTGCGGGCGGCGCTGCCGCGCGCCTGCGTGACCAATGCGTACGGCACCACCGAGGCCGGGCCGGTGGTGTTCGGCCCGCATCCCAAGGGTTTGCCGCAGCCCGAACTCTCGGTCGGCTATCCGCATCCGCAAGTGCGCGTGCGCCTGGTCGACGGCAACAAAAACCGCGATGCCGATCAGGGCGTGCTGGAAATGAAATGCCCGGCGCTGATGCTCGGCTATCACAATCGGCCGGCCGCCTCCCCTGCCGCCCTCGCAAGCAAGGCAGGCGAAGGGCGGGGGCCGCTCACGCCGGACGGCTATTACGTCACCGGCGACGTGTTCCGCCGCGACGCCGACGGCTTTTATTATTTCGTCGGCCGCGCCGACGACATGTTCGTCTGCGGCGGCGAGAACATTTATCCGGCCGACGTCGAGCGCATGCTGGAGCGGCATCCGGACGTGGCGCAGGCGGCGGTGGTGCCGGTCGATGACGACATCAAGGGGCAAAAGCCGGCCGCCTTCGTGATCGCAAAACCCGGTCGCGCGCTCGATGCCGACGCCGTCAAGCGCTTTGCGCTGGCGCACGCACCGGCCTACCAGCACCCGCGCCACGTCTGGTTCGTCGACGAGCTGCCGCTCGCCTCGACCAACAAGCTCGACCGCCCGGCGCTCCAACGCCTGGCGCAGGAGCGCTTGGCGGCGGCGAGTAACGCCGATGCGGATTCTGCTTCATAAATTCCGCTCATTCCCGCGCAAGCGGGAATCCAGTTGGAGCGCACTCATTATCGGACCAACGCACTGGGTCCCCGCTTTCGCGCATAGGCGCTAACATGGGCCTGTTTCCCGGATGCGGTGCAGCGCGA